>CAZRWF010000026.1:0-33122 GCA_964603685.1 uncultured Chitinophagaceae bacterium
ATCGCCGTGACGATCGATCGTTTCATTGTGCCTCTCCTATCATTAAGATTGTGATGTTGACTCGCATTGGACATCGCCGCCGTCGGTACCGTTTAATACGTTTTGTGAGGTGCAACACGGACAATAGTGTCTGTTCGGTAAAATTTGCGTATTTTAGTCCCGTTCTTTCGGTCCCACCGTTCAATATACCATGAAAAGTCAGAAACAAAAACTGGTCATTCTCGGAAGCGGATTCGCCTCATTCAGCACGCTGAAAGCGATTGATACCGATGCGTACGACGTCACCGTCGTCAGCCCCCGCAATCATTTTATCTTTACTCCCCTTCTTCCCAGCACCACCGTCGGTACGATTGAGTTTCGTTCGATCATCGAACCGATCCGCAGCGCAAAAGACAACATCACTTATTATCATGCCTCTTGTATCGCCATTGACACGGCGGCGTGCACGATCCGCTGCTCGGGAGCATTGGATGGAAATGAATTTTCGCTGCCGTACGACCTGCTCGTCATCGGCGTCGGCGCGAGCAACAATACCTTCGGAATCGACGGTGTGGAACGGTACGGATTGTTCCTGAAAGAATTGACCGACGCACGCGCGATCCGCCAACGGATCATCGAAAACTTCGAACGGGCGGGAACGCCGAATATCCAGTTCGAAGAACGGAAGCGGCTTCTTCACTTCGTGGTGGTCGGCGGCGGGCCCACCGGCGTGGAGTTCGCGGCGGAGCTGCATGATTTTTTGACCGAAGATCTCGTCGACTCGTATCCCGCGGAAGTACCCGAAGTGGGCATCACGCTGCTCGAAGCGGGTGAAACGCTTCTGAACTCGTTCGATGCGGCATTGAGCGAGTACACCATTCGAATATTTCAACGACAGCGCATTTCGGTCCGGTTGCATTCGCCGGTCGCAAAAGTGGAAGAGAAACAGATCGTTTTAAAAGACGGTTCGCACATTCCGTACGGCATGATGGTCTGGTCGACCGGCAATACGCAGACACCGTTCGTCCGGTCGCTGCCGTTCGAAAAGGACCGCGGTTCGCGGTTGGTCACGGACGAATTTTTCCGCGTGAAAGGCCAAACGAATATTTACTCTCTCGGTGACTGTGCCACCATCGAAGGCCAGGCGCTTCCGGCAACATCCCAGGTGGCACAACAGGAAGGCCGGTATCTCGCCCGGTCGCTCAACGCCCTGGCGAAACATAAAACGGTTTCGCCGTTTGTCTATCATCACCGGGGAATGCTGGCGTACATCGGCAGCAATCGTGCTTTGGCGGATCTTCCACAGGTGAAGGGACGGGGATTTTCCACCTGGATCTTCTGGCGTTCGGCCTATTTGACGAAATTGGTGAGCTGGAAGAACAAAATCCTTGTGGTGTTCGACTGGATGAAAGCATTCGTTTTCGGCAGAGATTCCAGCAGGTTTTGAATGACGGCACTGACACTTGATCGGATTCGTACGGCTTTGACCGAATATACACCCGCAACGATCGATCCCGCCGGGCACCGGCAGGCGTGTGTGATGGTGACGATTGTAAATGCGGAAGAACGTTTGCATCTTCTGCTGACGAAACGGTCGGACGCGGTCGAACATCATAAGGGGCAGATTTCGTTTCCCGGCGGAATGGTGGACGACGATGACGTATCGCAACATGCCACCGCCCTCCGCGAATTGGAAGAAGAGGTCGGCATTCCGGCCTCCTCCGTCACCATACTCGGTCAACTGGATGATGTCCGGATACCGACGGGATTTGTCGTTTCACCGGTCGTCGGATACATCGATTGCCTGTCCGAGATAAAAGCGAGCGCGGATGAAGTGGCGGATGTGCTCGTGATCCCGATGGAAAAATTTTTCGATCCGTCGCTCCACCGCACGGAACCCAAAGAACTCCGCGGCACCGTCTACACGATTCATTTTTACGACGTGTGGAAAGAACCGGTGTGGGGCGCCACGGCGTTTATCATCAAAAATCTGGTCGACCTGTTATCGAAAGAACATTAATGCCGACAGCCATCTCCGTCCACCATCTCGTGAAAGAATTCCGCCGCAAAGGGGAACCCCCGCTCCGCGCCGTGGATGATATCTCTTTTTCGGTGGAACAGGGAAAAATTTTCGGGCTGCTCGGTCCGAACGGGGCGGGAAAATCGACCACGATCAAGGTCCTCACCACGCTGTTGCCGCCGACCTCCGGCACCGTGACGATCAACGGATTCGACGTCGTCCGGCAGCCGCTCGATGTCCGCAAAAATCTCTGCGTTGTCCTGCAGGAAAACGCCGTCGAAATTTTTCTCACTGTCCGCCATAATTTTCTCACCTTCGGAAAATTCCACGGCATGAGCACCGCGGAGATTGAGCGGAAAATGGAGCATGTACTGGACCTCTTCCATTTGCGCGACGTGCTGCATCAAAAACCGATCGACCTCAGCGGCGGAGTAAAACGGCGGGTGCAGGTGGCAAAAATGTTTCTGGTGGACAAACCGATCGTCTTTCTGGATGAAGCGACGACCGGCATGGACACCTTCAACAAACGGGCCACGGTCCGCGCGATCCGGGAAGAGGCGCAGCGGGGCCGGACGATCGTGTTGACGACACACATGCTGGAAGAAGCGGAAGAACTCTGCGATGCGATCGCCATCATCAACCACGGGAAGATCGTCGCCGGCGGCACGACCGATGAAGTGAAAAAAATGGGACTGCAGATGTTCTACCTCTCCTTAAAATTCAACGAGATGGGAAAGGAACTGGAAGAACTGATCACGAAATTCGCCCCGGTGAAGATGGAGATCGTGAACAACGAGGTGAACGTCACCGTCCGCGAACACAACATGGCCCTTCACATCCTTTCCCTCGCCCAATCTTCCGGAGCGTTGAAACATTTTGAAATTTCGACGGCATCGCTCGAAGACGTGTTCGTGGAACTGATCGACGGGAAAAAACGGGGGACCGCACCGTGAAAAACATCGCCGCCATCCTCTACCGCGACGCCCTCATCCGTTTGACGAGTCTGATGTGGCTCTTTTTCGACATGGCGGTGCCATTGCTGTACCTGCTCATGTTCGGCGTGGGATTTAATAAAGCGGTCGGCGTGGGTATTTCGACCTACGGATTGTCGGTATCGTACAATGACTTCTTCCTCGCCGGCGTCCTTTCCATGTCCTGTTTCGGCAGCGCGATCAATCAGGCGTACGGATTTTTTGTGGATCGCGATAACGGCATCTTCTACGAATTCCTCACCTATCCGATGACGCGGGGAGAATTCCTGTTCGGGAAAATGATCTTCCAGTGTTTTATGGCACTGGCACAAATGTCCCTCACGCTCGGCGCGGCGATCTTCATTCTGGACATTCCGGTCAACATCGCGCTGCTGCCAATGACGGTTTTCACCGTTATGGTCGGGATCGCCGGGTGGTTCTTTGCCTTGTCGCTCGTCGCCTTTCGCGTCCGGCGGAACGACACGTTCAACACGATGATCAACGTGGCATATTTCGTTCTGATGTTCGTCAGCAGCATGTTTTATCCGCTTGATGCGGCGCCGTTGTGGCTGAAGGTGATTTCGTATGCCAACCCGCTGACCTGGCATACGGATGTGTTGCGGTATCTGACAATCGGCGTCGGCGATCCCCAGATCGTGATGGCGGAAGGGGGAGGATTCGTTCTTTTTTCCATCGCTTCCTTTTGGCTCGCACAACGCTCCCTGCAAAAGGCGGCGTGATTCCTCCGTTACATCCGATCGCCGTACAAATCCTTCGACGTCACTTTCACCCCCATCAGTTTCAGATACATGAACAATTCCGCCTTATGATTCAGGTGATGGTCCAGCGCAAAGAGTGCGATCCGCCATTTTTGCACCCTGCCCAATTGGATCGAATCGACTTCCGCGTTTGCAAATTCATCTTCCGGCATCGTTGCGAAAATGTCGAGAAAGTACCGCGCGTTTTTGCGGTACAGGGCGACGCATTCTTCCACAGTGGAACTGGGCGTTTTCCGGTTGCTGACGAACACATGCCGCAGCGACGGGAGTTCCCATTCGTTCTTCTCGATCCCCTTGGCATTAAAATGAAGCGCGTATGCCATATGGTGCATCAATTGTCCTGCCGTCCATGATTCATCGGACGGTTTCCATTCCGTTTGTCCCGGCGGCACCCGCAGGAACATCGGTTCGGTGGGAGCAAGTTGTTTTTCCGCATAATCCCGGAACTGTGTCGGTGACATTTTTTACCCTTCGAATTCTGATTCGATAGTGATTCCGTCCTCGGAAATCCGAATGCGCAGGACATTCGGCCGGCAGCACACGGAACAATCCTCGGTGAATTGCTGCACTCCTCCCCCGTCGGCATCGACAAAAACCTCGTTTTTTTCGCCGCACGTGGCGCAATAATAGGTCGCAAATTGTTCCATGGGTCAAAATACTCACCGCACGGACGAAATACCAGCGGGAACGTGGAAATTTGCCGATACGTCCAATGAGAGCTGCGTCGCACTCGACCCGACGAAGATTCGTTGCTTGTCTTCCGTAATTTCATTATTTTTAGATACTTACAACGTTTTTCACCCAATCTTCAATCAATATTCGAGGAGTTTTTTGAGTATGGTTTTGAAAAAGTTAATGATGACCTCAATTGTTTTCGCATTATTTGCGGGAATCATTGGCTGCGGCGGATCGTACGTTGCAGATATTGCCGGAGAAAAGATCTCGGTAAACGATTTTGAGCAGGTCTATTCAAAAAATAACGGCGGTTATGATGCTGCGGCAAAAACCTCGGTCGAAGACCGGCAGAAGTTTCTCGATCTGTATGTGAAATTCCGGCTGAAAGTGAAAGAGGCCTATTCCCTCGGGTACGATAAAGATGCAGAACTTCGTACCGAGTTGAACGAATACCGGAAAAACCTCGCCATTTCCTATATGTTGGAGAGGGAAATCACTCAGCCGTCATTGGAACGGATGTATAACCGTAAACGTTCGGAAATCCGCGCCAGCCATATTTTGATCGGCGTAGTCGAAAATCCGTCTCCGCAGGATACCGCGGCGGCATTCGCGAAAGCGATGTCGATCATCGATTCGCTGAAAGCGGGCGTTCCGTTTGAGGAACTCGCCCTCCGCCATTCGCAGGATCCTTCCGCACAGAACAACAAAGGGGACCTCTATTACTTTTCCGCCGGCGCCATGGTGCCGGAATTCGAAGATGCCGCGTATTCTCTAAAAGCCGGTGAGTATTCAACCGTACCGGTGCGCACGCAATTCGGCTACCACATTCTGAAAGTCACGGATATCAAACCGAACCAGGGGACCGTGGAAGCATTCCACATTATGATCCGACTGAATCCCGGCGCGACCTTCGAAGATTCCGCCGCTGCCATCCGCCGGCTGACGGAAGTACGCGATTCCATTCTTGCCGGCAGGGATTTTGCCGAGTTCGCCAAAAACGTGTCGGATGATACGTACAGCTCCGAACGCGGCGGTGCTCTCGGCTCCATCGACCGCGGACGGACCATCCGTGAGTTCGACGAAGTCCTTTTTTCGATGAAAGACGGCGAACTCTCCGGTATCGTTCAAACGCCGTTCGGCGTACACTTGGTGAAGCGGGGAAAAAGCCAGGGCGTCCCTCCGTTCAAAGAGATCGAACAGCAGTTAAAATCGGAATATCAGAACTACCGCTTTCAGTACGATTATAAGAACATGGTGAACAAAATCCGCTCACTCTATTCGTTCACGCAGAACGACAGTATCGTTGCGTTGTTCGCCGCTTCGGTCGATACGAATAAAACGACGAATGATCCCGATTGGGACAGCACGATCACTTCTTCCCTGCGCAATGCCGCGATGGTTACCTTTGCCAACAGTCCGGTAACGGTGAATACGTTCATCGAGCGGGCGAAAGCGCATCCGGACTTGAAGAACATGGCGATGATCAATCCCGGCACCGTTCCGTCGATCGTGGAAAAAGTATCGACGGATCTCGTCGTGGAGCACCATGCTCGTCAGCTGGAATCGAAGTTCCCGGAATTCGGACGGACAATGAAGGAGTATGAAGAAGGGATTCTGCTCTTCAAAGCCGAACAGGAGAATGTCTGGAATAAAGTGCAGCCGAGCGATTCCGCTTTACGCGCTTATTTCGCTTCCACCATTGCCAACTATACCTGGCCGGATCGCGTGAACTACCAAGAACTTTACGTCACCACAGACAGTCTGGCGAAAGTGGTCCAACGTTCGTTGTCCGGTTATGTGAAGGATTCCGTCGTCGCAAAAAAAGGAAAAGGCCGGAACGCCAAGACGACGTATGATACCGTCAAAGTCGCCGTCGCACCGATTCCGTTCGACTCCGCCTATACGCTCTACAACAAACGGCCGTCGGAAAGCCGCGGGATCACCGGATTGATCCCGGTCTCGACGAACGACGTCTCCCGCCGCGCATGGTCGCTCGCCGCGGCCGATTCGAATACGTATTTCGTGAACGACGGCGGTTTCACCTTCACCCGCGTTCTGGAAAAAGATGCTGCACGGAATAAAACATTCGAAGAAGCGCAATCCGAAGTGTCCGGCGCTTTCCAGGAATATGAAACAAAACGGCTCAGCGACGAGTGGTATCAATCGCTGACGAAAAAATATCCCGTACAGACCAGTGCGGAAGGTCTCGCCAAAACGTTCGCACGTCCGACGGGATCCGGAAAAGAAAACCAATAATGTCCGTCGCCTGTCATACAGAGGAAAGCGTTCGTCGCTTTCCTCTTTTCTTTTTCACCGTGCTGCTGTTGTTCGCCTCTTGCGCGGATCAACCGCAGGACGGCAACACGGTCGCCCGCGTGAACGGCACGGTGCTCACCATGGAGATGATCCGCGACGGTGTCGACACCTCCCGGTCGCTCACGCAAAGCGACATTCAACAGTACGCGAACCGCTGGGTGATCGGCGAATTGCTCTATCAGGAAGCGCAGCTGCGCGGCTACGAAAGTTCCGAACAGATTCAAAAGAAAGTCGCGGAGGCAAAAAAACAACTCAGCATCGCCGAGATGCTGGAAAAAGAAGTGTACGCCCTCGCCGCCGGTTCCATCCGGGAGGATGAGATCGCCGCTTATTATCAGTCGCATACGGCGGAGTTCACATTAAAAGAGGACATTATCCGGCTTTCCGTGTCGGTCTTCCGTGAATTGGAACCGGCCAATCGATTTCGCGCCGAAGTGTTGGGTGGAAAAGGATGGCTCTCCGCGGTCTCGCAATTCCGAAACGACCCGCTCCAGGAAATGATGTCGTTTTCTGATTCCGTGTTTTATACACAAAGTGCCTTGTACCCGCCCGAACTCTGGAAAGTCGCCACCGTACTCGGCATGCATGAAACGTCGTTTCCGGTCAAAACCAGTGCGGGATATTTCGTCCTCCGCTCGATGGGAAAATATCAATCTTCCGCGATTGCACCGCTGCACTACGTGCTGCCGGAGATACGGGACCGTCTGGCCATGGAGCGGCGCCAGCAGCGTTATCAGCAGTTTTTGAACGAACTTCGCACGAAACATACCGTACAGGTGATGGTGGATGCGCAATAACCGCGCCGCCGTCGGAAAGAACAGACCGAACATGAAATATCTTTTCGCCGTATTGTGGAGCTGCACGGCGGCTCTGGCACAACAGTCGCTGGACAAAATCGTGGCGATCGTGGACCGGGAGATCATCACCGAGTCCGATCTACGTTTTACGCTCCAGCAGCTGGCGGCGCAAAATCGCGTTGATCCGAACTCGCCGGAACTTCGCGACCGGGTGTTGGACGGCATGATCAACGACAAACTGGTCCTGGCACAGGCGATCGAAGACAGTATTGTCGTCTCTGAGGAAGAAGTGACCGAACGGCTGGAACAGCAGATCAACCGGATGATGTACCAAGTGGGCGGACAGGAAAAACTGGAAGAAATGTACGGAATGTCCGTAAACCGGATGAAACGCGATTTCCAATTTAAGGACCTTATCCGGAAACAGATTCTCAGCCAAAAAATTCAACAGCAGCGTCAGGCGCAAATGACCGTTTCCCGGCGCGAAGTGGAAGAATTTTTCGCGAAGTATAAGGACAGCATCCCGAACGTCCCGAAAGAATTCGAGATCAGTCACATTTACATCGAACCGAAACCCGATTCCACGGTGATCTCCTCCCTTGTCGCGAAGATCCGGTCCATTGCGGATAGCATCAAAGCCGGAGGGGATTTCGCCGAGTTCGCCAAACGGTACTCATCCGACGGATCGGCGTCGCAGGGGGGCGATCTGGGATTTGCCCGCCGCGGTTCGTTCGTGAAAGAATTTGAAGAGGCAGCATTTACGCTCGCGGAAAAAGAGATCTCCAAACCGATCAAAACGCAGTTCGGATATCACCTGATCCAATTGGTGGAACGGCGGGGCGACGCGGTGCGGACGCGACACATTCTGTTTCCGCTGGAAATGTCCTCCGCCAACGACGACAGCACCGTTGCGCAGCTGCGCCGCATCCGCGCCTCCGCGTTGAAGGGGGAAAATTTCGGCGCTCTTGCACGGAAATTCTCCGAAGATAACGATACGAAAGATATCGGCGGCGACCTCGGCCGGTTGTCCGCGGACCAGCTCGATCCGGCCTATGCGGATTTTGTGGCGAATGCGGCACCGGGCGACATCAGCGAACCGCGCCGATTGACGGTGCAGAACAAGTACGGTTACCACATCATCTATGTCCGGAACGTTTCACCGGAACATCCGATCAATTTGAAGGATGACTTTAAACGGCTGGAACAATTGGCGCTTCAATTTAAAATGGCGGACGAGTACGAACGCTGGGTGGACGGCCTGCGGAAGACGATCTATTGGGAAAAAAAATTGTAACTGGAAATAAATTTACCTATACTCATATAACATCACAGCACACAGAGGAGAAGTACCATGGCACAACATAAATCGGCGGTAAAGCGGATCCGTTCCACGGCGCGCCGGGCAAAACGGAATGTGGCGGATAAATCGACGATGAAAACGTTGTTGAAGAAAGTGCGGTCCACGCAGGCGAAAGATGCCGCGAACGCCTTGTTAAAGGAGACGGTGTCGTTTCTGGACAAACTCGCCGGAAAAAACGTCATCCATAAGAACAAAGCGGCCAATCTGAAATCGAAGCTGACGAAACTGGTCAACAAACTGAAGTAAACACGCCGTAACGACCAACGCCCCGGCAGAGTCCGGGGCGTTGTCATTTTAAATCAATCCGTCCTTCTCCATCTGCTGCTGTTGCAGTTCCCGGATCCGTTTCTGGAATTCCCCCCCTTTGGCGGGATGAGAGAACATCAGAATCTCATAGGCCTGAATCGCCGCCCGAAACTCTCCCTGTGACGCGTAAATTTCCGCCAAGGTCGGCGTGACGGCATCCGTCTCATAGGCTTTGTCATCCTCCGGCTCTTTCGGCGTGGGTGTTTGCGGCTGGTATTGTTCCTGCGGAACGATCTTTTCGGCACCCTGCAGTTTTTCGGTCAGCAGGTCGAAATCGGTCTCTGCTGCGGGCGGAGTCTCTTGTTCGTTTATTCCGGTCAATTCGGCGAACAGTTGTGCCTGTTCCGGCGAGGCAAACACCGGCTCCGGTTCCGCATGGGCGGGTTCGACCGCCGGAGTCGAAACGGGTTCCGGTTCAACGTACGATTCGTTAAAAAATTCTTTTTGCGGCTCCGGTTCCGCCGCGGGCATTCGGATTTCCGGCGTCACGCTGCCGCTGAGAAAATCGTCGAGCGCCATCGGATTTTCGCTGACCGCTCGGTGCTGATGTTGTGCGAAATAATCATCATACGAAGAGACTGTCGTGGACTCTGCCGGCCGGGAAACGGGGGATTCATATTGCTGAATCTCCGGCATCGCAACCGGTTGCGGTTCTTCGAATGAACTGCTGACCTCTTCGATGGTTTGTGTCATCTCAAATTGCTGCGCCGGGATCGCGTCGAACGTCTCCGCTGCGGTCGTTTCCGGTTCGGGAGAAAATGCGATCACAGGCTCCGCTTCAGCGACCGGTGTTACGGCGGCTGCAGCCGCCGGCGCAAAATAGTTCTCATCCGTCGTGCGGATCGACTCGTCCGGTTTGTTCGGGACGGACTGACGCAGCGAGATCGCGGTTTGATTAAACGGCGAGAGTTGTAACGCCGTTTCGAAAGCGGCCTGTGCTTTCGAATATTCCTTCACGGAGAGGTGCGCTTTTCCGAGGACGAGATATCCTGCATAATAGCCCGGAAAATTTTTGATCCCCTCTTCCAACAAGGTGAACGCCTCGGCATACTGATTTTTGTCAACATACAAATCGGCAAGGCGGGCGAAAAGCGGCGAGGCCGGATTTTCGGACATCTTTTGGGCGAGAAATTCTATGTCAAATTCAGCAAATTCCATGGTGATACTCCGTGAAGTTAAAATAGCTGAGAATCGGCTGAATAGCAATATCGGTTTGAAATTCCTTCATTTGTCTTTATACTGCGTCACAATATTATGAGTTGGATTTTCGGAATATTTGGCTCGGAGGCATCCCCGATCCGTCGAAAACGGTTCACCTCCCTGCTGCCGCCGTCGAGCATCGCCGTCGGAAATGACGAAAATTTTTTCATTGCGGCCGGCGGTAATCCCGACACGGTCCGTTCCCTTTCTCTGGAAAACGGAATTGCGGTCATCGCCGGCTGCGGTGTGAAAATCGGAGAGGGATCATCACAGATCGTTTCGTCCGAGGAGTGGCGTGTTTTATTGACAGCCGAACGGATTCCCACGGAGACCTTAAACGGACACTATGTCGCCGTTCGATTTCGCAACGGCATCGTCGAATGTTTTTCCGACCGTGCAGGACTCCGCACATTGTATCTCGGAAAACTCGGCGATTCGTGGATCTTCAGTACCGTCCTTTCGTGGGTCTGCCGGTGCCTTCCCGATGTTTCCATCGATCCCGAAGTTTTCGGCGCGGGATGGGTTTCGTTGCAACAATTTTCCCTTGAAAGTCCGGTTCGCGGAACGCACCGGCTGCCGCCGAACAGCCGGTGGACGATCGGACCGGACGGATGGGAGACCCGTATCACTCCGTGGATACCCGAAATTCTTCCCCAACAAACTCCGGCCGGCATCCGTGTTTTGCTGGAATCCGTTCTCACTCTCCGCGGAAAGCATATCACGGTCGGACTTTCCGGCGGATTCGATTCACGCCTGTTGCTGGCGTTGCTGCAACGGCGAAATCCCGAAGTGACTACATATGCATTCGGCGGAGAGAATGAACCCGATGTGATTCTCGCCGAAACCATTGCTCGATCCCGCGGAATACCATTCACGCGTTATATTCATCCGCCGTTATCGGTGGACAGCTCTCTTCAATCGTTGTATTCATATACGGAACAGGTGAACTGCATCGCACCCGCCACCGAATCGATACGCCTGAACCACTATGATGCGCTGCGCCGGCCCGATGTGATGATGATGGACGGAGGGAACGGCGAGATTTTACGCCGGCAGTTTTTGAACCGGCTGGCAATACGGCATGCGGAAGATGTGCGGACGTTGAACATCCGTACCATCACATCGCAGCTTGCCGTGAACCGGGCCGACATTTTCACCCGCGAAACGACGGCGGTGATGGAAGCAGGAGCGTACCGCGATCTGGAAGAATCATTCTCTTCCCTTCCCTCACCCGCATCAATCGGAACGGAAAATTTTTTGGACCGCTGGATTGCACTCCGGAGGATACCGATCGGAAGTGCGGATGCTCAAGCACGGATCGACGGTTCGGTGATCAACCTGATGCCCTTCTCCCAGCCGGATCTGATCCTCGGCGCCTTGTCTCTTCCCCTTGCCGAACGCCGCAACGGACGGATGGTAAAAAATATTCTTCGATCAATCGCACCGGATCTGACACGGTTCCCGCTCATCAAAAACAATGTTCCGTATCCGTACCGTTTGACAATGCTGCAATCCCGGGTATGGACGGCCGTTCGGAGCCGATTGATGGGATCGTATACCGATCCTTTGCCCGTACAATTTTTCAGGACGATGAAGGAATTCGTATTGGACCGTCTGCATTCCCGGAACACCGTTGAATATCCCCTGTACGATATGAAAAAATTACACACCATCGTTCTCGGTCTCTACGACGGCCGGGAACAGTATCTGTCCGCCGTGAATTGGTGGCTGTCGTTCGATCTCTGGCGGGAGTTGGTAGAAATAAAAAAAGCCGGTCGATGACCGGCTTTGATATACCACAGCATATCCGTTACACGGCGAGCGGTTCCACGGCAAGATCCAACTGCGCCATTTTAATTCTCCGCGCTTCGAGCGCCTGCTGAACGGACATCAGCGCCACAAAACCGTATCCGCAGGTGAACAACAATTGGAACGGAACGGCGGCGATCTCCAGATAATACAAGGAGGAAAGGACGCCGAATCCGCAATAGAGCGCCAGAACGATTTCGATAATCACCGTCCAGCTGAATTTTACCGGAACGTATTTTTTGTCGTTCCACGACTGCTTTTTTCCTTCAATGCCGTACTTCGGGGTCCGCACGAACTCGCTTTTCCGTTTGAACAAACCTTCCAGCACTGCCTTGCTGTTGTTCACCGCAAAACCCATGCTCCCCGCCATGAAGACCGGGAAGAGCATGATACGGTTCCGCCAATCGGCATAAATATCTTTCTGCGAATAGAGATAGAACAGGAACGATCCGACGAACGCCAGCACGAACACCGACATAAAATCAAAATAGGCGTTGAACTCTCCGCCGTGTTTGATGAATGTCAGCGGAACATTGAGGATGCTCGCCAGGATGATGAACGGAAAAACGATGTTGTTCGTCAAATGAAACGTGCTGTGGAACTTGATCCGGAACGGAATCTCGGACCGCCAGACCATGGGAAGAAGTTTCCGTGCCGTTTCGATCGCCCCTTTTGTCCAGCGGAATTGCTGCGACTTTAAAGCGTTGATCTCCGCGGGTAATTCCGCCGGAGAAGTGACGTCGCGGAGGAATTTAAATTTCCATCCGCGCAGCTGCGCGCGATAGCTCAAATCAAGATCTTCCGTCAGCGTATCGCTCTGCCAATTGCCGGCATCCAGGATGGTCGCTTTCCGCCACACGCCGCCGGTGCCGTTAAAATTGATGAAATATCCCGCCTTGTTGCGAATATTTTGTTCGATCACAAAATGTCCGTCCAGCGCCATTGCCTGCGTTCTGGTCATCAGCGAATAGTCGCCGTTGAGATGCTCCCACCGGGTCTGCACCATGCCGATGGAGGAATCGGCAAAGAAGTACGGAATGGTCTTCTTCAAAAACTCCGCTTTCGGAATAAAATCCGCATCGAAGATCGCCACAAATTCCCCTTGTGCCGTCTTTAATCCTTCCTTCAGGGCGCCCGCCTTAAATCCCTGTCGGTTTTTCCGGTGTGCGTGGATAATATTGTATCCTTGGGATTGTTTTTCGCGGACGATGCTCGCCACGAGATCGACGGTCTCATCGGTCGAATCGTCCAGCACCTGGATCTCCAGTTTATCTTTCGGATAATCGATCGCGCAGGAGGCTTCGATCAATCGCCGCACCACGTACATTTCGTTAAACAGCGGCAGCTGGATCGTCACCATGGGAGTTTCCGTCAGCGGAAGGTCCCCTTCCACTTCGTTGCGGTGGCGGTAATAGTGGTAGATCATCACGAATCCGTGAGCACCGAAGACAAACAGAATGCTCAAGCAGATGATGTAAGATATCAGTATGAATTGTTCCATAGGATCTCTATGATTGAGTGAAAAGCGATTCGTTTCCTTGTTCCGTTACCAGCCGGAGACCGTCTCCAGCAAAATATCTTCAGCTACTTTGTTTACCGCGTCGTTCAGCGCCGCCTCGCGGGTCTGTTCCCCCTGGAGATATTCACCCCAGTTGGTGAAATCCCGTTCCCACACTTTTTTCCGGAGTTTCATGTCGGTGAACGATGCGCGGACCGTGACGGTGACGCGCCGCGTGCGGACGATGTCGTTGCCGCCGATGACCGAAGGGGCATCGACGACCGAGACGATCGATCCTTCGATGATGGAGTCGGAGGTGAGCCGTTCTCCGATCTCCAGATTGTTGTCGTTGCGGAAATTGTCGATCACTTTTTGTGTGAACTTCTCCCGCAGTCCCGCTTCGCCAAAGCCGCTCACGTCGTCGAACAACGGAATCGCCACGGTCTTCAAATGCGGCGCCACCGACGCGCCGGTGAACGAATAACATCCGGCCGACAATATCCCGGCTATCAGCGGAAGGATCAGCCTCGTCGTCCACCGTCGTGCGGCCGCGGTCAGTCGGTCGGTCATAAATTATACTCTTTGATTTTCCGGTACAACGTCCGCTCGGAGATCTGCAATTCATCCGCAGCAAGCCGCCGGTTATTGTGATATTTTTTCAGCGCTGTTTCGATCATCCGGCGTTCCATCTCCTGCAAGGACAATGTTTCGGGAACGCTGGCGGCGCCGTTGGACGGACGGGCCGACAAGAGCGTTTCCTTCAGGAGCGTTTTCACTTCCAACATGTCGTTTTTCAGTTCAATCAGCGCCCGGTACAGCAGCTGCCGTTCGTCGAAGTCGTTCGGTTTCGCGACGATCATCGGCAGATGGCGCTCTTCGGAGGGAAGGCGGAGATATTTTTGAACATCCGGCGCATCCAACTTCTTGCCCCGTTCGAGCACGAGCATACTTTCCACCACGTTCCGCAATTCGCGCACGTTGCCGTGCCAGAAATAGTTTTGCAGCAGCAGTTCCGCCGCCGGCGTGATTCCGCCGAATTTGATGCCGTTTTTCGCCGAAAACTCCTCGATGAACTTCCGGAAGAGCAACGGAATATCTTCGCGCCGGTCGCGGAGCGCCGGTATGCGGATATTCACCGACCGGAGCCGGTAGAAGAGGTCCTGCCGGAAATTCCCGTTCCGGACCTCTTGTTCAAGATCTTTGTTCGTCGCGGCGATCACGCGCACATTCACCCGCCGCGCGGACGAGGAACCGACGCGCAAAAATTCTCCGTTCTCCAGAATGCGGAGAAATTTCACTTGCGTGGCAAGCGGAAGCTCGCCGATCTCGTCGAGAAAGATCGTGCCGCCGTCCGCCAATTCGAAATATCCCTTCCGTTCGGTGTTTGCACCGGTGAACGATCCTTTTTCGTGTCCGAACAGTTCCGATTCAATGATCCCTTCCGGAATGGCTCCGCAGTTCACCGTGACCATCGGTTTTTTCGACCGGTTGCTGGCGCCGTGAATCGCCTGGGCGATCACCTCTTTGCCGACGCCGCTTTCACCGGTGATCAACACGGTGATATCGGTCGGCGCCACATGCTGGATCACCTGCACGATCTCCTGCATCTCCAGCGAGTCGCCGATGATGCCGAACCGTTCCTGAAATTCTTTTCTGTTCGCCGTCTGTTCCATCGATTCGCCGGTCACCGTTTCACCACAAACCAATCCAGGTTGAATTTCGAGCGTAATTCCGCTCCGAACTCCTTCGCCGCTGTTTCGTCCGGAAACCCGCCGAATGCGACGGCAAAGACCTTTTTTCCTCCGCTCTGTTTTTCAAAGACGAACGCCGTCCGGCCCGTCGTGCCCGAAAGTTGATCGGCTTGTTCGCGGGCTTTGTTTTCCTGCGAATACACGCCCACCTGCACTGCAAACGGGCCGTCCGCGGCGGCCTTCGGCAACGGTGTGCGAAGCTCGGGTTCTTTCGTCGTGGCCGGCGCGGCTTCTGCCGGTGCCGGTGCGGACGGGGTGGCTGCTTCTTTCTGCTGCGCAAAAATCGATTGGGGGTATTGTCGGTTTAATTGCTCCCGTTTGGCATCCGCCGTCCGGTATAAACCGACGGCATAATAATATTGATAGACTTTATAGAGCGCATCGTCGGCCCATTCATTGTCCGGATAGGTGTCGACGAAGGATTGATATTTTTTCACCGCCTGGTCGCCGTTTTCCGTGACATAGGCATCGAGGAAACGGACGCCGGGATCATTCGGCGATTGTTTCATCATTCCCGCTACTTCGGTCCGTACGTGATCGATTTTGCCGGCATGGACGAGGTCCAGCCGGGCACGCACATCGCCGGCGCTCAACTGTGCGAACACGGGGGAGACCGCACACGCAACGGCGATTCCGGCAGTGATGATGATCGTGATCGGTGTTTTCATTATCGTTTAATTTTTTCCCGGGACAATCGTTCCGAACAATGTCTGTGCATTTGCGCGATCGATTTTTACCTTCCGGTATTGGCCGATGGCGGCATCTTCGCGCGGGAAGAGCGTTTTTTTATTGGTGTCGGTCCGGCCGAGAAGATCGTCCGCCGAGCGGGAACTGTCCCGTTCGATCAGCACTTCCACATCGGTACCGATCAGCGACTGATTGATGTCGTACGCGATCGCATTTTGCACGGCGATGATCTCGTTCAAACGTTCTACCTTGAGTTCATCGGCAACATCATCCCCCATCGACCATGCTTTGGTGTTTTCACGCGGAGAATATTTGAACATATATGCGCCGTCGTACCGTACTTCCTGCAACACGGCGATCGTTTTGGCATGGTCGTCGGCCGTTTCGGTCGGAAATCCGGCGATGATGTCGGTGGAAAAACTCGCCTGCGGCATCGCCCGTTTTATTTTTTGCATCAGCGACAGATATTGATCGATAGTGTACGTTCTGTTCATCAACCGCAAAATCCGGTCGGAACCCGACTGCACCGGAAGATGGATATATTTACAAATATTGTCGTTCACCGCCATCGTTTCGATCAGCTTGTCGCTCATATCCTGCGGATGCGACGTGGTATAACGGATGCGCATCGACCGATCGACCGCCGCAACGGCGGAAAGCAAGTCCGCAAAATCGAATTCTCCGTCGTGATAAGAGTTGACGTTTTGACCGAGCAGTGTCACTTCTTTAAATCCGCGATCGGATAAATTGCGGACCTCCTCCACGACGCTCTTTAAACTTCTGCTCCGTTCTCTGCCGCGGGTGAACGGCACAACGCAAAAAGTGCAGAACTTATCGCACCCGCGCATCACGGAGAGCCAGGCGCTGATCCCTTCAGTACGCAAAGGAGTGATATCGTCGTAATTTTCCACGCGGGAAAGTTTTACGGCGATCCCTCGCTGTCCGGCACGCGCATCATCGATCAGTTTCGGCAATTTCCGGTACTCGTCCGGGCCGACTACCAGATCGACCAGGTTATTTTTTTCCACGAGCGTCGTCCGGAGACGCTCTGCCATGCAACCGAGAACGCCGATGAGCACTTCCGGATTGCGACGTTTGTGCTCTTTTAATTCAGAAACGCGTTGATGTGCCCGCTGCTCCGCATTATCACGCACACTGCAGGTGTTCACCAGGATCAGATCTGCAACAGCGGCATCATTCGTCGGAGTATATCCGACAGAATTGATCACGCTCAACACCACCTCGGTATCAGCCATGTTCATTTGGCAACCGTAGGTTTCCACATACACTTTTTTAGCACTTTTTACATCCATTGTGATACAAATATACCTCCGTTCTGACATTTGGACAATAAAAAGGGCCTAAATTAACTAAAATTAATCAATAAAAGAGAGTATTAACTGAATTTAAGAAATTCGAATATTGCCGTTTTGTCAGCACAATACATGGAGCAAAGAAACATTCATTCAAAACATGATGAGTTATCCACATTCTGCCCACACCAAATTTTCAGATAGACTTGTCTTTATTTGGAGTGTGGTGGTTAGACAATGAGGGGAGAAATGAACAATCCCGACGATAATTTCTCAACGCATCGACGGTTGAAGTGTGTCGAAAGGATTGATCTGCGGATAAAAATTCCGTTGTCGAACAGAAATATTGATGATCGGTCCGGATCATATTTTGCGGAAATTATCGAATGGAATTCTCCGTATATTTATCATGTCACACCCATACTCTCACAAAGGAATTTGCATGAATCCCCATAATTTTATATCCGACGTTCGTACCAAAGCCGCCGCACTCAACAAATCCATCGTTCTTCCGGACGCGACCGATCCCCGAACGATCAAAGCGGCGCGCATCATCCTGAAGGAAAAGATTGCTCGCCCGATCCTGATCGGAAACAGTGCCGACATCACTGCGGTAGCCGAAAAGGAAAAGATCGATCTTGACGGTCTTACCGTCATCGATCCGCTCCACTCCGAACATTTGACGAAATTCTCCCGAACTTTTTTTGAATTGCGAAAAGCAAAAGGAATCACCGAAGCCGAAGCAACGGAAACAATAAAAAAACCTCTCTTTTTTGCAGCGATGATGGTCCGCGAAGGACTCGCCGACGGCAGCGTGGCCGGCTCCCTTTCGACTACCGGCGATGTGATGCGGGCCGGCATTCAGGTGATCGGCATGAAGCCGGGCATTTCGGTCGTCTCCAGTTTTTTCGTCATGGTCTTCCCGAACGCCCTCTACTCTTTTGCGGATTGTGCAGTCGTTCCCGATCCGACGGCGGAACAACTCGCCGACATCGCACTGACGACCGCGGACAATCACACGGTCTTGACCGGCGAAAAAGCGCGCGTTGCCTTGCTTTCCTTCTCCACCAAAGGAAGTGCGAATCATCCCCATGTGGAGAAAGTGGCGAAAGCAACGGCAATCGCACAACAAAAACGTCCGGACGTCGTGCTGGACGGTGAACTGCAGCTCGATGCGGCAATTGTTCCGAAAGTCGGTGCGTCCAAAGCGCCGGGAAGTCCGCTCGCCGGAAATGCCAACGTGCTCGTCTTTCCCGATCTCGACGCCGGCAACATCGGATACAAAATGGCTCAGCGTCTCGGCGGCGCCGAGGCAATCGGTCCGATCGTACAAGGACTAAAAAAACCGGCGTTCGATCTCTCCCGCGGTTGTTCGGTGGATGACATCGTCAACACAACGGCCATGAATGCGGTGATGGGAGCGGGATGAGGGTGGTGCGGGGTGCGGGATACAAGAGGCGGGATTGATGAGGCAGGATACACGATGCTGGATGCTGGATGCTAGATGCGGAATATTTGATGCTGCATTGGTTAGTCACATCGTGCGGCGATATAATTAAATTGACGGAAGAACCAACAAATTCCTTCACAGATAAAAAATTTTACTCTCCATGTCCACGGCACAATATTATATCGACACGCTGCAATTGATCCCGCATCCGGAGGGGGGATATTACAAAGAGATCTATCGCAGCGACGGGATAATCTCCCAGCCGAATTTGCCGATGCGCTATAACGGCGGGCGCTCGTACTCCACCGCCATTTATTATCTGTTGGAAGGGGATTCATTTTCTTCGCTGCACCGGCTCGTTTCGGATGAACAATGGTTTCATATCGACGGAAGCGCCTTGACGATCCACTCCATCTCCCCCGACGGGGTGTACCGTACAGACCGTATCGGAAAAAATATCGCCGCCGGAGAATTGCCGCATGCCGTTGTTCCCCACGGACGTTGGTTCGGCGGCACGGTCGACCAACCGCGATCGTTCGCACTTGTCGGTTGTGTCGTCGCGCCGGGATTTGATTTCGATGATTTTGAGCTTGCAAGGCGTGAACACCTGTTTCGGTTATTTCCTCAACATCTCGAAATCATCCGCCGGCTCACGAGAGGGTAATTACCAGCTCTCTGCTGCCGTTTCCCGCACTTTTTTTGACAGGGACGGGTATCACAATTCATTTCTGCCCACTTGCCAATGAAACCGACAACTGCTACATTGCCCTGAATTCACGGGGGAAAATCGAATCAGCCGCATTCACCATTATCCTGCGAGGCGGATATGAGGCGTTGTTTCTTCGTTGTTTTGTCGTTCACGGTTTCCATTCTTTCGGCACAATCCTCATCCCCGGCACTTCGATTGACGGTGATCGACATCGATGGGACGATCCACATCGTCCGTTCCGCCGACGGACCGTACGCCTCGTTCGCGGAAATACCCTCTTCCCTTCGTAAACGGATCGACCAACAACGGATCAGGGCGAACGGTGTCCGGACATCCCGCAGCGGTCAATCCGTCCACTTCGTCGTTTCGGACAATAGCGATGCGGATGATTCCGATCTGGAAGACGGACTCTATTCCCCGCCGACGCTCCGTTCCGCGATACAAAATGCAAATCTGCTCGGCGGATCTCATGTGATTTCGTTCGCGTCCGGATTGACGAAAATTTCTCCTTCCATACAGCTTCCGGGTATCTCCGTTCCGATCACCATCAACGGCACCGTTGCCGCCGGTAAGATCATCATCGACGGATTTCTTTCGAGCGGATCCATCGGCATCAGTCTGGGTAATCAATCGACCGTGACCAATGTGCGCTTCGAATGGTGGAAAGCTGCCGGCCTTGCACTCGGTTTCGGCGCGAACAATTCCACCTTACAGTACAACGAATTTGCTTTTAACAAGACCGGACTGAATATCAACGCCGACAGTTCGCTCGTCGGCGGTGATTCGCTCTCCACTGCCAACAAAGCCGTGTTGAACACGCAGGAAGGGATCGCGGTTGTCTTCGGCGACAAGAACAGAATCCGCTATAACTATTCCGGCACGATGAACGGCATCACCGCCGCCGGCAACTCCGACGCCGGGGTGTACGTGAGCGGAGAACAAAATTCAGTCGTCGGCAACATTCTCTCGGGCAACGACGATGCGGGACTGGAACTGGGAGAATTTGCCAACCGGACGCTCGTTAAAAACAATTATATCGGCGTGAATGTGTTCGGATCGACCCGGCTGCCGAACCACGGCGACGGAATCACGACGTTCGCAGACAGGGATTCCATTGTCGACAACGTCATCGCCGCCAACGGAGACGGCATCACCGTCCTGGGACAGGCATCGCACACCTACATCGGATTCAACAATATCGGCATCAATGCCTCCGAAGACAGTCTTATCGGCAACCGTGACAACGGCATTCAATTGCTCGGTGCCAATGCCGTGGTGGAATCGAACATCATCTCGGCCAACAACGGGGATGGAATTTCCGTCACCGGTCTCGGCGGCGCCGTCATCCGGAGAAATTACATCGGCACCAACCGCAACGGAACGGCCGACTGGGGAAACAACAACAACGGCATCTACATTTCGTGCAACGGCAACATGATCGGCGGAAACTCCATTGCCGATGCCAATGTCATCTCCGGCAACGGTTCGAGCGGCATTGAATTGTACGGCGGTATCATCTTTTCCTTCCCCGGCCCTTCCGGTCCGAATTACGTTCTCCGCAACACCATACAATTCAACTCCATCGGCACCAACAAAGCCGGCACGGCGAAAATTCCAAATGCGGACGGCATCACCCTCTGGGGGTATGCGGACAGTAATATTGTGTACAGCAATCTGGTATCCGGTAACAGCCGGTACGGCATCCGCTTCCGTCCTGCCAACGGCGTCCCTTCGTACAACAATATCTCCGGAAATTATATCGGGACGAATTATACGGGATTCGCCAAACTTTCGAATACCTCCGCCGGAGTTCATGTGCAGGCGGGATACAAAAACATGATCGGCGGTCCTACCAATGCATATGCCAATATCATCTCCGGAAACGACGGTCCGGGCGTGCTAATGGAAGGGGGCGCGGCGAATATTGTTTCCCACAATTCGATCGGCGTTAATCTGAATGGCGGCGCTGCGCTCGGGAATAACGAAGCGGGAGTGAAGATCGCCGGATGGTCCGACGAAAATGAAATCAACTCCAATCACCTCTCCGGCAATAAGGGGGCGGGGATTGTTCTCACGTCGCGGAACGGGTATCTGCCGTTCCATAATGTGATTATCGGTAACGTTATCGGACTCAATTTTGCGATGAATGCGCCGCTCCCGAACACGGGCGAAGGCATCTTCCTCTATAATGCGGAGAATACTTGGATCGGCGGAACAACCTTCGATTCCTCCAATGTGATCTCCGGAAATTCCGGTCCCGGTATTCAGATCGAAGGGGACTCTGCCTGGGATAATTCCGTCTGGGGAAATTATATCGGAACGAATCAAGAGGGAACGGCGGCGATCCCGAATGAACGGGGGATCGTCCTGTATCAAACGCGGTGGAACAAGATCGGCGGATCGCTGGTCGGCTCCGGAAATTTGATTTCCGGCAACCTCGGCGAGGGGATCTATCTCTACGGTGCCGATAGCAACAGCATTGCCGCGAACATCATCGGATTGAATCTCGATCAAACAGCCGCACTGCCGAACAATTATGCGGGGATCGTCATCGACAGCTCGCGCGGCAACTTTATCGGATCGGATCCCGCGGGCATCGGCAATACCGTTTCCGGAAATCTGTTGTCCGGCATCGTGATCAAAAACCGGTCGCACGACAACCGGATCTTCAACAATGCCATCGGCACCAATTATACCGGCACAGCGCAGCTCGGCAATAAGCAGGACGGGATTCAGATCTACGGAGGATCGTCCGGAAACATCATCGGTTCACTCATTACCACGAATAAGATCCGGTACAATACCCTTGCCGGCATCATCGTGGCGGACAGCGCCCGGAACAAGATCTCCGCAAACTCCTTTGAAGGAAACGGCGAACTCGGGATCGATCTTCTGGAGAACGGACAGTTCGGCGTCACTCCCAACGACGACGGCGACGGTGACATCGGAGCGAACGGATTGCAGAATTTTCCGGAACTCTACTTTGCGGATGGTCCCTCGCCGGTACGCGTTACCGGAAAACTGCGCAGCACACCGAACATGTCTTTCCGCATTGAGCTGTTCGAAGCCGATGCGACGGATGGCACAAAATACGGCGAAGGGAAACGGTATCTCGGATCTCAGATGGTCACGACGGATGTTTCCGGCATCGCATTGATCAATACGACGCTGCCGGTGTCGGTCACTCCGGGGAATTTTATCACCGCCACGGCGACTGATTCGAACGGCAACACATCGGAATTTTCGCGCTGCGTTACCGTGATCTCCACCGGAATTTTTGCGGATGTGGATGTGTCGGTCTCGGCTAACCGGGACACGGTAAAACTCGGCGATACCCTCCTCTATCACATCAGGTTGACAAACATCGGTCCCGACAGCGCCACATCGGTGGTATTGCGGGACACCCTCTCGCGCCGCGTGTCGCTCCTGGCGGATTCGGTCTCCAAAGGGGAAAAATCATTCGCCAACCGGGTGTTTACGCTGAACGTTGCCGCGTTATCCGCCGGGGAGTCGGTAAATATCTATCTGGCGGTCCGGACCGATTCCGCCGGTTTGGTGGTGCATTCGGCGTCCGCCGCAGCGGCACAGTCGGACTTCCATCTCTTCAATAACATCGGACGAGATACTGTCGTTGTCTCGTCTCTCGTGACAGTCCGCCGCACTGAAACAGTCCCGGCATCGTTCGCCCTTTATCAGAATTTTCCCAATCCGTTTAATCCGGCCACAACCATCACCTTCGACATTCCCGCTGCCGCACATGTGGAGTTGACCGTATTCGATCCGCTCGGTCGGGTGATCGCAACGGTAGTGAACGAAGAAAAAGAGGCGGGACGGTATTCGGTCCTGTGGAACGGCGGCACAATGGCCAGCGGCGTGTATTTCTACCGGATCCGTTCCGGAGAATTTACCGCAACGAAAAAATTGATGCTGTTGAAATAATCCGCGCCGGTGCGGTCTTCTGCTGTTACGGCCGCCGGAATTCCGTTTGGACGGTCATTGCGATTCCACCGCGGACGGCATACGATGCGGTGACAGAACACCATTTCGGCCGAAGGACTGCGACGAGGTCGTCCAGAATAACGTTCACTACGTGCTCATAAAACGTCTCCTGATTGCGGAAGGTCTGCAAATACAGCTTCAGCGATTTGGATTCGAGGATCACCCTGTCCGGACCGTAGCGGATCTCCAGCGTCGCAAAATCGGGCTGATGGTTGACCGGTCCGAGCGTCGTAAATTCGTCGGTCGTGAGGGTGATGGTATAATCCCTGCCGGCGTGGTGATTCGGAAACACTTCCAATGTTTTTTGCGGCCCCGCTTTTTTCCCGAGCAGTGACAGCTTCCGTGTATCCTTCCGTGTGGTCAGTCGATGTGCGATAGCTTCCTCCGCAAGTTAGCGCCGGCGGTGATTGTCGATAAGATCCGCTGTTCCGCCGAACACCAGATCTTTTACATATTTCGCGTTCAAAAAGTCATGCGGGAATCCCAGTTCAACGGCGCTGACGGCATCCAGGCGTTTCCGGTGATCCGGGGACAATTTCACCGACAGGCATCCGAGGTTTTCGCGTATCTGATCGGCGGCGGAACCTCCGATGATCGGAATGTTCACTCCGGGCTGATGCAGCAGCCACGCCAGCGCCACCTGCGACGGGGGGACACCGATCTCTTTCGCCACCGCTGCGGTTTCCTCGGCGATCGCCAAGTTCCGTTCTTTCAACCGACCGCTCCCCTCTTTGATGCGGGTATTGCCCGGACGCTGTCCGCCTGAAAATTTTCCGGTCAACACGCCGGCACCGAGCGGAGACCACGGCAGCACCGCCATGTCGAACGCGCGCGCCATCGGCAGCAGTTCCCGTTCAACGGTCCGCTCCACGAGACTGTATTCCACTTGTAATCCGACAAACGGCGTCCACCCGCGCAAGTCGGCTATCGTGTTCATCTGCGACACCAGCCAGGCGGGGGTGTCGGAAATGCCGATGTGAAGAATTTTTCCCTGCCGCACCGCATCGTCCAGCGACCGGAGCACTTCTTCCGGTGCCGTGGTAAAGTCCCACGCGTGAACGTAATACAGGTCGATGTACTCCGTCTTCAGCCGTTTGAGACTGCGGTGGAGCGACTGCACCATGTTCTTCCGGTGATTGCCGCTCCAGTTCGGATCTCCCTGTTTCATCTTCAACGTATATTTGGTCGCCAGGACGATGTTCTCCCGTTCCGGAGCGATCAATTCGCCGACGATCGTTTCGGATGTTCCGTCCGTATAACGATTCGCCGTATCGATAAAATTACCGCCGGCGTTGATGAATGTGTCGTACATTTTTTTGCATTCTTCTTTGGAAGCGCCCCATCCCCACTCTTCACCGAATGTCATGGTGCCGAGACAAAGTTCGGAAACGCGCAGGCCGGATGTGCCGATGAGTTTATAACGCATGGTGTTGTGTGGTTTGGATTGTGGTTGTTGGATGCACGGTTTTGGGTGAAAGAGTTAGGATTCGGGATTCAGGATACAAGATGCATGATACAGGATGCAAGATTCAGGAGTCAGGATTCAGGATTCAGAATTCAGGATTCAGGATTCAGGGTTAAAGGTTAAAGGTTAAAGGATTTGGGTAATGGGTTGAGGATTTCGAATTTCGGTTTTTGAAATTCGAATTTCTACTTCCCCGCTCTGCGTAATTGTAAGAATTCACGGAATTGATTTCGTTCGGCGATGACGCCGTTGTGCCCCAGATCGGAGTGAAGAAAGATCACACGGTGGTTCTGCAGTTGTTCCGGCATGCTCTCCTTTTCGGGGAATTGCACGAACGGTATTTTCCAACTAACGAGACACTCCATCAGATTTTCCGATTCCGCTTTGGTGCCGCCGTTGTTCGTATAGATGTTGATCAACCGTCCGTTGTAATGATCGATCCAATAGGCAAATTTTTCGGTGTCGCCGTACAGTGCGTCGAACAGGATCACATCGGAAATATTCTCCGTCAATCCGCCGCGGAGCAGGCAATAGGCAATCACCCGGTAGGCGCCGCTGTGTCCGGCCAACACAATGTTTCCGATCGTCGGCGACAGCGCAGGATATTTTTTCCGGAGTACGCGCACCGCCTCCGCAACAAACAATGCCAGCCCCTCTTTCTCCTCCAGCTTTCCGCCGAACGAATCAGGGGCGTGTTTCGGTCCTTGAGGAAAGAGAAAAACCGCGTTCTTTTTTGATTCCGCAAATTGTTCAATCAGCCGGAATTGCGGCAGTGCGCTGTCGATGGAGTTGTACCAGCCGTGAAAGTAGATTACCAGATCGGTCCGCTTTCCGGGATCAAATCCTTTTGGAATAAACAGGAGCACGCTGCTGTCCTGATAATGTATTTCGGACGGGTAGCTCTTTTTCCCGTACACATGTCCGTTGGCCCGCAGCGGATGAGGAAACGGTGCTGTAGACAATCGTTCGATCATCAGCGTTCCGTACGCCGCGTAACGGTCCGAAAGTTCCTGTCCCGCGGCCGGGAGGAAAACGGTGCACAAAAGAACGATGATCGACACGGAACGGCGCATACGGCGAAATGGAATGGAGAGCGGCAACCGGAATTTTTTTGAAGGTAATTACATATATTGAGGAAAACAATACGGGAAAACGCGTATGAATCTTTCAGCAGCACTCCGGACCGTTCTACTTGCCGCGGCGGCGGTTTCCGCGCTGCCGGGACAGCAAGAGCCGGTCTCGGTGGACAATTTTCAGATGCGGCGGATCATCCAGGATGCCGATTTCGATTTTATCAACTACACGTTTTATGCAGACGAGGAGGCGTGGAAGGGAAAAGTGATTTGCGTCAGCGGTTCATTCGTGCAGCAGCCGGTGATCGGGAAAGGGAAACGGAACTTCGTGCAGCTTTCGGGGCGCGGCAGCAACGGACCGGTGAACATCATCATCCATCTCGACAACGATCTCACCACGCAGAAAGTGTTCGGCAACGATGTGCCGGTGCTGACAAACGGGATGCAGATCAGTGCTTTCGTACAGCTGACCGGCGCGGCGAATTTTGTGAACAGCAGCGGCAGCTGGTTCTATCTCCCCACGGCGGATGGACTGTTGTTCTATGCGAAGGATGATGCCGCGTTCCGGTATCCCTTATGGGCGAGCCGGGCCATTAAGCGATAAAACGCCAATGCGGCGCCATTGACACTGTCCGGGAAACTTCATTTATTGCACCCATTGTTCCACAACTCCGGAGAATTTTTTTGATGGACGACAACAACATGCCGATGGATGAGTTCGCATGGGAAGAGTTCATGAAAAAGAGCGATGCAATGGCGGATAAGTTCGCCGCGCTGATGGAAAAGTATATGGACCATCCGGAGCGGGACGATATCATCGCGCGGGAAATGGGGTGGTCCCGCGGCAACACCGAAACGGAGGAACAATCGCCGATAGACGCGTGGAATGATCTCTCCGCGACGGCGGACGAGCCGGAAGAAGGGGAAGAATGGAAACGGGCCGCCGGAATCGATGATCCCGCAGCAAGCGCGCGTGAGACATTGTGGAACGACCCGATTCACCGGAAGGCACACGCGCTTGCCGTGACCATTCTCCGCTGGTCGCAGACACTTCCGGAAACAATCCGCGAATCCCCTCTCGTGGCGGAAGTGGTCACGAATGTAACCTATGCTGCCGCAAAAACCGCCGGCGGCACCGCCTTTACAAACGACCGACCGGACAACCTCGGCGCGGTGATCGCCATTCAAAAACGGGCGTTGACTGCGGTGAACGTCGTTCTGGAATCGCTCGGCGAATTAAAAACACTCTTACAGGAAGATGCGGAGATCGTTCAGACCTTGATCGCCGAAACAACGGAGTTCCGCGAAACGATTGCCGTACATATCGTGGAGATGAGGGAAAAATTTAACGGACAAAAATAAATCCCGCTCTTCGCTTCATCGTTTGGCGACTATCGCCTCCATCACTTCCACCGTTTTTTCCGCTCCTTTTTGCCAGTCGAACTCTTTCGATCGCTGCTGCGCGTTCGTTGCGAGGCGCTGCCGCAGCCGTTCATCCCGCAAGAGCAGTATGATCTTCTCCGCCAGTTGTTCGCGGTTGCCGTAGTCATACAGCAATCCGGTCTCACCGTCGATCACTGCGTCGCGTAATCCCTGCACGTTGCTGCTGACGGTGGTTGTGCCGCAGGCGTTCGCTTCGGTGGCGGTGAGTCCCCACCCTTCTTTCGCCGAAGTATTTACCGCAACGTGGATCGTATTCAGCCACCGTACTTTTTCTTGTTCGCTCACGAATCCGGTGAATGTCACCCGGTCCGACAGGCCGAGCCGTTCCGTTAACTCCATCAATCGCGGCCGGTCGTCCCCGTCTCCGATAATCACCAGTTTCGCTTCCGGCACGGCGTCCCGCACGATCACGAATGCTTCGATCAAATGATCGAACGATTTGTATTTTTTCAGCCGTCCCAGTGCCCCTACGAGCGGGACCGGCGATCGCGGAATATCGAGCGGCCGGAAGAGAGAATGATCCACGCCGTAATGCACAAAATGCGTCCGTTCCGGCGAAAATCCTTTGGAAAGCAGTTCCTGATGCGTGCTGGGAGAATGGACCATAAAATGGATCTTCCGGTACATCGGCAGCGAGGCGAGTTCCGCCAGATAGACGTACGATGCGAGCGGAAAAAGCGTTTCTTGAAACACGCTCGTGCCGAGCAGATGATGGATCTCGCCGAGAACCGGTTCGTTCACATACGACGGCGTGTAGAACGGAATCTTGTTCACATCATCCACGATCACATCGAAGTTCATCCGGCGGAACGTGGTGAAATACCGTTTCATGACGACAAAATTAAAAAGAAATCGTCCCCCCTCGCGGATCACGGTGATGCCGTTCATCTCTTCGGTCGGTTTCGCTCCTTCGTACGACGAACAAAAGAGCGTCACCCGGTGGCCCATGGCGGCGATGCGGGAATACGTTTCGTGCAAATGTACTTCCGCTCCTCCGGCCAGCGGGTGCGTGATATCTTGCCAATTAAAGATGAGAATGTTCATGAATTTCACCGATCATTGGTAGGACAGACATTCCTGTCTGTCATTTAAAGCCATTTACTGTCATTTACTTCACCATTTATAGAATAATTATTTCCTTATTGCACCACCAACCATGATATTTCCATGGATCCGCACACAATTCCTTTTTGACCGGATTGTTCAACATGTAAAAAAATTTTTCCTTTAATTCACCTTGGTCCCGAACGATCCTGTCGAACGATTCTCCTTGCCAGATTGTGCCCGTTGAACCTCTTTTTGCATTTACCAACCGCGAAGATACACCTTTGATTCCTTTCATGACGCGAGAAAGCGTAAAATGCGCAAAAGGCCGAACTAACAGATGAACATGATCCGGCATAATCACAATGGCGATCAGTGTATAATATTTTCCGTTACCGAAGACGATATGGTCACGGACAATGATCTGCTCATCATGGGAAAGTTCGGTATTTTTAGCGCGGAAGGTGACAAAATATGATGCACCGGCCGCTTCCCAGTGCGGCAAATGGCGGATATGAATATGTAGATCACCAAAGTTCAATCAAAACGATGTTGGGGTTTTGAAAGGTCAGGCAAGAATGCCTGACCTACCGAACATTGTACGCTTTCATGCAAAACCGCTAAGAATATTTTTTGCCGCCGATGACGCAGATAATAATAGTAATCTGTGAATCTGTGGTGAAATTTATGGCATTCACATCTATTTTTTTCCGATCACACCCATGGAGAGGGCGGTGTAGGTTGCCAGCGGCGAATCTTTCACCGCATCGCGGATTGTTTTCCGGAGCGAGTACAGGACCGGTATTTTGGGATACAGCGGAAGATTGATCTTCACTGCGCGGAGCGCTTCGCGCGTCATCCGGTAGAACAAGCTGGGATACATCCACTCTCCGTAGGTGTGAACGGTGGTGAGGCCGAGCGCTTCCATCTCTTTTTTCAGTTCGGGGACGGAGAACGAACGTTCCCAGCCGGCGAACCATTTGTCGATGGCGATGAGGAATGTTTTGATGAGCGTGTAGATGTGGTACCGCTGCGGCACGTCTACGCAGAGCAGTCCCCCCGGTTTCAGCACGCGGATATTTTCGCGCAGCAGCGCCCGGGCTTGTTCGTGGCGGAAATGTTCAAGCAATCCCTGATGAAAAATAATGTCGAACGTCCCCTCTTTGAACGGCAGACGGAACGTGTCGCCGCCGATGATCGTCACGTTCATTTTTTCCTCGTCGGCGATCCGTTTCATGATTTTCAGGGAGTTCATGGAATAATCGAGTTGGTACACCTCGGCCCCTTGTTTCACCAGCGGAAAACTGTCCCGCCCCGTCCCGGCGCCGATCTCGAGAATTTTTTTTCCCCGCACGTCGGTCACTTTCACCAGGTTCCGCACCACGCGGTCCGAGTTCGAATAGACCTCCTTCACTTCCTTCTTCTCTTCCCAGAAATTATCCCAATGTTCCAGCCGTGATTCTTTCATGTGCGTCCTTTGATTCGTTCTTCGTGAAAAAAGAAAAAGGATGAAGACCGCGCTTCACCCTTTTTCCCAATCGACCATTGTGATTCGCGCCGTTACTGTTTGGCGAGACTGTCCTTTAATCCGCGCACTGCCGCTTGTGCTTCGATCTGCGCCCGCTGCGACTGAGCCCACGGACCGAGCCCCTGTACCGATCCGTATTCTTTGCTGATCCGGTCCACCATGGCAAGCGCCTTGTCGTACTCTTCCCGGTTCTGATACAGCGTCATCAGAATGTAGTAGGGATGATACTGGTTCTGGAACGGCTCGGCCACCGGTGCGGCGGTGAGCTCCTGCAGTTTTGCCAGGAGTTTTTCGGTCATTTCGATGTACCGGTCCTTCGCACCGGCAAAATGATAGAAGTTCGTGATGTCGAACTCAACGCGGTAGTCCAACGACAGAACGTTCGTGGGAAGTTTGGTCATCATAGAATCGAGCACTTCGATCGCTTTGGCATTGTTCCGTTCCACATTCATATAATGCAGCGCCAGGCGCATGAAGGCGTTCCGGTAATTCATCACCAGCCGCGTAACGTTTTCGTCGTAGCGCACGGTGGAATCACGTAATCCGCGGAAGCGGTACCCGCGCTGGAAGCCGGGATTCGGCACCGCCGGTTCGTTCAACAAATTCGCCGAAAGAATCGCCGGATCGATCACCCCTTCGTCGGTCGGTGCGGCGTACGGGATCAATTTCATCGCCAGTCCGTCCATCCGGAAATACCGGTCGAGACCGATCTTCGAATCGGGGGTGGAGGTGACCGCCATGTAGATCGGGCGGACCCAGTTGTTCGTCCGGATGATGTCGTACGCCATAATATCCTGGGCGCGGATCGCTTTGATCACTTGTCCTCCGGGTTGCGGGAAGGCCATCGTATTGGACAACACGAACCGCACTTCGCCCGCTTTGGCTTCCACCGCCCCTTTGAGAGGGGCCTGCACCGGCTGATCGGAAAACTGTTCATATTCTTTCATCACATGCGGCGGCACCGGCAGCGACAGTTCGCGCGGTTCCCATTGCATCGGACCGATCTGTTCGATTTCCTGATCGCTCAAGCTGATCGGCACTTTTTTGGCGCCGTACGGTTCCTGATGTTTCAATTGTTTGATGTACCACGACGTGTTGACGAGACTGAGATTCACGATCCGCACGTCGCGGCGCACCCCTTCCACATCCTGCAGGTACCAGAGCGGGAAGGTGTCGTTGTCGCCGTTCGTGAAGAGAATCGCATCCGGTTCGCACGACTGCAAGAGGTTGTAGGAATAATCCCACGCCACATAATCCCCCGTCCGGTCGGACGCGTCGTAGTTGGTGTAGAGCATGTTCACCGGAATGAAGACGACGGTGAAGGCCAGCACGAAGGTGGAGGCGTATTTCTTCAACATCTCCCCTTTCACCGCTTCGCGGACCGTGTCGATCAATCCGAGCGCGCCGATGCCGATCCAAATGGAGAAGACGAAAAATGCGCCGACATAAAAATAATCACGCTCGCGCGGCTGCGGATTCTGCATGTTAAAATAGAACGCCATAATGATGCTCATCAACAGGAAGAAGTTGAAGAACACCCACCACATCGCCTTGTCTTTTTTGTAATGATAATAAAAACCGAAAAGTCCCACGAACAGCGGAATGCCCCAGAGCTGTTTCCAGTTCACGCCCGCTCCCTGCCAATCCCCTTCGCGTCCCGCGTACTGCCAGAGGAAGTACCGGAGCAGCATCTCGTCCATCTGATACCGCCAGAAATAGTCGCCGTCGCTTTTATAGTTGGTGTAGATCCCCTGGTGCTGCGGTTCCTGGCTCCAGCGTCGTTTCATCAGCGGCGATTCGCCGTACTGTTCGCGGTTGAGGTACGACACGAGTTTTTCCAGCGTGCTCGGATCGTTTTCGTTCATGGGAGGATTTGCATTCGCGCGGATGATCACCATGGTGTAGGTGGAATAACCGAGAATGATCAGCAGGAACGACAGGCTGGCGAGATGCAGCATCTCTTTTTTCTGCTTCACGGCATACCACGCGCCGTAGATCGCCGCCACGATGGCGCCGATCGGGATCATGGTCCACAAGATACTTTCGCTCTCTTTGCCGCTTCCGAACGTGTATTTTCCGTCGAGCAGACTCGGCATGATCTTCACGATGCCGGGATAGACGACGGCGAAGATGGCGATTGCCACCGCGCCGAAAATAATGTAGTTGCGGACGGAAAATTCGAACCGGCGAAAAAAGACGATGATGAGGAACGGAAAGATCACCAGCAATGCCAGCAAGTGGACGCCGAGGGAGAGTCCGATGAGATACGCGATCAAAAAGATGTACCGCTGATGCGACGGCGAATCGGCCCGTTCGTTCCAGCGGAGGGCCAGCCAGGTGACCAGTCCGACGAAGAGCATGCTGATGCCGTATACTTCCGCTTCCACCGCATTAAACCAGAATGTGGCGCTGAAGGAGAGCGAAAACGCACCGATTGCCGCTGACGTATAGAGGGAAATTTTATTCCACAGATCGTCGGTGCGCGGGCGCCACAGGATGATCAATTTCACCAGGGAAAGATACACGAACATGGCGGTGAGCGCGCTTGTCAACGCCGAAAAGAAGTGGACCCGTACGGCCGGATCGCTGTACAGAGGGAGAAATCCGAATATTTTCGCCAATAAAAGAAAGAGGGGGGAACCCGGCGGATGCGGAACCTGGAGCAAATACGCGGCCGAAATGAACTCGCCGACATCCCAAAAAACGACCGTATCAGCCAAGGTTTTTACGTACAAGAGCAGCGTCCCCAGAAACACGAACCCGGCGACATATTTATTCAGTTTGGTATGTTCCATTCCATCCTCTTGAGAAAAAACCAATGATTATTGTCGATAAATATACCTTGAAAGTGCCGATTTTCAAAAGAAATTCCGTGCGGAGAGTTAGACGCGACGGAGCGGGGGTTCGTTCAACGCCCAAACAGCAGCGCCCCGTGTACCGGGGCGCCGAT
>CAZRWF010000027.1:0-28462 GCA_964603685.1 uncultured Chitinophagaceae bacterium
TGGCGGGAGGTTTGGAACTGATGTCGTACACTACGCGGTTGATGCCGCGGACCTCGTTGATGATCCGGTTCGACACATGCGCCAGAAATTCGTACGGAAGATGCGCCCAATCGGCCGTCATCCCGTCCACACTCGTCACGGCCCGGAGGGCGACCGTATTTTCATAGGTCCGTTCATCCCCCATCACGCCGACCGACTGGACCGGCAGCAGAACGACAAACGCCTGCCATGCCGAATGATAGAGCCCTTGTTTTCGGAGTTCACCGATGAAAATATCGTCGGCGCTCCGGAGCACTTCCAGCCGCTGCGGCGTGATCTCTCCGAGAATCCGGATCCCAAGCCCCGGCCCGGGAAACGGATGCCGGTCGATCAGATAATCCGAAAGTCCCAACTTCCTGCCGACGGCGCGGACTTCGTCCTTAAACAATTCGCGGAACGGTTCCACCAGTTTCAGATGCATTTTTTCGGGGAGTCCGCCGACGTTATGGTGCGTTTTGATCGTCTGGGACGGTCCTTTGAACGAGACCGACTCGATCACGTCCGGATACAACGTTCCCTGCGCCAGAAACTCCGCACCATCCACTTTTTTCGCTTCCACATCGAACAGGTCGATGAACGTTTTGCCGATGATCTTCCTTTTTTCTTCGGGATCGGTCACGCCGCGGAGCCGCGACAGGAACATCTCCGTTCCGTCCACCACGTCGAGCGGAATATGGTATTCGTCGCGGAAGGTTTTTACGACGTTCGCGCTCTCTCCCCGCCGCATCAATCCGTTGTCGATGTGGATGCAGAACAATTGATCGCCGATCGCCTTATGCAGCAGCACCGCCGCCACGGAGGAATCGACGCCGCCGCTCAATGCGCACAGCACTTTTTTCGTCCCGACGGTCCGGCGGATCTCCTCCACGGAACGTTCGATGAACGAATCGGCATTCCAGTTGCCGCTGCAGCCGCAGATCCTCTTGGTAAAATTGGCAAGAACCGTTTTTCCCTCTTTCGTATGAACCACTTCGGGATGGAACTGGATCCCGTAGATCTTTTTCCGGCGGTCGCGAATGGCGCCGATGGCGGCATTTTCCGAGCGGGCGATCGTTTCAAAACCGGCCGGGACCTTCGTCGCTTCGTCGCCGTGGCTCATCCACACTTCGGAGGAAGAAGACATGCCGTGGAAAATATCCTCCGTATCGTCGATCAACAGCCGGGCGCGGCCGAATTCGCGCCGCGGGGCTTTGTTCACCTCGCCCCCGTTCTGAAAGGCGATCAACTGCAGGCCGTAACAAATACCGAGCACCGGCACACCGAGATCGTACAAACGCCGGTCCGGAATCGGAGCGTCGGCGGCATACACGCTTGACGGTCCGCCGGAGAGGATGATGCCGCGCGGCGCGAACGCCGTGATCTTTTCGAACGGAATATTATACGGATGGATCTCGCAGTAGACGTTCAGTTCCCGCACGCGGCGGGCGATCAGTTGGGTAAATTGTGAACCGAAATCGAGGATGAGGATGGATTCAGTATGCGTCATCAATGCGCCGGACTGTCTGCTCGGAATGGTGATGGGAATTTTCCTACAAGATAAAAGAAGATGTCGGACGTTGCAAGTTTCCCGCGAAAGAACTTTTCTTGTTTCATCGGCACTTTTTGAGTAATTTCGTCCACGGAAGGAACAGATGACGGACAAGAAGAGCGAAGAACCGGCGGCGATCTCCAACAGGCGCGCACGATTCGAGTATGAAATTCTCGACTCATACGAAGCGGGTATCGTTTTAAAAGGTTCCGAAGTGAAATCGCTCCGTGCCGGAAAAGCGAACCTGCAGGACAGTTATGCGCTGGTAAAAAACGGCGAGGTATGGCTGATGAACATGCATATCAGTCCGTACGAACAGGCCAATCAATTCAACCACGACCCGGTCCGCACGCGGAAACTGCTGTTGAACAAGAGTGAAATCGCCAAACTACACGGAAAGTCCAACGAAAAAGGACTCACACTCATCCCTCTAAAACTCTATTTTAAGAAGGGGAACGCGAAGATCCAGCTCGGCATCGGCAAAGGGAAAAAACTGCACGACAAACGCGCCGCTATCAAAGAACGGGATGTGGAACGGGAAATGCGGCGGGATTCATGATACGTATCCACCATATTTGAAAGAAATCGGACAGAATGGCATTTCCTTCGTTAAACGAACAGATGGACCTGATCAAACGCGGTGTTGCGGAGATTATTCCGGAACAGGACCTCGTGCAAAAAATCGAACGATCGATCAAGTCGAATACGCCGATGATCGTCAAACTCGGATGCGATCCCAGCCGTCCGGATCTGCATCTCGGCCATTCGGTGGTGCTGCGCAAACTGCGGCAGTTTCAGGACCTCGGCCATACCGCCGTGCTCATCGTCGGCGATTTTACGGGAATGATCGGAGATCCATCCGGAAAAAGTAAGACTCGGCCATCCCTGACGCTCGAAGAGACGCGGAAAAACGGCGAATCGTATTTCGACCAGGCGAAAAAAATTCTCTCGGACAAAAATATCCGGATGGTGTACAATTCCGAATGGCTCAGTCCGATGAGTTTTGCGGACGTGATAAAACTCTCGAGCAAGTACACCGTTTCGCAGATGCTGGAGCGGGAGGATTTTCATGCACGTTTCAACAAGGAAGAGCCGATTTCCCTCCATGAATTCCTGTATCCGCTCGCACAGGCGATGGATTCGGTCGCGATCGCATCGGATGTGGAACTCGGCGGTACGGACCAGAAGTTTAACCTGCTCGTCGGCCGCGCCATTCAGCGCGAGTTCGGAAAAGAGGCGCAGGTGATTCTCACCCTGCCGATCCTTCCCGGCACCGACGGCGTGGAAAAGATGAGCAAGTCGCTCGACAATTACATCGGCATCAGTGAATCACCGCGGGAGATCTTCGGAAAAACTCTTTCGATCCCGGACCGGCTGATGTACGACTTTTTCCTTCTCGCCACCGCGGTTCCGAACTCTTCTCTGTCGGAAATCAAAGCGGCGATCGAAACCAATCCGCGCGACACCAAACGGCGGCTCGCCCGCGAATTGGTGGCGTTGTATCACTCCCCCGAGGCGGCCGCCGCTGCGGAAGAGGAGTTCGACCGGATCTTCGTGAAAAAAGATATTCCGGATGAAATCGAAGAACTCCGGTACGGCACGGACGGCGCGTCGGTGAACATCGTTCAACTGCTCACCGAGACACAACTCGTTCCTTCCAAAGGGGAAGCCCGCCGGTTGATCGAACAAGGAGGAGTAACGGTGAACAACGAGCGGATCAGCGATGCCAAAGCGGAAGTGATTCTTCGCGAACCGTGCGTGATCAAAGTCGGCAAACGGAAATTCCTGAAAGTGATCCCCTCCTGAAGGATTTTTAAGAAATTTTTTATTTGCATTCGTTGGAAGTATCGCTATATTTCGCCTCACTCAAATGATCGCGATCCTCGCTTCCGGTTGATCAATGACGAAATTCTTTTTTAAATCGAAAATCCCTTAATTTTATCCACCAATCTCAAAAGGAGATGAGACGTTGTCCTTCGTCCCAGCAAAAATGTTCTTCACCAAGGGTGTCGGCAGACATAAAGATTACCTGCAATCCTTCGAACTTGCCCTCCGGAACGCCGGAATTGAAAAATGCAATTTAGTGACGGTTTCCAGCATTTATCCCCCCAAATGTAAACGAATCCCTGTAGCGGAAGGGTTAAAATTGCTGGAACCCGGCCAAGTGACGTTCTGCGTGATGGCCCGAAACGCCACCAACGAGCCGAACCGCCTTGTGGCCTCTTCGATCGGCGTTGCGATGGCAGCCGATGAGTCACAATACGGTTATTTGTCCGAACATCATCCGTTCGGCGAAACGGAAGACAAAGCAGGAGAATATGCGGAAGACCTGGCAGCAACCATGCTGGCAACAACGCTGGGATTGGATTTCGATCCGAATGTGGCGTGGGATGAACGAGAAAAACACTTCAAAATGAGCGGGAAGATCTTGAAGACCTTCAACGTAACCCAATCCGCCGAAGGTGATAAAGACGGGAAATGGACCACCGTGATTTCGGCTGCCGTATTATTGCCCTAAAAATGTAGATCAGTAGCAATAAAAAAGGGACGCTTCGGCGTCCCTTTTTTATTGTACGATTTTGATCTTTTTTACGCCTTGACGGCAAAGACCTTTTTGTATTCCTGATAATACATCATCACAGATTCAACGAAGTTGGAGGACTCATTCCACCCCTTAAAATAACCATTGGATGGCTTTTTTTCCTCCCAGACAAATCGATGTAAAGAGGAGTATTTTTTTGATAAGAGTGAAAGTGAGTTTTTTACCGATTTCCAATCAGCCGGATCGTCATTCACATATTCCGCCATTTTTTTAGCGTCGGCGATGCGGCCCGGACCGGCATTATAAGCGGCCAGAGTGAATTTCAGCCTATTATCTTCGGATAATCCCTCTTTTCCATACTGTTTATACAGTCGGGCAAGATAGAAGATACCCCCTTTTATGTTACCATGAGGTGTATCGAAAACATCACTTTCAAGTCCGAATTTTTGAGCAATTTCATTCTGCGTGGAAGGCATAATTTGCATAAATCCCTTCGCCCCACGATGACTTTCGGCCGTATGGTCGAACCGTGATTCGACCTTCATGACAGCAACGACCAGTCTCCAATCGATACCATACCGCTCTGAATAATTCTTGATCGTATTCCCGTATTTATTCAATATTACAAGGGATTTTTGATCAAGTTTTGTCCTCACCTCTTCCTGAATAAAGATCTTATCATTCTTTCCGGTAAATGTGCCGTCGAAACAACCGAAAATCGAAATCGGCACGAACCAAAAAGCGTTGAATAGAATCTTTCTCATTCTGCCCTCAAATTGTTGGGAAATTCCTTCAAACTTCGGAAGGTCTCTTATTGTCGGCAATGAACAGCGACAACACCACAAAGATACCCATTAAAAGGTATGGGGGGCAAATTAAATAATTCTAATGCTTACGTAGATGGGTTACGGCTCTTGAGATAGGATAAAATGACGCTGACCGTCAAAATGGTGGTAATTATCGATAAGGAAACGACTGTATCGATCTTGTAGAGGTCCATTATGAGCATTTTCAGTCCGACATAGGCTAAAACCAACCCGACGCCATACTTTACATATGTAAAAGAGGCATGTATTTCTGCCAAAACAAAATAGAGAGATCGAAGTCCCAAGACTGCCATGAGGTTGGACGTCAGCACAATAAAGGGGTCGGTCGTAATAGCGAAGATTGCGGGAATCGAGTCGATCGCGAAGACCACATCGGTCGTTTCGATGACCAGCAGACAAACAAAGAGCGGTGTTGCGACGGTCCGGCCGTTCACCTTGATGAAGAAGTTATGACCATGATAACTATTGTCCACCGGCATCAGTTTCCGGAACGCCCGGACGGCAATGTTCTTTTCCGGTTCGATTTTCGCATCTTCACCGAACATCACCCGATAGCCGGCGTAGACCAGCATTGCGCCGAAAACATACAGGATCCAATGAAATTCTTTCACCAGTGTCGCCCCGAGCACAATCAACAGACCGCGGAGGATGATAACGCCGACAATGCCGTAATTGAGCACGCGGCGTTGGTCTTTTAGGTCAACACCGAAGATGGTAAAAACGATCAGGAAGACGAAGAGGTTGTCGACGGAGAGGGATTTTTCAATGATGTAGCCGGTCAGAAATTCAATCGCTTTTTGCTGACCTTCGACGAAATACACACCGACATTAACGGCAAGAGACAACGCGATCCAGAAGATGCTCCAGTAAATCGCTTTTCGTAGATGCATTTAGAGTTAAATTTATTATATTCTTTCACCAAGATAGGAAAAGTGCATCTCAATACCAATGAGAAAGTTCTTAATGTTCCCGCGGCGTTCGTCCGTTTTCCGCCTTCGTTCCGTTCCCGTGTTCATCATTGCCGTTTTCTCTCTCTCCTGCGAACAAAAACGACCGGATGCTCCTGCCGCTCAACAACCAGCCCGATCCATGCAAAAACAATTTCCGGCATTTGACGGAAACAAAGCGTTCGAGTACCTCGTCGCGCAGACGAATTTCGGTCCGCGGAATCCGAATTCCGAAGGGCACCGGCGTTGCCTCCGGTACTTGGAAAACGAGCTCAAAAAATCGGCGGACATCGTCACCCTGCAGCAGTTCTCCCGTCAGGGATACGGCGAAACGATCCGATTGGCCAATGTCTTTGCGCAGTTCAATCCATCCGCGACGGAGCGAATATTGCTGCTCGCTCATTGGGACACGCGCCCGCGCGCCGAAGAGGATGCCGATCCGGCCAAACGGGACTTGCCGATCATCGGCGCCAACGACGGTGCCAGCGGTGTTGCCGTGCTGTTGCAGCTGGCAACGATGTTTAAGAACGAACCGCCGCCGATCGGCGTCGACATCCTGCTGACGGACGGTGAGGATTACGGCGATTCGCGGCGTGATGGGAACAACGATTTGTATTTCCTCGGCGCAAAACATTTTGCACAACAAAAACCGCACACCTATGTCCCGCGGTTCGCCATCCTGCTGGATATGGTCGGAGACCGGGACCTGCAGCTCCCGTTGGAACAACATTCCATGCAATTCGCACCGCAAGTGATGGAACTGGTCTGGTCCACCGCGGAGGAGGTCCGTGCCACGCAATTCATCCGCGTTCCCGGCGAAGCGGTGCAGGACGATCACCTTCCGCTGAATGCCGCCGGCATTCCGACCATCGACATTATCGACTTTCAATATCCGCATTGGCATACGCATCAAGATACGCCGGACAAATGCAGCGCCGAAAGTTTAGGCGCCGTCGGCACGGTGCTCTCCGCTCTTATCTACACAAAACTGGCGAAATAATATGGATCGCTCTGCGACTCTCTTCCCGGTCTTGGAAACCGCCCGGATTTTCGTTCCGGGAATGTATTTTCTTTTCGCCGCCGTACTGCTGATCACCGGATTCGAGATCCCGGTCGGACCATTTTCTCCGTGGTACATTTCGTTGACGGTGATCCTTGCCGGTTCGGCAATTGTCGGGCTTTCCTTATACGCCAAAGAGACTCCGAAACAACGGAAGGCATTCCGGAACAACCAACCGAGCCGTTATCTTCTGGAACGATCAAGAGTTTTGTTTCCCGCCGCACCTCTTACAGAAGAGGAGGCACGGCGATTGTATTTTTATCTTCTCAATCACCATGTCCCCCCGATCGTGCAAGAAAAAATCTTCTTTTTCGGGACGATCTATCACATCATCGTGTACATCCGCCGATTATCATTCTGGTTCGGCATGCTCGGTTCCGCGGGTTTGATCCTGCTGCTTGCCCTTCACGGGCGAATGCCGGCCGCAGCGGTTGCTGCCGTTTCCGTATTGTGGCTGATATATGGATTGAACGTGCGGTTTAACAAAGCGGACCGGAAAATGCAGGAAAATTATGAAGATCAGATCTTTTGGCTGGAAATGAACCGTACAACGGTCGATGCCCTTATCACCCAACGACGACAATCCTCATGAACGACATCTATCTGGATATCCATCTCAGCGTCCCCCCGGACGACAGCATCCGCGAATTAATCCCCGCTGCTTTGTCGGAATATCCGTTTGAAGGATTTGTGGACGACGATCGGGGAGTTCATTGTTTTATTAAAAAGGAATTATGGCACGGTTCCATCGAAACGATCATCAAAGAAATATCGGAATTGTATCATCTCCCCTTTCTTGAGTATCTCAGCACGACGGAGATCCGCCATCAAAACTGGAACGAAGAGTGGGAGCGATCCATCACTCCGATCGAAGTATCCGATCGGTGCATCATCACCCCCTCCTGGCATCCGGTCGAGGCGCCGGGGAAGACGGTCATCATCATCGATCCGAAAATGACTTTCGGAACGGGATTTCATGAGACGACCCGGCTGATGATCCGGATGATGGAAAAACATTTGCGTTCCGGGGCGGCCGTTCTCGATGTCGGCACCGGAACCGGCGTTCTTGCCATCGCCGCGGTGAAGATGGGAGCACAGCATTGTGTGGGGATCGATATCGACGAATGGTCGCTGGAGAACGGACGGGAAAATGCAATGCGGAACGGAGTGTCGGACCGGATCGACATCCGCATCGGTTCGATGGAAACGGTCACGGAATCATCGTTCGATTGCATTCTTGCCAACATCATCCGGAACACCATTCTCGAACTGATGGACGCGATCCTGGCGAAACTCGCCCCCGGCGGCTTGGTCCTCTTTTCGGGATTGCTGACCGCGGACCGGAGCGCCGTCGAAGCCGCATTGGAACAACGGGGATACACCGTGGCAGAGATGCTGCGGGAAAACGATTGGATCGCACTCGCGGCGCGCCGGCGATGAGACGCGCGGTGATCGATATCGGCACCAATACGATTTTGCTGTTGATTGCGGAGACCGCACCCGACGGCGGCATCCGCGTTGTGCACGACGAGCAGGTGATTGCGCGGCTCGGAAAAGGAGTAGATGCGGAACGGATGATCACCCGCGAAACAATCGAGCGCGTGGAAGGGTTTCTCCGCACGTATGCCGCGACCTGCGAGCGATATCATGTCGACACGGTCACCGCCGTCGGTACGAGCGCCGTGCGCGATGCCCGCAACAGGCAAGAGTTCATCGACACGATCGCCCGGAACACCGGCATCACCGTGGAAGTGCTGAGCGGCGAAGAAGAAGCGATGTGGACGTATCGCGGCGGGATCTCGGAGTTCGCCGGAGCGGCGGAGCGGTATTCGGTGGTGGATATCGGAGGAGGAAGTACCGAGATCATCGTCGGCAGCGCCGGAAACATTCTCTCCTCGATCAGTCTCGACATCGGCAGCGTTCGTATCACCGAGCGGATCTTACGCGATTCTCCCCCGGAAACTTCTTCCCTTATCGAAGCACACGAGTTGATCCTTTCCCAGATGCCGCGCGACCTCACCGGTACGATCGCGGGAACATTCGCCGTCGGCGTCGCCGGAACGTTGACCACGCTGGCGGCATTACACCAACGCCTCCCGGCGTATGCGCCGGAGCGAGTGACCGGTTATTCTTTGGAGCACGAGGATGTATGTGCGATGTTCGCATTGCTGAAGGACAAATCGGTGTCGCAGATCGCCGCATTCCCGCAAATATCGGCCGGCCGCGCGGATATTATCCTCGCCGGCATATTGATTCTGATGGGATATATGGAATCGGGCGGATTGCGGAGGATCACCGTGAGCGACCGCGGGCTGCGGTACGGAATCCTCATCCGCGAAACGGAACGACGCCGTTAGAACGACATCGTATTTTTGATGAGCACTTTCACCTGGAAGATCTGTTCCTGCACCATTCCCGGAGAGACGTCGTTAAATTCTTTCGTCATCCCGGCATCGATGTCCGCAAACATGGGATGGTTGATCGTTTTGATCTCTTTCCCCGATTGATCCAGATAAATGAAGTCAATGTCGATCATCCTGATCTTTCGGGAGGTGTTATTGGTCAACACCAGCTTGTGGAGCGGCAATCGGCCCATTTTGATCTGAAACGTATGACGGACGATGGTGACATCCTCCACTTTTTTCGTGTTGCTCAGCTTTTCCCGCTCCACCGGATCGTTCGTGATCTTTTCGATTTCCTGCAGACGTTTTTGGACATGTTTCTGCAGAAGATGACCTTCCGGGATCTTATCGTAATAATACTGCGCGATCTCGAACTCCCCCCGTTTCATGAACTCGTCCCCTTTCCGCAGATTGGTCGATGCCATCTCTTCCGGATCGGAACAGGAGATCAGCAGAATGGCACAAAGGAACGGAATCTTTTTCATACGGTCACCGGTCGTTCTATGGGTCAATGGGTCAATGAATTGAGTGATGAATGGACGTTACAATGGAGCACAACATCTCCCCCGCTTTCGTAACTTCCTCAATTGTTGTGAATTTTCCAAATGAAAAACGCACCGTCGCGCGGGATGTTCGTTCATCCCGTCCCATGGCCAGCAAAACATGGGAAGGTTGAATACTGCCGGAAGTGCAGGCGGAACCGCTCGATACGGCGATACCGTTCAGATCCATATTCAACAAGAGCGATTCGCTTTCAATGTCGCGATACTGTTCCGCGTCGAGCGAAACACTGACGATATGCGGCAAGGAAGTTTCGTCCGCTCCATTAAAGACGACGCCCGGAAGCGCCGATTGCAGGTGCGATTTCAACACGGTGCGGAATTCGACGGCATTGCGGTAGGTCTGCTCTCGATATGTGTCGATTGCCGCCGCCGCGGCGGCGAATCCGGCGATCAGCGGAATATTCTCCGTTCCCGCGCGCACATTCCGTTCCTGCGCACCGCCGTGAACCAAGGGATCCAGGTCGGTCCCTTTTTTGATATACACGGCACCGATCCCTTTCGGTCCGTAAATTTTATGCGCCGACAACGACAGAATATCCGCACCAAGATCGTTCACCCGGACGGGAATTTTGCCGAACGTTTGTACGGCATCCGTATGGACCGGAATGCCGTGCACTTGAGCGATGGCGGAGATCGCGGCGATCGGTTGCAACACGCCGGTTTCATTGTTGGCGTGCATCACCGAGATCAGCGATGTTTTCGGCGTGATCAATTTCCGGACCGCCTCCGGATCAATGCGTCCGCCGGCATCCACCGGGACCAGTGAAACGGAAAAACCGTGGCCGCGAAGATATTCCGCCGCATCCAACACGGCATGATGCTCTACGGAGGAGACGATGAGATGATCTTTCCCCTCCTTCCGGCGGCGGGCAAACGCCGTACCGATCACCGCATGATTATCCGATTCCGTCCCGCCCGACGTGAAGAAGATCTCGCCGTTTTCCGCGCCGAGTGCCGCAGCGATGGTCTCGCGGCTTTCTTCGAGAATCACTTTCGCGCTCCGTCCGAACGAATGGACCGACGATGCGTTGCCGTACGTTTCCGACAAATGGTGCGATACCACCGATGCCACGGCGGGATCAATCGGTGTGGTGGCGCTGTAATCAAGATAAATCCGTCCGGCAGGCGTTTTCATGGGAAAATATATCGGAAAAATGAGGAAGATGCAAAAAAACAAAAAAGGCGGGATGTATCCGCCTTTTGCACCGACACAACCATCGAGCGTCTTACTTTTTACTTCGCTCCTTCTGGACGTCGCGGACGACGTTCCGGAGGTCTTTCATAAAATTCCGTTCGAAGAGAATATATTCCGCGATTTGTTTTACGGTGAGGATCTCTTTCAGGGATTCGATGTACTTTTTCCGCATCTCCAGGATACGTGCTTCGATCTCTGCGATCTGAGCGATCGATTTCTGCAACTCAGCGTCGCTCGCATTCGATTGTACGAGATCATCAATCGTATCCATCCGTTCTCCCCGTTCCTCCTCCAACTTCCGCACCGCTTCACGGTGAGCGGTATACCGGGCGACCAATTTGATACCCGTCTCTTCAGACAATGCGAGCGCTTCGATCATCCGCACTTTTTTATAACTTTCGATCCGTTCCGCCGGGCGCAGTGACCGGCCTCGCTGCTGCGGTTGTGCCGCACATATCGTCACTACGACGGTCAACACAATAATCCATGAGATGCGCATAACGGCTCCTACGGTAAATGTTGTATTCCCAAACGGTCGAACACCAGATCAATCTCCGATGTTTCCAACCGTGCAATCAATTCTTGTTCGGATTGGACCTGGCCGATGTCGTGCGCCAGCAGTTCCGCCGTAAAGAGCGGATCCACGGCGCCGATGGTACCGCCGTTGCGCACCGGCGATTCACCGGCCGTGGCGGTCGACACTTCTTCCAGCACCGTCTCGATCTCTTCCAGATCGATCGACTCCACGATCCGATAGATCGGCCCGGTTCTCTCTTCCGGCTGAAATGTGCGGTATAATCCGGAGATGGTGAACAGCACGGCGGCAACCATGACCGGGGCGAACATTCTCTCCCAGAACCACGGGAGCGGAAACGACGAGACAGTGCTCCCGGACGCGATCCGTTCGCGGACGCGGGGGATCAGGGTCGAAAAGTAATGTTCCGGCGCCGGTGCGGCTGCGGACTCACCGAGCGCGCCGAGCGTTGACCGCAGCAACCGCAGTTCCTCCGCCGTTTCGGGTGACGTGCGCAGAAGTTCTTCGGCTTCGTGTTGCCGGGAAGCCGGCAGAACCCCTTCCGCCATATCGATCAGCAGGCTGTATTTATCGTTCTTCTTCATTCTTCAGGTGTTGTCCGATCTTTTTCACGGCATGAAAATAATTCGCTTTTAATCCGCCGACGCTTGTCTTTAAGATTTTCGCGATCTCGTCGTAAGGAAGTTCTTCGTAATAGCGAAGGAGAAAGACTTTTTTTTGCTTTTCCGGAAGCAGTTCGATCGCCCGTTCGATCCGGCGCGTCCGCTCCGCTGATTCCATCTGTTCGAGAGCACCCGCCTCATCGGAGGAGACCTGATGCAGATCGTCGTCGATCGACAGCGTGCGGCGGAATTTTTTCCGGCGGATCTCGTTCAGCGAAAGGTTGATCGCGATCCGGTAGATCCACGTATAAAAACTCGATTCTCCTTTGAATCCGCGCAGCGAATGGTACGCTTTAATGAACACGTTTTGCACCACGTCATCCGCTTCGTCATGATCGGGGATCATCCGCCGGACGATCCAATATATCTTTTCCTGATACCGTATGACAAGCTGATTGAACGACTGTTCGTTCCCTTCCTGAAATTCCTTAATGAATCGTTGTTCGTCGGATGAATTCATTCATGGTGTCGGAGTTGGACACGGTTTTTGCGGACGAAGTTTAAATCGGTCAATCAAAATTATAACGGAATCCGAGGAAAATGTCCCATTCACCGGCGATATCCGGTTTCACCGCATAATCGCCCGGATTTTCGATGAATTCCCGATGGGCGGCGGTAATGGCTGTAGTGAAACGGGTCTGCAATAGGTGAAAGTCGATCATCATATCCCGCATCACTTCATAGGCGCCGACGATTCCGATTGTTTGTTGTTTCGTCATCGGTCCGTATAAAAAACTCGGCGTCGGAAGCCGGTATTGAACGACCGCCGAATCTTTCCCTCCTTTCCGGATCGATTCGAACTGCAGGGCAAGCGAAAGCGAACGAAGGGGCTGCCACGCGAATTGCACAAAGAGGAGGTCGCCGTTTTGTCCCAGCCAGTGTCCTAAATTCACATCGTGACTTTGAAAGGTGGCATCCGGAAATTTGTGGCTGTACACCCAGGGATTCAACCGGGTGTATTCGACGAGGATTTTGGAATCGCGGACGAATGCGTCGTACCATCGTTGCCCGACGGTGAAGGCGATATGATTTCTCTGCCGGTCCGCCCGGTAAAAATCTTCGGTGGAAAATTCGTCGATATAGAGTGAAAGAAAATGATTGAAATCCGGGAAGACGTTCAGATCGACATTAACGAACATCTGTGAATTGTCGGTATCGTACATCCAATGTTCGGCGGCCTTGAAATACATAAAAGGGATCAAGTAGATCGGTTCCGGACTTCTGCCGCCGTAAATTTCCGATTCTCCGACGGCGATATCGACGCCGTTCCACGGCGAAAATTCCAGCATATGGGCGGCAATGTATTTTTGTCGGTAGATCGTCCGCGTTGTCGGAACTCCGAAATTATGCACCGCATACGAGCGGAGAGTGTCGATATCGTTTGAGTGCAGCCATCCGTGCAGGTATACAAAATCGACATGTTCCCCCAGCGGCATCCGCAGTTTGATTTGCGGATAGGAAGGGGCTTTATTGGAAAGGATCACCGAACCCCGCTCCCCCGCACCCCATTGGTTGTGCATCTTTTCGATCGACAGCGTCATGCCGAACACATCCACATTCATTTGTGCCTCGAGCGGATCGTATTCCACAAACCGAGGGAAAAAATTCCTCGAGACCACCTGCGCCGGTTCCGGGGTGAGACTTTTTGTCATCGTCCCGGCCAGAGTTCCCGGTACGGCGATGGGGCTGACCAGACCCGATCCGGATTCGATATTATCACGGAAATTAAAATAGGCGCCGACATTCGCACCGTAGTTTCCGTACACCTGCACGCCGTTGGATCCGATCTTCACCGACGTTCCGCCGGGGAGCCACCGGTACGACAGACCGCCGATAAGGTCGAAGTTGACATTTCCCGCCGCACTGTTGTATTGATAGAGATGCCACCGTTCTTCGATCACGTTTTCGTATCCCAGCGCGGTCAATTCCTGGTAGAACTCCTCTTTGAAAAAATATTGTTCTGCCGATTCGACGTCCGTCATCGTGCGGGAGGTCGTATCAATTTGCGTGAGGAACCGGGCGATCACCGACCGGCTGAGCGGTTTCATGTCGTCGCGATATCCGTCGAGATACTGTTTTGCCTCCATCTTGTCCAAATACCGGTAGACGGGATGCGTTACCGGAAGATAGACCGATTGGCCGGAGAGTAACATGGGAAAAAGTATCAATAACGTCCACCGTTTCATATGTTCCCGCTCTTCTGTAGAATCGTTTGGATCGTTTCCACCGGAACGTCGCGGAGAGCCGTGCCGTTGCGGACAGCTGTCGCAGCCAACAACCCGGCCGCTTCGCCCGTAGCGGAAGAGGTCGCCTGAATCCGGAGAGCCGCATGCCCTTCCCGCGTGGAGGAGATCGAACGCCCGGCGGTAAGTAGGTTGTTCACCTCTTTGACGATCAGTGAACGGACCGGTATCTCGTAATATTCTCCCTCTTTCAAATATTCCATCACCGACTGTTCCCCTTTTTGTCCGTGGATATCGACGCCATAGTTCGCCCGGGCAATCGCATCCGGAAACTTTGCCCCGGTGCGGACATCGCTGCCGGTCATGGCGTAATCGCCGACGGCCCGACGAGTCTCGCGGACTCCCACTTGTACGCTCGTTTCAATCAAATAGGATCGTGCGAATCCGGCGCACTCTTTTTTGATGATCGAAAAGGATCGCAACACTTGCCGACGGCCTTCGATCTCCGCTTGCGTCAGATCGACGGAGGATGATCCGTCCAACCCGAGGATATTCGTCGTGTTAAATGCCGTTTCCCCGAATCCGGGGAGCGACGTGAAGAAAAAATAGGTTACCGCTTCAGGAAGGTCGCCCCGTTCATGCGCTCGCCGCACGATATCGTGATATCCGGCAATCGAAACGATCTGCTGCGGATCGTACACTTTTGTGGACCAATCAAAATACTGGTCGGGATGATTTCGCACGTCGTCGCAGGCGGCGGCAAGATCGATTCCGCCGACGCGGAAAAAGGTCGTCATCGCCTGCAGCATTCCGGTCCGTTCATCCCCTTTTACCCACGGAGCGTCCGCCAAATACAGCAACTCCGCATCGCCGGTGGTATCGATGAATACCGTTGCGGAGATCGTTTTTCGTGTGGTGCCGTTCTGAATCGTCAACGAACGGATCGTCGTTTCGTTCCGTTCGACCGCGATTGTGGAGGTGAACAGCGCACAATCAACACCGGCACGGATCAACATTTCGCTGACAATCTGTTTGAACGCCAATGCGCTGAAACCGTTTTCGATCATCCCTCCCAACGCGGCCATACGCTGGTTGATCTCCTCAAAAATTCCGCCGACGAGAGGCACTTTGTTGCCGTCCTCCCGCTGGATCCAATATTTCATGAACGGTGAGACCATTCCCGCGGTGGACATGCCGCCGACAAAACCGTAACGTTCCACCAACAGCACGGACGAACCGTTGCGTGCCGCGGCGATTGCTGCGGATAATCCGGCGATACCGGCACCGGCGACAATCACGTCATAATGTTCGCGGAGGAGGTTCATGAGACATTCATCGCATCGACAAATTTTCGGGTCACCACGCGCGGACGGGTGATCGCGGTGCCGACCACCACCGAAAAGGCGCCGCGCCGCATTGCTTCGCGTGCTTGTTCCGGCGTCCAAATTCTCCCTTCGGCGACCACCGGTGCTTTCGAACCGCGCGTCAATTGTTCCAGCAAGTCATAGTCGGGCTGATCGCCGGCGTGTGCTTCGGTGTATTCGGTGTAACCGGACAACGTGGTCGCCACAAGGTCGGCCCCCATTTCGGCAGCACGGATCCCCTCTTCGAACGTGGAAATATCCGCCATCAACGGAACCGTAAAACGGCTGCGCACGGTGTCAAAAAATTCTACTCCGTCCATTCCGTTCGGACGTTTCCGCGGCGTAACATCCAGCGCTATCACATCCGCACCGGCATCGATCAGTTGTTCAATATCTTTGAAGTCCGGCGTGATACAGACCCATCCGTTCGCGAACTGACCTTTCATAATACCGATAATCGGAAGATCGACTGCCGTCCGGATCGCCGTGATATTCTCCACCCCTTGCGCCCGGATGGCCGCAGCGCCTCCCATCGCGGCTGCGCGCGCAAATGTCGCGAGCAATTCGGGACGGTTGAAAGGATCGTCTCCTTCGGATTGACACGAAACGATGAGTCCGTTTTTCAAAGATGCGATAATGTCATTCATAAATATTCCGTTACAAATGGGCGGCGAGCTGACCGGCCGCTTCCCCCATTTTCATGCTCGCCGGTTGGTTGTTCGTGGAAAAGAGTGCAATCATCGGCAGAATTGCCCGACCTGCCACAATAACATTGCCGCATTCCGGAATCAGCATCGATCGTTTAGAAACCTGAAAGGTTGCCTGGATCGATCCGGGAAGAGCAAATGTTCCGACGGAATCATAATACGATTCGCCGGACATCACCTTGGCGTACGTAATCGGAACGATCCCTTCCACACGCCGGGCGGATCGGAATCCCGGCTGGGGCGGAGTCACCAGCACGCGTGCATCGGCGAATCCCGGCAAATGACGCTGCAAGAACGCCGCTGCGATCCCCGGAATTCGCTGGCTGAGCATGCCGGCAAAGGACATTCGTTCGATTGATGACGGGTCCACGGAAGGGATGGTGATCATGGAGACAATTACATTACCCGGAACGATATCGCTGTCGATCTCAATCGATTGCACGGGATGCAATTCGCCCTGTTCGGCGAACCATTGTTTGGCGAGCGAGAGAAAACCGCTGGCGGCAAAACGACCCTCCGGATCTTCACCGAAGCTCAACATCTCCCGCGGATGTTCGGCGGCATATCGGCGAAGGGCCGTGGCATCCACCTCTGTCATGGAAAATCGGTACGAAGCGTACGAATTTCCCGCTGTGAACCGAGCACCGGCCGGAATCGCCACTTCCGCCGTTCCGGTGGCGTCCACGAAAACCCGCGCCGCTGCGCGCACGATCCCTTCGCGGCAATGCAGAAGTACCGATTCCACCGCCGATCCGTTTTTGCTTACCTCGATGCATTCCGCATGCAACAACAGAGTGACGTTCGATTCCAGAACAAATTCCTGCAGAACATATTTCAACGATTCCGCATCGAACGGCGTAACATGATCCTCCCCGACGGTACAATGTCCGGGTGATCCGCCGAACGAGATCAACCGCTCGACGATTTCATCGGCCATTCCGGAGACTACTTTTTGTTTCCCCGCAAAAAAACCGCGCCAGGGTGAGAACATCGCCGCCGTTCCCATCCCTCCCAAAAATCCGTACTTCTCCACCAGCAAAACGCGCTTCTTTTTCCGCGCCGCGGAGACGGCGGCACACACGCCCGCCGGTCCGCCGCCGACTACAATCACATCATATGTTTCGGTTCGGATGATGTTCATTTTAGTAAAACATGATAACGCCGATCAACAGTCCGCAAAACGCCAACGCCCAGATATACGGTAGCGTGCGCCACATGATCGTTTGAACGTCCAGTTTCAGTTCGTTTGCAATCCACACGTTTTGCGTGTTGGTCGGATCGCAGACACTTTGCAGCTGTCCGACGGAAAGTAACATCGCCATAATGGCAGCGGGATGGATGTTTCCGGTCGCCAGCATCACCGCCGCGATGCCGTAGCCGAGTCCCCACACGTTCAACGGACCGCGGTACAGCGCCAACGGCGCCGCAAGAGTGAATCCGAATAAATATCCGACCCACGTGGTGGGAATCGCTTCGGCAATGAGCGGACGGAGATAGCCGATCACCGGCCATTCCGCGCCGCCGTTAAGCTCAGAATATCCGCTCGGACCGATGATCGCGTTCAGCAGCATGCCGATGCCGAACATCAGAATCACGGCGGGCATCACGCTCGAACTCCCTTCCAGCACCGCTTGCGTGAGGATGTTCAAGCTCCCCTTCCTCAAAGTCACGATGTAACCGTACAGCAGTGCGACAAAAAAGGCAGTGATAAAATGGATCTGATAGAACAGGATCAATACCAACGGCAGAATCGGGATCAGATAGGCATACCATTGAACGGCCGGAACGGTATGCTGCGTTTTCCTCTTCCGCCAAAGGTCGATCGTGATGTTTGCCGCCGCACCGATACCGATCAACGCGAGGAGGATCTCCGCTCCGACAATAATAGCATCCGTTGCCGCACCCAACCACACCATCACGCTGTCACCGGGAAAGTACTGTGCAGCGAAATACACGATCGCTCCCGCTGCACCGACCGACAGCGCTCGCACGATGTACTTTTTCAAGGACTTAATCTGCCGTGCTCGCCACAGTTCCACCGTCATGAAGATCACGGCAAACAAAAACATCGTCGCTGTCAACACAACGGCATAATTCCGTACCGTTTCCACCTGCAGTCCCATGACGCCGATATAGACCGCCCAATTTCCGGCGTTCAAAATTCCGCCGGCAGCGATGCCGAACAGAAAAAGCCCGCCCGCGATGATCGGCGTCATTCCCACGGAGGCAAGAATCGGCAGAACGATCGTCGCCACCATAATAATGGCGCCGAGTCCTCCGAGCGTCGTAAACAGAAGAACGATCAACAGCAGCATGATCAGTCCGACCTTCCACGGATCGTCCCCCGACAGTTCCGCCCCTTTTTTGATGAGACTTTCCGCAACGCCGGTTTTTTGCAGCAAAAAGCTCAACATTCCGCCGAACATGGAAATGGTGAAGGCCTCCGCCAGCCGGATGGATCCTTTTCCGATCACGTCGGAAAGGATCGACGGGAGCGGGATGCCGCCCACCGCCGCAATCGCCACAGCCATCAACGGCAGTGCGATCAGCACCGGCAGTTTCCGCAGGAACATCAACACCGCCATGGCGGCAAAAATGAATAATAAAAGAATTCCGGTGACCATCGGTTATTGCTTAAAGGTTAGTTTGAGGGTGACGATCTCTCTCGGCCCGGCAGACACGGCAAATGAACGGTCGTTCACCAACGGAAGTGCGCTGACGAGTTCTTCATTCAAATTCACACGATCGACTTTCAACAGCGGGCGGTATGCTCCCACGATGCCGGAGACCGGACTGCCGGTGATGTTATAGAAACGGACGATCACGCCGCTTTTGTCCTCCGCCCGTTTTAAAGCACTCAGGATCAGTTCCGGCGATTCGACGGTGAGAACGCTCATTTCGTTCGGCAGTTTTCCGGAGTGCCGGTCGACATTCCAATGAACGACCGGCGCCGTATAATTGAAGATGCCGGTGTGCACGGAGGGGTCCTCCGCCATCGGACCTTCGTGCGGCAGGACGGAATATTCAAACGAATATGTTCCGAGACACTGCGCTTCGGGTGTGGGAAGCTGCGGACCGGCTTGCATGTGCCGTGTGATATAATCGTTCCGCGAGAGTGATCCCACGCAACGGAGAAGCGTGAACGCAAGCGTCGTCCCGTTCTTCGCATGGATCGCCTCGTATTCCGGAATCCCTTTGTTCGCCACCGTCAATCCTTTTTTGCCGTCATGCAAGGAAACAAAATCCTGATTGTGTCGTGTGGAATAAAATTCGAACCGGTTCTTCGATGTGGGACGTTTCCCGGTCACCGCAGGACGTTCAACAACGTCGAAATGCCCGCCGGCCAACGACACATCGGTCTTGATATCGGTGGGAAACAGGACCCGCAGCCGGTGATCCTTCGCACGATTAGTGACTTCCGTCCGCACATCCACGCGCGATGAACCGGCGCACAGGGTCACCGTGGAAACAATATCCACCGTCACCGCCGACGGGGACCGTCGCGTCCTGTTCGGATGAAGCGATTCGGGAATTTTCATCTTGTGGCGGATGGAAAGTACTCCCCGCAGCGGACTGTTTTCGATCACACGGATTTCCGGCCGGGAATTTTTCGTCGTGATGGTTTTCCCTCTTTCGATCCACGAATATGTATATTCATCCCCGGCATCCTCCGCATCTTCGAACAACAGGAGGTTTTTGTAGCTCTTTTTGCGCAGCCGGTCGATGATGTTCAGCGTGCCGTTTGCATTCACCGACACTTTGACGAAAGCGTTTTCCAATCCTCGTTTTGTGGCGGAACATTGCCGCTGCGGACGGATGACTTTCCCTTTTTTGACGTACACGGTGGTGTATCCGCACGACGGAAGAATCACGTGCAGATCGATGTCGACGGCAGTGTATTTTCCTTCCGTCAGGATCTCCATTCGATACAACGGTGCGCTTCCGCGAATCGCATACGGAAGCGGCCGGCCGCGGGCATCGACGATATGAAATTTTGCCGGATCTTCCCCCTCCTTGAATAATATCCGCACCGGAACAGTCTCGGACCGGTCCCAGTTCATCGGATTATATAATAACAGCGGTTTTCCCTCCACTGCGGCGGTGTTGATCTCGCGGGAAAGATCAAGCATCGATTGTTCGCGGACATATTCGCCGATCTGCCGGACATGGTCGAACTGCGACACATTGTCCCGATGGATCTCATCAATGCCGCAGCCGCAAATGTCGTCGTGCGGATGGGTCTTTAACAACTCTTTCCATGCCTTCCACACCACCGGCGTGTAATCCTGCTTTGCCTCCAGCTGCGTCAACGCCGCCAGCGGTTCGGCATACCGTTCGAGCAGATTCTGACACAAAAAATTCGCCGTCTTCAGATACATCCGCGTGGAGTAGACACTGAGCAGAATGAGATGATGGTAATTTCCGATCAGCTCGCCCGAATATGTTTTGAACGAAGAGGAAGAGGAATGCATCACCGCATCGACGAAATCGGTAAATGTTCCGTGTGCCAGTTTCAGATCGGTCAGTGTTCGATTCACATGGTCGATCAACTGCGGCACCTGCGGCTGCGGCGGCAAGTGATCGATTCCGTTATTGAACAGCAAGTACGGAGTTGTCGCGACGGTGCGGATACTATCGAATGTCTTGCGGACATTCTCCACGGCGATATCATTGTTGGGAACAGAGTACCGGTAATCGCCGAATTCGTACGGAAATCCCCAGCAGGCAAGATTGCCGTAGTTGTCGCGCTGATAAATGGCGACGACCTTGCTGCCGTCCGGCCCCTCCCACCAAAATTCCGAACCGAGGTCGTTCACCGCTTCACTCATGCCGCGCATGAAGATGAACGACCGGAGATCGAAGCCCTTTAATATTTGCGGCAGTTGACGGATATGTCCGAACGGATCCGGAACATATCCCTCCTTCATGCTGTGGCCGAATTGTTTTGAGATCTTCAATCCGAGCATGATGTTCCGGATCAACGATTCACCGCTCACCAAAAATTCATCGGGAAGCACGTACCACGGTCCGATGAACAGTCTCCGGCCGTTTACCAGCCGTTCGATATCTGAGCGCCGTTCCGGTTTCACGTCCAGATAATCCTCCAGCACTACCGTTTGCCCGTCCAGCGTGAACGACTTATACGATGCATTGGAGTTGAGAATGTCGATCACCTGATCGACCGTCTGAATCAACCGGACGCGAAACTGTTCGAACGTCCAATACCACGCACGGTCCCAATGCGTGTGGGAAACGACGATCCCTTTATATTGTTTGATCGTTTCCACCGGATTCAGGAAAAATACGTTGAGAACGCTCGAAGTCCGGCCTCCGCCGGGCCGCGCAGATGGAAATGAAGAAGGCGAAGACGGCGGTCGGCGAACGAACGGTAGTCGCCGAGTGATTGTGCATTTTTTAAGACGCCGAAACTGAATTGTTCGCCCGGGATCGTTACATCCTTCGTGTCATCGGCCGTGATCAACAGAAAAATTCCGTTCGGTTTCCCTCCCTTGTGCAGTTGTCCGGTGGAGTGCAGGTACCGCGGACCGAACCCGACGGTGACCGGAAGGCCGGACCGGGCCGACAACTGCTCCCGCAGCGACCGGAGTTGTTTTTCGTTCGCCGGATTCTGATCGACATACGCCAGCACGGCGATATAATCCTCTCCGGCTTTTCCGGCACAAAACTTTTTCACTGATTCTGCCACCGATCGGCCGGAATATAATTGCGCAGCATCCGGTTCGCCGTAGACCGTCACCGTAGCATCGGATGCAAGAACGGTATTCCGCGGTAACGCTCCGTTTTTTTTGTATTCTTCAATTACGCGGACCGTGTTATCTTTGCTTTCTTTTACATTCGGTTCGTCGAACGGATTAATGTTCAGTACCACCGCCGAGACCGCCGTGGCGAATTCCCAAAAGAAAAATTGTGCGCCGAGATCGTAGGGGTCTTTTAACAGCACCGTCACAAACGGAACATCCCGCTTCGTCAATTCATCGCGGAATCCGTCGTACCGGTGCGTTTCTTCTTCCAGCAATAAAAAGACGAACATCCGGTCCGTACCGTACGAACGATCGCCGTAGTTTTCCGTATGCGATTCCCCCTCAATCGGCAAAATCCCTTTACCCTCTTTTCCCGTGCTCTCGGCGATCAGCTGCTCCGCCCAATAACCGAACGGTGCAATCGCGCCGGACATGATGAACGTCAACTTGTCGATCCCTTCGTTATGCGCCTCTCCCATGAGCAATCCGGTCTGTGCGGCGGGATTCTGCACCACATCGAACAGGCATTGCGCCTTCATGGTTTCGGCGGAATGCAGAAGTTTCGCGATGTCCATTCCGATCAACGCCATCGGAACGAGCCCGAAGTACGACAACGCGGAATACCGCCCTCCGATATCCGTCGGATTGACGAAGATCTTCCGGAACTGTCGCTCACGGGCGATTGATTCCATGGCGGTGTCCGCATCGGTGATGGCGACAAAATTTTCACCCGGATTCGGTTTGACGGCGGCTATCCTGTCGTAAAAATATTTATAGAACATGTTCGTTTCGGTCGTTCCGCCCGATTTGCTGGCGACGATAAACAGTGTTGTTTTCAACACAACGGATCGTTCGATGCGGAGGACTGATGCCGGATCAGTGCTGTCCAGCACAAGCAGTGCAGGATAACCCGGCGCGGATCCGAACACCGAACGGCAGACATCGGGACACAAACTGCTTCCTCCCATGCCGAGGACGACGACGTGCGTAAATCCGGCGGCGCGGATCTCTTCGGCAAATCCGTTCAGCGTGGCGGCGTTTGCCGTCATGAGCGAAATGCTCTTCAGCCAGCCGAGCCGGTTCAGGATCGATCGTTGATGGATTTCTTCGGAGCGCCACACGGTATGATCAGCATCCCAGATGCGCTGAATGCGGGATTGTGCGGAAAAGGCGGAACATTGATGGGCGTAGGTTTCCCGGACAACGCCGGGAAATATCGAAACAGAAGTCATGTACATCTCAAACGTTGGTGAAAAACCTTCGAGAATATAGAGAGAAAAAACAAAAAAGGCGATGAATATTCACCGCCTTTCGATCCTTTCATGTCAACAGATTAGCGTAAAAAATGAAACGTTCCGGGAATGATGCCGACCGTCGCCGAATCCCTCACCGCTCCGGATTGGTCGTAGACGTACACCGTTCCGTTCTGCGCAAAATCTTTCGCGTCCCCGCCGTAGAGACGTTCCGTCACGTTATCGACGGCAATCGAATAAAACGACCGCGGAATAAAATTTCCCGCAACGATCGTATGGGTCTTTGTATCGAATTTGATGACACTGCTTTTCCCCACCGTATAACCGTAACCTTTCGGCGACACGGCCAATTCTCCCGGATGCCCGTACGTTGCCAACGGTACGGCGATGGTCGTGACCACACCGAGCGTTGCGGGATCGATCACCGCGATGTTTCCGGGTGTATCGTTGGCCGGATTCGACCAGTCGAATCGACCGGTGCTCACGACGATCACTTCACCGTCCGCATCCACCGCAATATCGGTCGGACCGTGGCCCACGGCCACCTTTGCCAGAACGCTGTCGTTGGCAATGTTTATCACGGTAACGGTGGAATCGGCGCCGTAGCCGGAGTTACAGACGAAAAGTTTCCCCCCGACGGCGAGCAGATCCTGCGGATTTAATCCTGTCGGAATACTGTCCGTGATCACCGCCAAAGTTGTGGGATTAAACGACGTCACCGTCCCTTTGTATAGATTTGTCACGTAACCTTTGGTGTCGTTGACGATCACAATTTTGTTCGGCGTCTTGCCGGGCAAAAAAAGTGTTCCAAGGGAAGCAAAGGTCGAGGAGGAGATCACTTCGATCTTGTCCGAATTTTGTACCACGATGTACACTTTTCCGTTGTGGATGGCAATGTCGTTGGCAACGTCTCCGAGCGGACGGTTATTCGCCGCCGCGAAGACATCCGCGTACACTTTTGCGGAATCCGGAACATAGAGGGTAAGAGAGGAATTCGACGATCCGAATCCACCTTCATTGACGACCAACACTCCTTTCGTCGAAGCGACGGGGATTTCGGGCGTCACCGGATCGGGATCTTTGGAGACGCATCCGAACAAAAAAAAGAGTGAGGTCATCGGGACAAAAATTCGTTTCATCGTTCGTTCCTTATTATTGTAAGTGTAAGTTTGTGGAAAATGCATAATTTCTCAAGGGCATCGGATATCCTTTGATCAGGGAATATTCCTCGTTGCCGATGTTGTTCGCTTCCGCCGAACAACGCAGTGACGCAATACCGAGTTGCAGCACGTACGATATTTTCAGATCGACCGTGCGGAACGACGGAAGGATAAAGTTCGGGTGGTTATCGCTTTGTATATACCGGAATCCGGTGTACGCATAGACGGCGGAACAGGAAAAATCCTGAACGGTCACTCCGGCGGAGATAGAGACCGTCTCACCCGGTGTGTATCGCAGCCTCTTCCCTTGTGTCCGATCGTTCGGCTGATCGGCGCTTGTTTTGATCACATTCATCACGGTATGATGATAACCGAACCGCAGCCGGTCGTCAAAAAATGAACCCGTTCCCCGGAACTCGATCCCGGTGGAAGAAACGGCGCTGACATTCATGGGGGTCCAGATGTTGCTGGCACCCGGCGTCCAGACGATCTTGTCGCGCGTTTTGATCGAAAAATAATCGCACGCAATCTCGATCCTGCCGGACGTTTCCGCCACGATCGATACGCCGGCATCGCCGCTCAAGAGCCGTTCCGGTAGAATCCGGGCGTTTCCGCCCGCATTCCAATACAGATCATTGAAGGTAGGAGCACGGAAATTTTTCCCGTAACTGGCGCGGAAACGCAACGCCGGGAAAAATTCCAAAGCGGCGTTTAAGCCGAGTTTAGGACTGATGTCGTTGCCGACATCGCTGTAACTGTCGTACCGGACAGACGGGAAGATCAATAGATCAATGCCATTCGAAAAGTGATGCTGCGTGGAGACATATTGACCGAAAATTGTCCGGTTCGCCGGACGGACTTCATTGCTGCGAATGCGTCCGTACCCCGCTTCGAAACCGGAATAGATCCGGTGTTCGGGAGACCATTGATAGAGGAAACCGGCGGCGGTATTCGTCAGTGTGTTGTCATAAAAACTGGAGAGCGGTTTCCCTTGGACGATCAGCGTCGGATCGTTGTATGTTTCATAATTGTACCGGTGCGCAACGGAGCCATTCACCGAAAAACTCTCCGAGACGGTCCATTCCGACCGGAGTTGAATGACGGCGTCGTTGTCCGCAATACGGGCGCTGTTCCACTGGACCGGGCTGGTGATGGCTTTCGGCTGGCCTCGATCGGCACCGGCCAAACGGAACGACAGTGCGGTGACCGAATGACCGGACGTCGACGTCGCCGAAAAAGAAAAAGTCGAAATGCGGAAATCGGCGCCGGAACGTTTCAGGACGGTATCGATCAATCCGTCGTCATACCGCAGATCAAAATCGTTCTTTCCGTATTCGACCCGTCCTTCGGCATCGACGGCGATCCCTTCCGCATCCCCTCCAGCGGCGAGCGAGAAGGAGTGATAACCAAACGAACCGGTCGAATATCCCGCCGTGGTATATTTTTTCTGCGTCCCTTTTTTGGTGACGATGTTGATCACTCCGCCGATGGCATCCGCTCCATAAAGGGACGAACTGCCCCCTTTAACGATCTCGATCCGTTCCACGGACGCCAGTGAAAAGATTCCGAGATCGACCGTTCCAATTTGATGTGTGGTGTACCGCTGCCCGTCCACCAGTACGAGCGTATAGTCCGCGGACATGCCCCGCATAGAGACGGACTGCAATGCGCCCCTGCCGCCGTACGACCGGACGGCGATCCCCGCTTCGTGTTTGATCACATCCGCCACCGAAATTCCGGACGATGAGGCGATTGCCGCACTATCCAATACATGTACCGCCACCGGCAGCTGCTGCAAAGAGTTGCGGAACAGATTGCCGGTCACCACCTTCTCCGCCAGCGGGAATACGCGTGACGAATCTTCTGCGGCAAACGCCGGCAGTACGATCAGAAGGAACAGCGGTACAATCAGGATCCGTCTCATAAAAAAAATTGGCCCAACCTTCGTATGAACGAAAGTTGGGCCAAGAAAATGTACCGTGATAAATTTTCTCAATCCATCCTCAGTCCTCGAAGGAGTATTGAATACTCATGATGGCAGGTCTCCTGGCTTACGGTAAAGAACACCGATCACAGTTGCGGGTCAGCCTCTGAATTGAACAGAGTTCCCATTTTCACGGCGCCGTCGGCGCCGCACCATCACGTTTATACAAAAGAACAAATCGTCGCCGGGAAATTCCCGGAACGGGTTATTGCCGGACGGTCTCTGCGTCCGCGAATGTTTTTTTCACCAGTTCGAACGAACCGAACAACACCGTCACATAAAAAATATCGCCGACCACCGCATTCCGGAAGAACGGCAGTGCCGCCGTATAACAGGCTGCCAAACCCTCCATTGTCTGCGGATACAGCGAGCCGGTCATCCAGACGCCGAAATTGGTGATGAGGAAAAAGAGGATCGATCCGGCGAACGTCGACGCGGCGACGACGGAGATCGATCGTTTCGCGGCGGCAAACATACCCAGCACGGCAACGACGAGAAAACTGCCGTACACCCAGGCAATCCCGTCATAAAGTCCCCCCAAAAACAGGTCGCTCACGATCAATGCGGCCAACGGCAGCACCGGGGCGAAACGTTTGTCGAAATACATCCCGCCGAACAGCGCAATCGCCGTAATCGGAGCGAAGTTCATCGGATGCGGGATGAGACGGGAAAATGCCGCGGCAAGGATGAGCACGGTGCCGACGAGCAGTTGTGTTCGTGAATTCATAGTGACCCCTTTATAATATACGAACGATGAAAGAATGCTTTAAAACGACGGTGCCTCATGTATGAATGAGGCACCAAAAATGTTGACGATCAACAATATTGTGCCACCTTATTCCGCGAAGGTGCGGCAAAGCAAGTTTGGCAGGTCTCCTGGCTTTTGGCGGTGTTGTTGCCAACTACAGTTGCGGGTCAGCTCTCGATTCGGACGAGATTCCCATTTTCACGGCCCTTTCGGCGCCGCACCAAACTTGAGATAATAAAGAACAAAAATGACGATGTAAGATACGACAACGCCCCTCTGTTGTCAAGGGGATTTCCGCAGGAGCGATCGGATCCGTCCGAGTTCTCCCGGCGTGAAAAATCCAATCACGGCAAGGGAACCGCACCAGAGGAGGAACAGGAGCACCTTCAGATAGACGCCGGCCTCCAGCAGCTCGGACGCCGCGTACACCGCTCCGACGGAAAGGAACAGTTTCGCGATTCTGCCGAATTCGTACCGGATGTAATAGATCCGCTGCACCACAAAGTACAGCGAAACGTCCGACACCAAATACCCGATCAGCGTGGCATATGCCGCACCCATGATGCCGAACGGCGGCACCAACACAAACGTCAGCACAACTTTCGACACCGAACCGGCCAGCGATGTCGGAAACAAATAGCCGGTCTTTTTTTCAATCTGGATTCCGGCATTCAAATTTGTTCCGATGCCGCTCACCACATAACTCAGCAGAATGAGCGGAATGATCGGCAGACCGCTCCAATACTCCGGCGGAAGGATATACCGCCCTGCGAGGATCGGATACCGGATGACATGTTCTAAAAAGAATGAGAGAAGCAGGAAGACGACGGCACACGCAACCAAATAGTACGTCATCACCCGCGAGAAGAGTAATTTGGCATTCGGATCTTTGGCATGAGTCAAAAAGAAAGGACGCCACGCAAACTCGAACATACCGGTCAACAATGCCATGAAGATGCCGAGCCGATAGCTCGCTTGATAAATACCGACTGCGGAATCAT
>CAZRWF010000027.1:28562-33007 GCA_964603685.1 uncultured Chitinophagaceae bacterium
CCGAAACTGTAAAAGATGATGATGAACGCGATGTACGAATACACATTGGCAACGATCCCGTATTCCGCGGTGGTGAGAAGGTTGGCATACAGCGGGACCAGAGCGAAATTGAGCAGTCGGGCAAGAATGGTACTGATGCCGTACACTGCTGTATCGGTTCCGAGTCGTTTCAGTTGTTCGTACATAGGCGGTAAAAAAGATGCAGCGGTGCCGCTGTTATGACTGGAATTCGAGCGAAATATCCAATGCTTTCGGAGAGTGCGTGAGCGCGCCGACGGAAATGAAGTCCACACCGGTCTCGGCAATCGCACGGACGGTCTGCAGTGTGACGCCGCCGGAGGCCTCCACTTCAAACTTCCCGGCAATCAGTGCCACCGCTTCGGCCATCGCGGCCACCGAATAATTGTCCAGCATCACCCGGTGGATGCCGTCGAACGAAAGGAGTTGCTTTACTTGATCGATCGAGGTGGTTTCCACTTCGATCTTCACGTCAATCTGCTGCGCGGTGAGATATTCCCGGCAGCGAACGACCGCTTGTTGTATGCCGCCGGCCGCCGCAATATGATTATCCTTGATCAACACCATCGAATCGAGCGCGAACCGGTGGTTCACGCCGCCGCCGTCCGCCACCGCTTTTTTGTCGAGAACCCGGAGCCCCGGTACGGTCTTCCGCGTATCGGTGATCTTCGCCCGGGTGCCGGCAACCGCATGGACATATTTGTGGGTTAGCGTAGCGATGCCGGACATACGTTGAAGAAAATTGAGTGCGACACGCTCGCCGGTCAGCAAGCTCCGGACCGGTCCGTGCAATTCACCCAGGGAAACGTTTTTCTCCACTAATGCACCATCCGCCACCGCCGGTTCGAACGTCACCTGGCCGTCTACGCAGCTGAAGACGAGGGTGACGATGTCGATCCCGGAAATGATACCGCTCTCTTTGGCCAGCAATGTTGCCCGACCGAGCTGCGATTCCGGAATCAACGATTCGCTGGTGATATCGCCGAATCCGACATCTTCGAACAGCGCCTGTTCGATCAATCGGCCGATCCGGCTGTCGTTCAAATAATTATTTTCCATCGGCGGGAGGAAGAAGGATCGGAATGCCGTCCTTCACTTCGTACACGGTCTTGCAGGACGTGCAGGTAAGTGTCGATTTTTTTTCGTTGTAGACGAGGTCCGATTTGCACTTCGGACAGCAGAGTATCTCGAGTAATTCGTTGGTGATCATATTATTGAAAATAGGGGTTCATAATTTCCAAATACGCTTTGGGCGGCCGGATTGGTTTGTTCGTATGTGCATCGATAAACGCATGCACGGTTTCTCCGGTGACGAGAACTTCAGGTTCCGCGTTTCGCGTAATTTCGTAATGGATTGTCACTTTCATGGCAGGCAACTCCTTCATCGTCGCGGTGACATGAAGTACATCGTCATATTGTGCGGATCGTTTATAGCGGAGATGGGATTCCAGGACGACGAGATATGTTCCGGCTTTTTCGATCTCCGCGTACACAATGCCGATCTTGCGAAAGAGGTTGGTGCGTGCTTCTTCGAAGTAGACGAGGTAATTTCCGTGATAGACCACCCGCATTCCGTCGGTTTCCGCATACCGCACGCGGATATCGGTGGTCGACGAAAACCCTTTTTCATTCATTCCACGCACCCATGTTGCAGAACTTTTCGACGCGGCGTTCCACCAATTTTTCTGGCTTCAGTTTGTTGAGTGTTTTCAGTTCTTCCAGGATGGCATCCTTCAGGATCAACGCCGCTTGCTGCGGATTGCGGTGCGCACCCCCTTGCGGTTCGGGAATGATACGGTCGATAATCTTCTGTTCCAGCAGATCGGGAGGAGTCAGCCGTAGCGCCTCCGCCGCCTGCTCTTTGAACTCCCAGCTTTTCCATAAGATGGAGGAACACGACTCCGGTGCAATCACCGAATACCAGGTATTCTCCAGCATCAACATCCGGTCTCCCACGCCGATCCCCAATGCACCGCCCGACGCCCCTTCGCCGATGATCACCACGATGATGGGGACCGGGAAATGGGACATCTCAAAAAGATTCCGGGCGATCGCTTCCGCCTGGCCCCGCTCCTCCGCTTCCAATCCCGGAAATGCCCCCGGCGTATCGAGCATGGTGATGATCGGCCGCTTAAATTTTGCCGCCAGTTTCATCAAGCGGAGTGCTTTCCGATATCCTTCCGGATTCGGCATGCCGAAATTCCGGTATAAATTCGATTTGGTATCGCGCCCCTTTTGCTGGCCGATGATCATCACCGGCTGCCCTTCCAGCTTTGCAAATCCGCCGACGATCGCTTTGTCGTCACCGAACGCACGGTCGCCGTGCAATTCAATGAAATCGGTGGTCATATGCTGGATGTAATCGAGCGTGTACGGTCGTTCGGGGTGACGGGCAAGCTGCACCCGCTGCCAGCGGGTGAGATTCGAAAAGACATTTTCCCGCAGTTGGCTGACCTTCTTTTCCAGGGTTTTCACCTCGTCGGTCACATCCACACTGTCGGAAAGTTTTTTGATCTCTTCTATTTTTTGTTCCAGGTCGTGAATCGGTTTTTCAAATTCCAGTACCACTTTAGCCATAGATGCTCCGAAACGTGTCGGTCCGCAATATCTTACCGCTGAAACACTCGCTGCAAGGATTTGACGATGATCTCCAGGTCGAGCATCAGCGATTGGTTCTTTGCGTAGTACAGTTCATAATGTTCGCGCTCTTCCGGCGTGAGCGCATTGACCCGTTGAATCTGGATCAATCCCGTAATTCCCGGTTTGCCGCCAAAAAATGCCGGTCCGGCATTTTTTTCACTTTCCCGCTGCCGGCCGACGATGCTCATGGACCCGGCCAGTACACGCGGAAGCGCATCAACGATCTCTTTCAATCGCAGAAGCGATTTTTTTGCAAAAAGACGGATAAAATATACAAAAGGGGCGATGGAAATCAAAAGAAAAAGGCTTACGGCGATGTCAAACGCCCGTTTTGCGAGCCGATTTCCCGGTTTCCCGATATTATAGTCGATCTCGATGAACGGAATTTCGTCCAGCTGATCGACACTCGGTTTTCCGATGATCACTTCCAGATTGTTCGGCACAAGCCGGAAATTGACGAAGCGGTTCTTATTATTCGCAATGACGCTCAGGATGGTGGAATACGATACGGCGTCCGACGAAAAGATCACTTCGCTGATATGTTGTTCCTTCGCCACTTTCCCAATCGTCTCAATGCTGCCGAGAATCGGGACCTCCATCACGGACTCGCCGATCCGTTTCCGGTTGACGTCGATAAAACCGACGACCGAATATCCGCCCCCCACTTTCGCGCGCAGTTTTTTCAAAATCTCCTGACCCGACTGTTGCACGCCGACGATGAGCGTCCGACGGCCGAACAGCGTCGTGCGGGAGGATGTTTCGCCGAATCCCATGATGCGGAGAATCAGGCGCCAGCCGGGGATGAGCAGCAGTGACAGCGCGCCGGCAATGGCCATGATTGCGCGGCTGAACGCAAAATCCTTTTCGAACGCCACGATCGCCGCGATCAGGATGAATCCCGTTCCTGCTCCAGCGAATGACCGGGAGACAGATAACCGGTGTTCGGTGTAGACGCCGTACATCAGCAGCGTAAACGTAATGACCGCCGCGGGAGAAAGAAACACCCACGGATATGCATACTCCGGCAGCGTGAAGAGCATTCCTTTCCGGTAATATTCACCCGCCGCGATCGTCACCATGACAATCACGGCATCGAGCACGATCACGGAGGCCGGCTTCAACAACCGTGCGGCATCGGCAACGATCTTCCGCACATAAATGCCGGAGTAGATGAACCATTCGAACAGGGAGGATCCGGTGTGATGCTTCCGAACGAAGAGACGCATCGCCTGATAAAACACTTTTAACTCGTCGATGTCGCTCCGTTTGGTGCTCTCCCCTTTATAGTGGATGATCGATGTGGTCGGGACGTAATACACTTTTTTGCCCGACTGTTGCACCCGAAAACACCAATCCAGATCCTCGCCGTACATAAAAAACGTCTCATCCAATCCGCCGACCGTTTCATACGTTTTCCGGTCGACCATCATAAATGAACCGCTGACGGCATCCACTTCGTACGTCTCATCGGGGTCGCGGTAGGTAAGATTGTATCGCGCGAAGAGACGGGATTTCGGAAACAACGCGCTGAGGCCGAATGTTTTCGTGAAGGCGGTCCACGGCGTCGGAAAACTGCGGCGGCACGGCAGCTGCAGCGAGCCGTCCGGATTGAGGATCTTGCATCCGACCATGCCGGCATCGGGATGGGTCCGGAAAAAGGAGATCAATTTTTTGAAGGTATCTTCCTGTACGATCGTGTCGGGATTCAGCAGCAGAAGGTATTCGCCTGTTGCTTCCCGCAGCGCCTGATTGTTGGCTTTGGCAAAACCGGCGTTGACGGTGTTGAC
>CAZRWF010000028.1:0-12089 GCA_964603685.1 uncultured Chitinophagaceae bacterium
GCCGCTGCCGCACGAGCTGCTGGCAAAGGTTTCAAGCCGCATCATCAACGAAGTTCGCGGCATCAACCGCGTGGTGTACGACATCAGTTCCAAACCTCCCGCCACCATTGAATGGGAATAATTCCTTCGTATGATTGAACTCCAACAATTGCGAAAAACATTCGGATCGTTCGTTGCAGTGGACGACGTTTCGTTGTCCATTCCGTCGGGTGAATTTTTCGGATTTCTCGGTCCGAACGGCGCCGGAAAGACCACCACCATTAAAATGATGACCGGGCTCTTCACGCCGACCTCCGGAAAAATCCTCATCAACGGATTTGACGTGGAACGGGAGCCGCTGAAGGCGAAATCAACCTTCGGATACATTCCGGACCATCCGTATCTCTATGATAAGCTGACCGGAAGGGAGTTCATCTATTACATGGGAGGACTCTACAACATGCCGAAGCAGGAGTTGCGGGAAAATGTGGAGCGGGTGATCGATCTTCTGGAATTGGCGAGCTGGGTAGACAAAAAAACGGAAGATTATTCCCAGGGAATGCGCCAGCGGGTTACTTTTGCCGCGGCGTTCGTCCATAATCCCCGCACGATCATCATCGATGAACCGATGGTGGGTCTCGACCCTCGCAGCGCCCGGATTGTGAAGGATTCGCTGAAACAACAGGCGAAGGCAGGAGCATCGGTTTTCATGTCCACCCACATTCTGGAGATGGCCGAAGAACTGTGCGACCGGATCGCGATCATCAATAAAAGCAAAATCATTTTCCTCGACTCGAAAGAAAATCTGCATCTGCACAAAAGCAAATACGACGGCAATCTCGAAGCCGTATTCCTTGAACTAACGAAAGAAGAGGACGAATGAATTTCTTCAACCGTTTCCTGAAAGTGATCGAAAAAGCCGGTAATGCTCTGCCGCATCCCGTTTCGATTTTTGCTATTCTCGCCGCCTCCGTCATCGTCCTTTCGGCCGTCGGCAGCTGGCTGAACCTGACGGTAATTCATCCCGGCACCGGGAAAACGATTTCTGTCGTCAACTTGCTCTCCATCGAAGGACTGCATCGGATCCTCACCGGCACGGTGACGAACTTCACCGGTTTTGCGCCGCTGGGCACTGTTCTGGTGGCGATGATCGGTATCGGCATTGCGGAGTACAGCGGTCTCATCAGTGCGCTCATGCGGATGCTGGTTCTTTCCGCACCGAAAAATTTATTGACGGCCGTGGTCGTGTTCGCCGGCATCATGTCCAATGTGGCGAGCGAAATCGGTTATGTGCTTTTGGTGCCGCTCGCGGCGATGATCTTTTTGGCGGCCGGGCGTCATCCCATCGCCGGATTGGCAGCGGCGTTTGCCGGCGTTTCGGGAGGGTACAGCGCCAACCTGCTGCTCGGTACGGTTGATCCGCTCCTGTCCGGACTTTCGACGGAAGCGGCGAAGATTATCGATCCGTCCTACGTCGTGAATCCCGCCGCAAATTATTATTTCATGTTCGTCTCCACCTTCATTCTGACGCTCGTCGGAACGTTCGTCACCGAAAAAATCGTTGTCCCCCGGCTCGGAAAATACGGCGGTGACGAAAAACCGGAGGAACTCAAATCCCTCTCCAAAGAGGAAAAACGGGGATTATTGTTTGCCGCGCTGGTCTCGGTCGTGCTGATCGTCGTAGTGATCGTCGGGCTCGTTCCCGACAACGGATTTTTGCGACGGGCGGACGGCGATGTGCTGCATTCGCCGTTTATGGCGGGGATCGTCACCTTTATTTTTGTCAGTGCCCTTGCCGCCGGGATTGCATACGGCGTCGGCGCCGGAACGATCAAAAAGGATACCGACGTGATGAAAGGGATGGGGAAATCGATCGAAACCCTCGGCAGTTACATCGTGATCGTCTTTTTCGCCGCGCAGTTCGTGGCGTATTTTAATTGGACGAATCTCGGACTGATCTTTGCGGTGAAAGGAGCCGAAGGATTAAAAGCACTCGATCTCGGATCGATTCCGTTGATGATTTCTTTCATACTGATTGCCGCTACGATCAACATGCTTATGGGAAGCGCCTCCGCCAAATGGGCGTTGATGGCACCGGTGTTCATCCCGATGTTCATGCTGATCGGATATACGCCGGAATTTACGCAGACGGCATACCGTATCGGCGACAGCGTGACGAACATTATCTCACCCACGATGTCGTACTTCGCGTACATCATCGCCCTGATGCAGCGGTATGAAAAACAATCGGGGATGGGGACGCTCATCGCCACGATGCTGCCGTACACGCTCTTCTTTCTGGTGAGCTGGACGCTGCTGCTCATTCTGTTCATCCTGTTGGATATTCCGGTCGGACCCGGTTCGCGTCTCTATCTGAACTGATGTCGTCGTTCATCCATATACTGTGGTTTAAAAACCTGATGTTCTGGAAGGTCTCCTCGAATCAGGATTTCGGGACGGTCATCCGGAACGTCGGTTCGTTCATCGTGTTCGGTTCGTTTGCGGTCGGCGCTTTCTACTTTTCGAATTTTATCACCGCCTATCTGCTGGAGAATGTCGGCATCGGTTTGTTCCTCTTCCACCGGTTCATCGGAATGCTGCTTTTCGTTTTTTTCATCACCATCAATCTCGGCAACATGGTGGTGTCGTTCTCCACGCTCTACCGCACGCCCGAGGTGAACTTTCTGCTCACCTCGCCGGTCTCATATCTGAACATTTTTGTCATCAAATTTCTCGACAATTTTTTTTACAGTTCGGGAACGCTGTTTATGGTGGGATTCTCCGTGCTGCTCGGGTACGGAGTCTATTTCGAACTGCCGTGGCATTTTTATTTGTTGATGATGTTCGGCGTCCTGGTCCCGTTTATGTTCTTCGCCGCGTGCATCGCCGTGATCGTGCTGCTGTTGCTGATGAAACTGGCGGCGACGGTCAATTTCCGGCTGCTGGTGGCCGGAATCGTGATCCTTTATCTCGGACAAGTGTATCTCTATTTTCAGGTGTCGAGCCCGGTCAATCTCGTCCGCGAAGTGATGAAATATTATCCGTACGTCGATCTCTATTTTGGTTCGCTTGATCCGACGGCGGTGAAAATTTTGCCGAACTTCTGGGTCTCCGAGATCATGTATTTCTACGTGACCAAAAATTTCACCGCGGTGACCGGGTACACCACGCTGCTGGTCCTTTCCACCGTCGGATTGTTCGTATTTGCCCTCGCCATCGGGAACGCATTGTTTTATTCCACCTGGATCACTTCGTTGTCGATCAAATCGATGACGATGAAATCGATCGAGATCAAAAATTCTCTCTTCAGTTTCGGGAAACAGTCGATCCTTTCGCCGCAGGTGGAAGTGCTGTTGAAAAAGGAGTTCTGGATGTTTCTGCGGGAACCGAGCCAATGGATCCATTTTGCGGTGATGATGGCGTTGTTGGTGATTTTTCTCTCCAGCGTCAGTTCCCTCAATATCCGATTGGAAACGCCGGAATTGAAGGCGGTGGTGTATCTCGTCGTCTTTATATTTAATATTTTCCTGATCAATTCCCTCGCCCTGCGGTTCGGATTTCCCATGGTCAGTCTGGAAGGGAGCGCCTATTGGTCGATCCGGAGTGCGCCGATTTCCACCGCAAAGATGTATTGGATCAAATTTGCCGTGGTCATGGCATTTCTTGGCATTTTAAGCCTCCTTATTTCCTGGCTCTCGAACATTCCGTACCTTTACAACCACCGGGTGGTGGGGGAAAAGCCGTGGACGGTGGAATATGTGATCCCGCACGAGTCGGTCCGGCTGCTCGGGTATTATTCCATGCTGGTGACGCCGATGGTGACGATGGCGCTGGTGAGCCTGAATTTCGGATTGGGGTCGGTCTATTCGAACTTTATCGAAAAAAATCCGATCCGGATCGCCTCGTCGCAAGGGGCGACGATGACGTTCCTGCTCAGCGTCGTATATCTCGTGATCCTTCTCGCGGCCTATTATTTTCCCGCGACGATGTTGTTCACGTCGGAAATGAAGGAGCTGCCGGTGGACTGGGGAATGTTACGGACGGTCTTTTTGGCGGTGGGCGTCTCTTCGGCGATGATCATTGCCGTGTCGCATATCTTGGGGATCCGTTCTCTGCGAAGGGATTATTGATGAAAATTTTTTTCCTGATCGTGTTGATGATCGTTATGGTCCGCCCCGCGCATGCGCAGGAGCAGGAGGTCTATTTTCACCAGCTGGCGGAAGATTATTTTCTGTTAGGAATGCGGCAATACGCGCAGAAGGATTTTAAGTACGCCGCGCTGTCGTTCCAACGATCGATGGAGAGCGCGCCGTTGAATCACCGGATCACGGCATCGATGATGATGGCGGCCAAAACGCAATATGCGTTGAAAAATTATCCGGAGGCGATTGCGTTGTGCGATTCTCTTCTCTCCGCTTTTCCTTCCACGCTGTATGCCGAGGATGTGTATTTCACCAAAGGGATGTGTTTTTACAATCAAGGGGAATACCTGCGGGCGTTCGCCGAGATGGAGAAGACGTTCCTCCATTCGTCCCAGCGATTGAATATCGAACATTCCTACAAAGTGATCGAACATCTTGCAGTCGAATTTTTTGATCAGGATCAACTCCTCGCCGTGATGTCCGATTCCACCGATCGTCGATTACGGAACCTTCTTACGGTGGTACTCGCGGAGAAAAAATTTCAGGCCGGAGAGAAGGAAGGGGCGAAAGCGGTTCTGCAGCGCTTCGACACTTTGACGGCGGAACAACCGCTTCAATTTCGTGTGAACCGCCTGTATGCCCGCATCGAACAGGGAAATGTCGTGCGGATCGGCGTTCTCGTCCCGTTGATGGAACGTTCCCCCGCCGATCTCCGTGAACGGAAAGTGGCGCAGGAGATCGTGGAGGGGATTCGGCTTGCTGTTTCGGATTTTGAAGAACAAAGCACTCCCGGTCAGGTGAGTGTGGAATTGGATATTAAGGATTCGGGAAAAGATTCCGCGACGATTCATGCGGTCATCACGGAATGGTCGGAGCATCCGGAAGTCGCCGCCGTGATCGGACCGGTGTACAGCAGCGAAACGGTTTTTGCCGCCCGGTCGGCGCAAAGTGTCTCCCTTCCGATTATCACTCCCACGGCAACGGATGAAGGGATTTCGCTGATCGGGAACAATGTTTTCCAGGCGAACTCCACCAACGGTGCCAAAGGGAAAACGATGGCGTTGTATGCCGTCAACGAACTGGGGGCGAAGACGATCGCCGTGCTGGCATCGGCGCTGCCGTCGTCGCAGATTCAGGCGGACTCGTTCATCGCGGTGGCCAAACGGCTCGGCGCGGAGATCATCGTGGACCGGCGGTACAGCCGCGGTGAATCGGATCTCCGGACGTACGTCCGCGCCATCAGGATCGCCGGTTCGAATTTGCGCCCTGATTACATCGTATCCTTAAAGAACAAACCGAACCTCGGGGAGATCACGCGCAAACTGGTGACGCTAGGGATCAAATTTTCATACATCGATTCCGTACTTTCGGCCGGCGGGATGTTGAATCTCACGCCGCTCTTCGGCGATCAGGCGAAAAAAATCAGCGACTCGCTCAATCTGAAAGCGAGCAAAATGAACATCTATCTCGACAGTTTGCACTATCCCGTCACGACCGTCGATCTCGTCTATTGCGCCATTTCGAACAGCAACGAGATCGGCGTTTTGACATCGCAGCTGACGTTTTACAACATACGGTCGATGCTGCTCGGGTCGGGGGATTGGAACGATCCGAACGAGCTCGACCTGAACAAACGGTATGCGGACGGAGTCATCTTCGGGAGCGACCGGTGGATCGAGCGGACGGAATCGGTGCAGCGGACCTTTGCAAAGTATGCGCAACGGTACGGCCGGCAGATTTCGGAGAACGCCTTGTTCGGATACGACGTGACGATGCTGGTATTGCGCCAATTTGCGGAGGGGATTCTCACGCGGCAGCAACTGGCGGAAGCGCTCGCCCGCACGACGGAGTTTCGCGGCATCCGCAACCACATCACGCTGCATTCCGATCGCGTCAACACCGCATTGCAGATCATGCAATTCCGGTCCGGAACGATCTCCAAACTCCGGACCTATTCGTTTCACGATTAATATTTTTTCCGGTGAACGAACCTCGCGTCAAATATTCCGCCATTAAAGAATGGCCGGCGGACGAACGGCCGCGCGAAAAATTGATCAAACACGGTCCGGCCTCTCTTTCCGATGCCGAATTGCTGGCGATCCTCATCAATGTCGGTACCGCCAATCGTTCCGCCGTCGATGTCGGCCGGCAGCTGCTGCGCGATTACCGGTCGCTCCGCGCCATCGCCGCGCTGAGCGTATCGGACCTGAAGCAGCAGAAAAACCGCGGCATCGGATCGGCGAAAGCGGTCACGTTGTCGGCGGCCTTCGAACTCGGCCGTCGTGTAACGACGGTGCCGGCGGACGACCAGACGCCGATCCGGTCGCCGGAAGATGTCGCACGGCGGTACGGCCCGCAATTGCGCGATCTGAAGCAGGAAGTGTTTATGGTTCTCTGTCTCAGCAGCGCCAACAAAATCACGCAGGAGCGGGTGATTACCAAAGGGCTTCTGAATTCGTCGCTGACCCATCCGCGTGAAGTATTTCGCGAAGCGATTCTGGAGCATGCAGCAAGCGTGATTCTGCTGCACAATCATCCGAGCGGAAACCGCGAACCGAGCCGGGAAGACATTCAGATCACCAAACAGATGGCCGAAGCGGGAAAAATTATCGGCATCACCGTGCACGATCATGTGATTATCGCCGGCGACGGATACACGAGCTTGATGGAACGGGGATTATTGTAAGGAATCGAAAGGAAACGAGAGGAAACGTATGATCAAAAAAATCAATCATATCGGCGTCGCCGTCAAAAATCTCGGCTTGTCATCGGAGCTTTTCTCCGCGTTGTTCGAACAACCGTCGCCGCACACGGAGGTCGTAACGGAACAAAAAGCGACCATCGCCTTTTTTCCGGTCGGCGAAACCTCGGTGGAATTGATCGAGTCGACCTCGGCCGATTCGGCCATCTCTAAGTTTATCGAAAAACGGGGGGAAGGGATCCATCATCTCTGTCTGGAAGTGGAGAACATTACCGCAGAAATCGAACGGCTGAAACGGCTTCAGTTTCAATTTGTCCATGACACACCCTCCGCTGGCGGTGATGGCTATTGGGTCGCTTTCCTCCATCCGAAATCAACGAACGGCGTTCTGATCGAACTGTGCGAAAAGATGAAATAATCCAATACTTTTTAATCCGCACAGCCATTCCATAGATCCGGATCTCTTCAACCCCGCTTCGAACACATTGCACCCATTTCCCCGCACCCATTTCCCCGCACCCATTTCCCCGCACCTTGTTTCCAGTAACCTGCATCCTGTATCCTGCATCCTGCATCCAACATCCAACAACCAGCATCCAGCATCCAACATCCAGCATCCAGTATCAAGTATCCTGCCACCTGCACCCCTCATCCCAACCCTCCGCAACACCACACTCGCCGTTCTTTCCAATAAAAATCCGTACATTCGTTTATGCCGGAAGGGATCCAAATATCGCTCGTTGACGCCTTCGATCTGCAGGACAAGCTGAACAATCTTCCCGTTTCCCCGGGTGTGTATCAATTCAAAAATAAAGAGGGACTGATCCTCTACGTGGGCAAAGCGGTGAATTTGCGGAACAGGGTGCGGCAATATTTCCACGCGTCGCGGAATCACGAACCGCGGATCGCCTCGATGGTGGCAAAGATCTCGGATTTGGAGATCATCACCACCGATTCGGAAGTGGAAGCGCTCATCCTCGAAGCGAATCTGATTAAACTGCACAAACCGCGGTACAACGTCAACCTCAAGGACGATAAATCGTATCCGTACATCGTGGTCACCAACGAACCGTATCCGCGAGTATTTGTCACCCGGCGGATCCGGAGGGACGGATCGAAATATTTCGGTCCGTACACGGACGTGCTGACGATGCGCTCCGCATTGAAGACCGTTCGCGACATTTTCATGATCCGCAGCTGCAACTTCCTGATCGACGAGGAGTTCATCGCGAAGAAAAAAACGCGCGTCTGCCTGGACTACCACATCAAAAAGTGCGAAGGCCCGTGCGAAGGGCTCGTCAGCCGGGAACGGTACCAGGCGATGATCGACCAGGTGACGATGGTGCTGAACGGAAAAAATTCCGCCGTGGAGGAATTGTTGACTTCACAAATGAGGACGGCGGCGGAAGAGAAAAAATTCGAAGAAGCGGCAAAATTCCGGGACCGTCTGAAACAGCTGGCCGTCTACTCCGCCAAACAAAAAGTGGTGGATGTGGAACTGCGGGACCGCGACATCGTCGCCGCGGCGACGGAAGACGACGACGCCTGCGGCGTGATTTTCAAGATCCGCGAAGGGAAGGTGATCGGCCGGCAGCATTATTACATGAACGGCGTGGAAGGAAAAACCGACAGCGAGATCCTCGAAACGCTGGTGCAGCGGTATTATCTGGAGGCGGTTGACGTTCCGAAAGAGATCATCCTGTCGTACGACATCGAATCGAAAACGGTGATCCAGCAATGGCTCACCCTGCGGCGGAGCGGCGGCGTTTCATTCCTTCTGCCGGAAGGGGGAGAAATCGCCACGCTCATCGCGATGTGTAAGAACAACGCGAAATTTCTGCTCGACGAATTAAAACTGCAGAAATTAAAACAAAAGGACTTCATTCCCGCCGCCGTCCGCTCTCTGCAGCGCGACCTGCGGATGGCCAAACCGCCGCGGCGGATCGAATGTTTTGATATCTCTCATTTTCAAGGGACCGAAACGGTTGCGTCGATGGTGGTGTTCGTGGACGGCAAACCGAAAAAAAGCGAATATCGGAAATTTAAAATCCGTTCCCTTGCCCCCAATGAAGTGAACGATTTTGCCAGCATGAAAGAGGTGATCTATCGACGGTATAAACGGCTGCGGGACGAAGCGGTGGAACTTCCGGACCTGATTATGGTGGACGGAGGGAAAGGACAACTGTCGAGCGCCATGGAATCGCTGCGGGAACTCGGCCTGGAGCATCATCCGGCGATCAGCCTCGCCAAGCGGCTGGAAGAGGTGTATGTTCCGCACGAGCACGATCCGCTCCCCATTCCCAAAACGTCCTCCGCACTCCGATTGCTGCAACAGCTGCGGGATGAGGCGCATCGATTCGCTGTGACATTCCACCGGTCCCTGCGCGACAAACGGACGTTGCAGACCGAACTCGACCTGATCGACGGAATCGGCAAAAAACGGGCGAAAGAACTGCTGGAAGCGTTCGGATCCGTTCAAGGGGTGAAATTCGCGACAGCCGAACAGTTGACCGAGGTCGTGGGGGAAAAAACGGCGCAAAAAATTCAAGAATATTTTGACACGGACGAATCTTCCGCAGACCGCCCCGATCTCCCTCCGCAGCCGTAGAATCCTCCCCGTTCACAGTTTTTCTTTGGTTTTCAGGGCTATTTCGGTTATCTTTCAGTTTACAGAACGAAAAATTTCCACAACATCATACTTTCAGAAGCAAGGAGTTGTAACGCAGTATGGCTATAATGACAAAAATGCGGAACAATATATCGGTCATTATCATCGGATTGATCATTGTTTTCGTCATCACGATCGTGTTCGAATGGGGAATGGACTATCTCGGCATGTCCCGCCAGCCGGATACCGTCGGTACCGTCGAAGGAAGGAAGATTACCTATCAGGAATTTTCGGACCTTGTACGCCAGCAGGCGGAACAGTATAAACAACAAACCCAGCAGGAGCCGGATGAAACCCTCTTGCGCCAGATCCGCGAACAGGTATGGAACAACCTGGTCACACAGACGCTGCTCGATCGTGAAACCAAACGGGCCGGCATTGAAGTGACCGACCAGGAGATCATCGATTGGGTCCGCGGCGAAAACCCTCCCGAATTTCTCGTGCAGCAGTTCCGAGATTCCACCGGACAATTCCGGCGGGATGCATACGACCAGGCCTTAAATGATCCGCGGAACCGCGAAATCTGGCTCCAGGTGGAAACGGCATTACGCCAGCAACGTCTGGCCGAAAAAATGCAGAGCGTCGTGTTCGCCTCGGTCCGTGCTACGGACGGCGAAGTGCGGGACCGGTATTATGATCAGAATATGAAAGCGAACGTTCACTACGCATTTTTCGATCCGGAAAAATTCGTGGCGGATAATGCCGTAACGGTGACCGATGATGATGTGCGGAAGGTCTACACGGAAAACACGGAAGAGTTCAAACAACCCGCGTTGCGAAAACTAAAATATGTCTTCTTCAGCGATCAGCCCTCCGGAAAAGATTCGGCCGACGTGTTGAGCGAGATCAACAGCGTATTGCAGCGCATCGCGGCAGGAACGGACTTTCTGGAGGTTCAGAAGGATTATTCCGAAACATCCCCGCAGCCGGCCTTCTTCAAACACGGTGAACTGACGCCGGAAAAAGAGACGGCACTTTTTGCCGCCAAAGTCGGCGATCTGGTCGGTCCGGTAGCGGATTACGAAGGAGCGCACATCTTTAAGATTCTGGAAGAAAAACGAAGCGGCGACACGTTCGTCCGGGCGCGCCACATTCTGCTGAATGCCGGAACTCCGGAACAAGAGAAATCGGCCAAACAGCTGGCCGCGGAACTGATCGCCCGCGCGCAACGCGGCGAAAATTTTGCACAATTGGCACGCCAATATTCCGTGGAACCGGCGGCCGCCACCTCCGGCGGCGATCTGGGATGGTTTGGCAAAGGCCGGATGGTGAAAGAATTTGAAACGGCCGCGTTTTCCGGCCGGCCCGGCCAGGTCATCGGCCCGGTGAAGACACAATTCGGAATTCACGTGATTAAAATTGAAGGACGCGACAACCGTGAGTTAAAAGTCGCGACAATCACGATTCCGATCAAAGCAAGTTCCGCCACGCGGGAAGAAGCATTCCAGCGCGCGCAGGATTTTGCGTACATCGCCAAAAAAGACGGATTTGAAAAAGAGGCGGAAAGCGCCGGATTGGCCGTGCAAGAGACTGCCGAATTCACCAAAGGCGCATTTGTTCCCGGCCTCGGTCAATTCGAGTCGATCAACAAGTTCGCTTTTAACAACGACGTGAACGATATCAGCGACGGATATCAGGTGAATAACGGATACGCCGTCGTGAAAATTTCCGAAATTAAAAAAGAGGGTGTCCGTCCGTTCGACGAAGTGAAAGAATCACTCCGTCCTCGGGCACTTCGTCAGAAAAAAATGGCGCAACTGAAGACGATCGTGCAGGAAAAATATTCCCAGCTCGGCGAAAAAGGCGATTTGAACGTTCTCTCCTCCGATCCGAACATTAGCGTTCAAACGACCGGTGATTTTACCTATGGCGGAAACATTCCGACCGTCGGCCGCGAATATGCGTTCACCGGTGCCGCGAAAAACGGCGCCGTGGAAAAAATTCTCCCCCCCGTGGAAGGGAAAAGAGGGATCTATTTAATGAAAGTCGTCTCCCGGACGCCGTTCGACAGTGCCAGTTATTCGATGATCAAAGGGATGCTGTCGACCCAGATCGTGACCGAAAAACGCCAGCGTGTGTTGACGCAATGGCTGGAACAATTAAAAGAAGAAGCGGATATCGAGGATAACCGGGACTTGTTCTTCCGGTAGAACGAAAGGGGGAAACTCCGGACGATGAGATCATTCGTGCTGCTGTTGACGATTGCCGCGACCGTATTCGGCGGTGAACGCTCCTTGACGTTTTCCCTGAAAGGGACCGTTACGACGGATACGCGTTTTCTCTACAACATCGACCGGAAAAACTCGTTCAGCGAAGAACGGTATCTCTCCTCCAATTTCGGATACGGCGCCGATATCCGATGGAATATCCTCTGGGAACGATTTTATCTCGGTTTTTCCGCAGAGAAGATCGACGCCGTGGAACAATCGATAGTACTGTACGCGCCGGCGGGATATATTCCGGTGCCGTACGATGAAGGTTTCCGGCTGCTGTCGCTCGAAATTTCCGGCTATTACGTCGTTCCGATCAGCAGCGAACATCTGAAATTTTATCTCGGCGGCGGCGTCGGAACGTACGACGGCGACCGGATCTTTTCGAT
>CAZRWF010000028.1:12099-32393 GCA_964603685.1 uncultured Chitinophagaceae bacterium
GCCCGCGTTCCGGCAGACATGGTTGCCTCCACCTCGTACCTGGGAATCCACGTTCTTACCGGAATCGATTACGTGCTCGATCCGCGGTTCGCACTCCGGTTCGAAGTGAAATTCCGCGATCCGCATTTTGACGTCACCACGAAGTTCGATCAAACATCGACGGAATATTTAGGGAAAACGATTCCGCTTCCGCAAGGGGAGAACGTTACTAAAATTAATTTATACGGCGTGAATTACGCCGGCGGCCTGGTGATCACGCTCTGATCGATCCGGCCGGTGAGATGATCCGCATTCCCGCGAACGGTGTTCCTGCGGGAATTTGTTTTTTCAACGACGTATGAAACATCACAAAGAGAACCGGTCGCTGATATTTCTGACCGGATTTATGGGAAGCGGAAAAAGCACCGTGGGTCCGATTCTTGCCAACACCATCGGATTTCAGTTCATCGATCTCGACGTGTTGATCGAAAAGAATGCGGGGAAACGCATCAGCGCGATTTTCGCCTCCGAAGGGGAGCCGAACTTCCGATCGATGGAACGGGAAACGCTCCGCACCCTTCTTTCCGCCGCGAAGACGATCGTGTCGCTCGGCGGTGGAACAGTGACGAATCAGGAGACACTCGATCTCGTGAAACAACACGGGGTGCTGGTGTACCTCAAGTCCGACGTGGAACATATCTATCAACGGCTCCGAACGAAAAGCGACCGCCCGATGCTGCGCGACGAGGCGGGACAGTTGCTGGACGGAGAAGCGCTCCGGAAAAAAATCGAATCGCTGCTCCTCACCCGGGAACAATTTTATCATCAAGCCGATCTGGTGATCAACACCGACGATAAAAAAATCGGATACACGATCGACGAATTGGCAAAAAAACTAGCATCGACCATTGGCTGACATTCTCCATACCGTTACCGTCGCACTCGGCGGGCGATCGTATCCGATCCGTATCGGAAGCGGGTTGATACGCCGGGCGGGGAAATTATTATCGGCGTCCGGATTACACGGCACCGCCGTCATCATCACGGACCGTACGGTTGCCCGGCTGTATCTTCCCGCCGTGCAACGAAGTCTTTCGGCGGCGGGGATCGAGGTGCGGTCGATCATCCTTCCGTCCGGAGAGAAAGTGAAACAACAACGGACCGTGGAGTCGATCTACACCCGATTGCTGCAATGGAATATCGACCGCACCGCGTCCCTCATCGCCCTCGGCGGAGGAGTGATCGGCGATTGCGCCGGTTTTGTCGCCGCCACCTATCTCCGCGGAATTCCGTTTTTTCAGATACCGACCACGCTGCTTGCCCAAGTGGACAGTTCCATCGGCGGGAAGGTGGGAATCAATCATCCGCTCGGCAAAAACATGATCGGCGCATTTTATCAACCGAAGGCGGTGCTCATCGATACCGACGTGTTGTCAACGCTTCCGAAACGGGAATTGATCTGTGGTCTCGGCGAAGTAATCAAATACGGAATGATCGTCGACGAACGGTTCTTTAGGATGGTCGAAAAAAATGCAGAAAAGATACTTCTCCGTGATGCCGGACTGCTCTCTCGTTCCATCGAACGGAGCTGCCGAATCAAGGCCGCCGTTGTGGCACAGGATGAAAAAGAGGAACATCTCCGGGCGATCCTCAACTTCGGCCACACGGTGGGGCATGCGCTCGAACTGGCGGGAAAATTTTCGGCACTCCGCCACGGCGAGGCGGTGCTGTACGGATTGCTCGCCGAAACATTTATCGCACGGAAGATGAACCGGGTATCGTTCGACGATTTGGAGCGTCTGGAATCGCTCATCCAACGGATCCCGCTTCCGTCCCTCGCGCCGCTCCGGCTCTCCGCCGGCGCGCTCATTACCGCGATGCAGAAAGACAAAAAATCCCAACGCGGCGTCATCCGCATGGTCCTGCCCCGGCGGATCGGCGAAGTGACGCTTCCGGTCGAAGTTCCCGTCCGTTTCATTCATTCCGCGATCGAATATCTCCGTCATTATGCAGCATAGACCGATCGCCGTATTGCTGATGCTGCTGGCGGGCAGTTCCGTTCTCATTCCGCAGCATTTTTCCTTCCAGCCGAACCGGTTCGGCGCCAATCTTTTTTTCGGAGGGACCGCCACACCGCGGTTTCAGTTCGTGGATATCGACGGCGATTTGGATCGAGACCTGTTCATTTTCGACCGGGACGAACGCTTATGGTTCTTCCGGAATGACAACGGCGCTTACCGGTGCGAACCGGAGTACACCCTTAATATCCCGGTCGTCTATTGGTTTTCGTTCGTGGATATCGATGCGGACGGTGACGTTGATTGTTTCACGAGCAATAGTTCGGTCGGGACCGATTTTTACCGCAATACAGGAACACCGCAACAGCCGAACTTCATTCTTGATCGTCAGAACATCGCTGACACCGTCCACAACAGTCCGGTCTTCGTCGAACCGCTCTGCGTTCCGGCGTTCGCCGACATCGACGGCGACGGCGATCTCGATTTTTTTGCCGGAAGTTCCAGCGGCAGCATTACTTTCTACCGGAACACCGGCACCGCGTCGTCGTTCCATTTTCTTTTTGTCACGAGTCAGTTTCAGGACATCGTCATTAATTCCGGTCCTGCCGGATTCGGCAAACGGCTGCACGGGTCCAGCGCCATCGAGTTCTTCGATGCGGACAGCAACGGTACGCTCGATCTCTTTTGGGGTGATCTCTTCAACCGCAGCATGTATTATCTGAAAAATTCCGGCACGCGGTTCGTTCCCTCGATCGCGCTGCGCGATTCCTCCTTTCCGAAACCGGATACGATCGTCACGCTCGGCATGAACATGCCGCAGCATGTGGATGTGGACAACGACGGACGTTACGATCTTCTCTCCGCCAGTTTGTACGGAAATTCGACGGAGCCGGACTTTTGGTATTACCGGAACGAGGGGAGCAACGCCGCTCCGGTGTATGCACGTGTGACGAAAAATTTTCTTCCGATGATCGATGCGGGAAGCCGGAGTACCGTTGCTCCGGCCGATGTGGACGGCGACGGGGATATCGATCTTATCCTCTCGTCGGCCGCCGGTACGATCGCCGTCTACCGTAATAGCGGATCCACAACGCAGCCGGTTTATGCCGCAGAGCCCGACTTCACCCTGTCTCAACCGGGAAAATTTTATGGAGTCGTTACGGCGGGGGATCTGTCCGGGGACGGCAAACCGGATATCGTAGTCGGCAATTTTGACGGAAGCCTGAGCGTATATGTGAATACCTCCGCCGGGGAAGGAATATCCTTCATTCTCCAAAGCCATCCCCTCTCATCGATCACGGCCGGACAAAACGCCGCACCGCACCTGTTCGATCCGGACGGGAACGGCGTTCTCGATCTGCTCGTCGGTTCGAACACCGGCCGGTTGATGTTGGTGAAAAACACCGGGACGACTTCGGTCCCGCAGTATACCGTCACGCCGTCTCTGAATTCCATTGATGTCGGAAACGATGCGATACCGTTCACCGGCGATTTGGACGGCGACGGAATTCTCGATCTGCTGATCGGAAACACGGAAGGAGTCATTCATCACTATCGTGCCGTACCATCGTCCGCCGATTCGTTCGAACTCGTCACAAAAAAATTTCTTCAGATCGACCAGCGATCGCAATCCGCTCCGGCGATGGCGGATATGGACGGCGACGGCGACCGCGACCTGCTTATCGGCACGGGACGCGGCGGTGTGCTCTATTATGAACAATCCGGATCGACGCCGGTCCGGAACAGCGAACGTTCCGTTCCGCAATCGACGATGCTGCTGCAAAATTATCCGAATCCGTTTAATCCCTCCACGACCATCCCGTTCTTTATGGCCGAGGAGGCACACGTTACCGTATCGGTGCACGACCTTCTAGGCCGTGAAATCATGACAATCCTCAATGATCGGCAACGGTCCGGAGCGCATGCGATCCGGTGGAGCGCAACAAACCTCGCTTCCGGAACGTATTTTTACACTTTGCGCATCGATAACGGCAAAACCGTTCAACAGTTCACGAAAGTACTTTCACTCATCAAATAACACCATCAGGAGAATCAATGTCATCTGTTCGACTTTTTTGTATTGCCGTTCTTGCGTTGTGCAGCGCGGAATTCCTCTTTGCGCAGGGAGGTCATAATGTTCAACATCTCGGTCAACTCCGGACCCGGGGGACCAGCGGTTACTCCAACTGCTGGGGATACAACGGTCCCAACGGGAAAGAATATGCGCTCGTCGGTTGTTTCGGCGGGACGCAGATCGTCGACATCACCGGCGACACGCTGAAGGAAGTCGCCTTCATTCCCGGCCCGAACTCCGGTTGGCGCGAAATGAAAGTCTACCAGAAATATGCGTATGTCGTCACGGAAGGGACCGGCGCCGGCATTCAGATTATCGACCTCGACTCACTGAAACTGGTGAACACGATCAACATCCCGCAGGTGATGACCGGTCATACCGTGTCGATCGAAGGGAAATATCTCTATGTGAACGGAAGCAATTATAAGGTCGGCGGCATCGTGGCGTTCGATCTCACCGACCCGAAAAATCCGGTGGTGGTCGGCGAATATCAGGCGCAATATGTGCATGATTGTGTGATTAAAAACGACACGATCTATGCCGCGGCGGTGTACGGACAGGGGATCGACGTGATTGATGCAACGGACAAAGCGAACATGAAGCGGGTGAGCATCACCAATTATCCGTTCTCCGGAACGCACAACACGGACCTGACGGCGGACAAACGATACATTTTTTCCACGGATGAGGTCAATTCGAGTCCCGATCAAATGGGTAACATCCTCCGCGTGTGGGACCGCAGCGACATTAAGAACCTGAAACTGGTCGGTACGTATCTCGCCACGCCGAAGACCATCGTCCACAACATTCATGTGAAAGGGAATTACGGATATCTGTCGCATTATTCCGAAGGGCTCCGCATTCTCGATCTCCGGTTTCCGGAGATCCCCGTCGAAGTGGCCCATTACGACACCTATGTCGGTTCGTCGTTTAATTATGTCGGTGCGTGGGGAACATTCCCGTACTTTAATTCGGAAAAAGTGATCATCAGCGACATGTCGGGCGGATTGCATGTGATCAAATTTACGGGACAAAATGGTTCGGTGCGCGGAGCGCGGGCAATCATCACGGTCCGGGACTCGGTCACCAATCTGCCGCTGGCGAATGTCAAAGTGGCGGTGGCGGGTAAAGCCGACACTTTGCTGACGGATGCGCAAGGGAAGATCAAGATCGGATCGTTAAAGGATACCCTGCAGATGACATTCATTCTCTCGTCGTATTCCGGGGGATACAAGACCAAATCGGAAACTGTGGTCCTCTCGTTCGATTCCATCGGACAAAAAAGCGTCGCCCTTTCTCCGAATCCCACCGGTTCCGCGACAGTGACCGTAACGAACAAAACGAACGGAAAGGCGTTGAAGAATATCGGTATTTTGATGCTTCAATCACATGTTATCGGTGTCACCGATTCGGCCGGCAAGTTTTCGGTCTCGCCGTTGATGGCCGGTGGAAAATTTTGGTTTGTTGCTTCGCGATGGGGGTATGTGACGGAAACATTGTCCGTCACCATCGCTCCGTCGGTTGTGACAAACCTCGCCTTTCAATTGACGCCAAACGGATTGGATGATTTTGAGACGAATAAAGGTTGGACGGTCGGCAGTCCGTCGGATTCCGGTACGGCAGGTCGGTGGGTGCGGGCGGTTCCGACTCAAGTGACCTTGATCGGGGATATCGTGCAGCCGGGGAGCGACCACACGGCCAACGGAACGCTCTGTTTCGTGACGGGGAGTTCGAACGGCACAGCCGACAACGTGGAAGGGCGCGCAACGCTGACCTCCCCCTCGTTTGATCCGAGCGACATGACGAATCCGACCATTTTGTTCTGGGTATTTACGAACACCCGGGCAAATCCAATCGACGATACATTAACCATTCAACTCTCCAATACGAACGGAAGCAGCTGGGTGACGGTAAAAACGATCGTCGGGAAATTTCCACAGTGGACGCAACACCGTTTGGTGATCAAAGATTATCTGACGCCGTCGGCGGAAATGAAAATCCGTTTTGTCGCACGGGACGGAGGAAATCCCTCTCTCTACGACGTAGCGATCGATGATGTGGAATTCGGTGACAATCTGCAGCTCTCCGTCGGACGCCGTGACGGCGAGATGCCCGCAGCGTTCGTGCTGCACCAAAATTATCCGAATCCTTTCAATCCGTCGACGACCATTACCTACGAAATTCCGTCGGAAGGACCGGTTCGTTTGACCGTCTACGATCTGCTCGGCAAAGAAGTGGCGGTGGTAGTGAATACGGAACAATCGGCGGGACGGTATACCGTTGGGTTCAACGGAGAATCGTTGTCGAGCGGAGTGTATTTTTACACGCTGCAGTCGGGTAGTTTTACGGAGACCAAAAAATTGGTCTTGATGAAATGATGTGATCAAAAAAAAACACCGCGACCCCGGCCGTTACCCAACGACCGGGGTCGTGTATTTTAAAACTCCGCACTGATGCCGATCGACGGCAGCAGTCCGATGCCCCCCTCGGGTTGTTTCACTTGTTTCGTCCGCTCATCGAAGATCGGTGCATCGGCGGCTTTTCGGTTATAAACGTTTTGCACGTCGATATAGGTGATCAAGTTCCACCGTTCGAAATTCCAGCGGCGGTCGACGCGCAGATCGAGACTGTGGTTGGCATCGATGCGGTTGCTGTTGTAGGCGGCGATATTTTGTGTCCCATCGGCGTTATACGGCGTGTACGGACGCCCGGTGGCGAAACGGAACTTACCGCTGAATTCCCAGCGGTCATTCAGAATGTATCCGCCGCCGAGATTAATGATCCACCGCTGGTCGAATGCGCTCGATCGCGTCACGCCGTCGATCCCCGCAAATCGGGACTCATTCCAGCTGATGCTCACCAATCCGTAACACGGAACCTCCGAAAACTTTTTCTGCAGGAATAACTCCACGCCGTACGCCTCTCCGCTGCCGGTGCTGACCAGCGGATCGATGCCGAAAGCGGCAAATCCATCTGACGATCCGCCGAATCCCGCTCCGGTGTTGGCCAGCACCAGATAAGGCCGCGTTGTGCTCGCCGGATAGTCCGAATATATCTTTTGGTACGTTTCCAGACTGACTTTCACGTCCGACCGGAGCAGGTATTCCACACCCGCCACATATTGATCGACTGTCACATAGCGCAGATTCCTGTTCGAAGCGTTCGACACGAGCCAGACATAGGACGGGGCTTGATGGTATTGACCGATGCTGGTGGTGAAGGTGAGCACCGGCGTTGCGGCGTACGACAGCGAAAATCGCGGCGAGAAGGAAAGATTGTCGTTGATCAGATTAAAATAATCGATGCGTCCCCCGACCGTCAGCCGAAAGTTGTGCAGGAGCGAATGGGAATATTGCACGTACGCCGCCGATTTCACCGCTGTGGTGTCCAACAGGGAATTGACGGTCAGCGGTTGTCCGAAATTGGTGAAAAAGGGATTCGGCAGGACGATGTTCGACGAAAAATCGACGAACTTGCCGACGACGCCGAACGACAATTCGCCGGATTTGCTGAATTGCAGCAGCACGTCGCCGCGGACCGATGTTTCGTATTCATCCGAGGAACTACGGAAGATCGGGTTTAAAAGACTGTCGTTTTGAATGAAGTTATATCCGTTAAATGTCTGGCTGACGGTCAACGTCGTGAATCCTTTTTCCAACAAATGCCGCCAGGAGATCCCGCCGAGAAACTGCGTCTGATCGCTCGACAGGATCCGCGAGTTGTCGTACCGTTGTTCCTGCGTGTCGTTGAAAAGTTTTACGTTGTCCAATGCGACGATCCCCAGCACGTTCACTTGATCCTTCGGGGACAGTTTGTAGTTCACCTTGCCGAGAAAGTCCCAATACTCCGGAACAAATCCGAATCCCGCCGCACGGAAGATAAAGTCGAGATAACTCCGGCGTGCGGAGAAAAGAAACGATCCGTTCTCATCCACCGGACCTTCCAAATTCAGACCGAATTGGGATGCCGAGATCGTCGCTTTCCCGCCAATGCGGTCGGTTCTCCCATCCTTCAGGTCGATGGAAAGGACGGATGAAAGTTTGTCCCCGTATTTCGCACCGAAGCCGCCGGTCTTGAACGATGTTTCATTCACAAAGTCCAGATTAATGTAACTGAGCGGACCGCCGCTGGCGCCTTGTGTTCCGAAATGGTTGATATTGTTCACTTCGATATTGTCGATGACGAAGAGATTTTCCGACGGCGCTCCGCCGCGGACGATCAAATCGTTCCTGCCGTTCTGCACCTGCGCCACGCCGGGGAGGATTGAAACGGCGCGCACGACATCTTCCAGTCCTCCGGGCAATCGCCGGATCTCTTCCGCACCGAAGACCTGCACGCTGATGGGTGCGTCCGGGGATTTTTGAAAATATTCCGACGTGACGGTGACTCCTTCGAATTCCAGCAGCGATTCCAGCAATTCCACGGTCAGTTTCGTCTGTTTGCCGGCGGCCACCACCACGTCGGTTTTGACGACCGTTTCAAACCCGAGCGCGGAGATACGAAGCAGATACGTGCCGACGGGAACATTCGGAATCGAGAACGAACCGTCGATGCCGGTGGCGGCTCCCGTATTCGTCCCTTGAATGAGAACGGATGCGCTCACCACCGGCTCTTTGGTGGCGGCGTTGATCACGGATCCGGTAATCTGTCCCGTTAAACGGAGCGGTGGGTTCTGCGCAGCGCCGTTTTCCATAACAATAAAAATACCGAGGAGACTGAACAGCAGAGTTTTCATAGTACCTTTCGAATGATTCGATTGTGTAGCAGTGAAAACGCCCTTACTGTTCCGATTGTTCCATGGAAATGACCTCCGCGGCGGTTTTTTCCACTTCCGTGAAGAGCCGGGGGACGAATTGTTCATGTTCCGGCTTCATCAAAACGGAGCGGAGGAGGGTCGTGGCGGGTATATCGGGAAGGAACGAAGGGATCTGTTCTGCCAGAAGGGCGGAATCAACGACATAGGTGGCAAGGTAGAAGGGGGATGTTTTTTGTTCCATCCCGCGGGAGAAGATCTTTGTGGAAGCTGCACTGACCGAGGAAGCGGAGAAGGAGCGGGTTTTCGGAGCGTAGACGACGATGTCCAGATCCGGTTCCTTCCATCCGAACAGCAGTGAGGAGGCATTCAGCGACCGATGCCAGAGTCGTGCAGCATTTCGCGTCTTTGCCAGAACGGCGCCCAGTCCGGCATCTTTTTGCAGCGGCAGTACTTTCAGCGTCGCCCACAAGGCGGCCGCCGATGCTCCGGCGCGCGAGCATTCCAACGAGATCTCCCCCAGATGGAGTTCTTTAGACGTAAAATAGGTGTAGGGCGAATCATGTTGATAGAATCGACCGACCGACGGATCGCGGAAGAGGACACATCCGCAACCGTAGGGCTGCAGTCCGTGTTTGTGCGGATCGATCACGATGCTGTCGCACTCTTTTAATGCGGCGAAGGGACGGCCGTCGATGATCCCGTCGGTGCGATCCGCCAGCAACATAAAAAATCCGCCGTACGCCGCATCGGCATGAATCCGGACACCGTACTGTCTGGCCAACTGCAGGATGCGGTGGAGCGGTTCCACAGAGCCGGTGCCGGTTGTCCCCATCGTCACGACGGCCGTTCCGATGGACCCCGAACGGAATTCCCGTTCGATGGATTCTTCATCGTTCCAATCAACAGTGCCGCTCTGAATTTTGAGCACGTCGCACATCCGCTGATGCGTATAGTGGGCGTCGCGGGAAAAGACAATCCGTTTTCCGGGATGGATTGATCCCGCGACCCACAACGCTTCCATATTGGCCGCGGTGCCGCTGGACGTTAAATGTCCCAGATGAGTCGGCAGACCGAACATCGCCGCGAGTTGTGCGACTGTTTCCATTTCCAGTGCGGCGGTGGCAGGGCCCCCGTCCAATGCGTGATTGTTCGGATTGATCTGCATTGCCATGAGGTATGCCGCCATCGCCATCGGATGCGGCGGTTTGATCATTTGACCTGCATAGCGGGGATGGAAAAACGGGTAATTTTCTTTGAGACGGAGTTCTAATTCGGAAAGCACGGCGAGCGCTTTTTCATCCGGGACGGTAAGCGATTCATCGGGCGTCGCCGGCTCCCATGCGGATCGGAACCGCTGCTGGGCGGAGAGACTCGCTTCGATGAGTGATCGAAAATCCGGCACATCCATATTATTCGATGCATCCTTTATAGAAGGGATTGAACTTTACGATCTCCATCCGCAAAATGTCCTTCACGACCAGCGAATCGTTGAAAAAATGGCCGCGCACTTCCTCCTCTGACTCCGCCGGAAAAACCACCATTCCCATTTCACCGTATCGTGCACCAATGGCGATCTTTCCCTCTTTTTTCAATCGGGAAAGGTTCAATCCGTGCTCCTTAAAAAAGGGCTGTGCATTCGGACCTTTGGTCGTATCCCAACCGGCGCCGCGGGAAAAGAGGGCCGCGTAATATTGCGGCGCTTTTTTCTGCACATCCTGCGCCAGAATCATCGAGGACGCGGTGAGCAGAAAGAGGAAAATTTTCATCGGAGACTCCTTTTCTCCCAATATAGAACGAACCGTGCTGGCAGTCAACAGAACCGATTTGTTCCCGAAAAAAGATTGGAGCAGGGGGAATATTTAATTATTTTCATCCATCACCATTGTGGAGCTTATGATCGACGTTGCCGTGGAGGCCGCCCGGATCGCGGGCACATTTTTACTGGAAAATGTCGGGAAAGTCCGTTCCATCGAACGGAAGATCGGACAAGAAACCAATCTCGTCACCGAAATCGACAAACGTTCCGAAGAACTTATCGTTCAAACGATTCGCCGTCATTTTCCGGATCATGCCATTCTGGGTGAAGAAGGGGGAGCGGACGGGAAACGGTCCGAGATACGCTGGATCATCGATCCGCTGGACGGAACGACCAATTATACGCACGGACTCCCTCTATTCTGTGTGACGATCGGCGTGGAAGTGCGCGGAGAGATCGTGGCCGGAGCGATCTACGATCCCACGGCGAATGAATTATATACGGCCGAAAAGGGGAAAGGGGCGTTTCTGAACGGACGACGGATCGCCGTTTCGTCGACCGACCGGCTGATCGAGTCGCTGTTGGTGACCGGATTTCCGTACACCGTCAAGGAGAATCCGGCGAATGTCATCGAACATTTCGTTACCTTTCTTCCGCTGGCACAAGGGATCCGGCGGCTCGGTTCCGCTGCACTCGATCTTGCCTACGTGGCGAGCGGGCGGTTCGACGGGTATTGGGAAGTGTTCCTGCATCCGTGGGATAAAGCGGCGGGAGTGCTTCTAGTGCAGGAAGCCGGCGGTGTCGTCACCAATTTTGCAAACGACCGCCGGAACATTATTGACGATCCCAACACGCTGGCAACAAACGGCATCATTCATCCGGCGATGCTGGAAGTGATCCAATCAACCATTCGACGATATGCCGCATAAAAAACAGACATTGCTGTTTGTGGACGACGAAGAAAGCCTGCTCGAGATCGTCGGATCGGTCCTCGAAGCGGAGGGATTTCACGTTCTGCTGGCGGATACGGTCGACAAGGGGATCCAACATCTTCAGAATCACACGCCCGACATCATCATTTCGGATATCACCATGCCGGGAAAGAACGGATTCGATTTTCTGGCGCATGTCCGGTCGCTCCCTCATCTGCAGCACGTACCGTTTTTGTTCCTTTCCGCGCACACCGATTCGGACAGCGTGGTGGCGGGAAAGGAGATCGGCAGCGACGACTATCTCACCAAGCCGGTCGATTTCCATCTGCTCCTTTCTTCCATCCGCGGCAAGTTGAAGCGGAAGGAACAGCTGCACGAAGCGATGACGTTCGAAACGGAGAAGATGAAAAACGAGATCTTCCGTCTCATCTCGCATGAAATGCGGACGCCGCTCACCTCCATCCTCGGCGCAACGGAGATGCTTTCCGATTCGCAGAACAATTTTTCACCGAAGGAACTGACGGATTTTCTGCAGATGCTGCAGAACAGCAGCCGCCGGCTGAACGTGATGGTGGACGATTTTCTCACCGCCACGAAGATCGAATCGGGCGAAATCCGGCGGGAAATGGATGTGAAGGAGTACCGGATCAATCCGCAGCAGATCGTCAATCATTTGATCGAGGATATGGAGAAGATCTGCGAACACCACCGCGTCACCGTGAACAATGCCGTGCCGGATATGACCGTCACCGTGTTGATGCACGGTCCACATGTGGAAAACATTCTACGCCGGTTGCTCGACAATGCGGTGAAGTTCTCTCATTCCGGCGGAACGGTGACCGTGGGATTTAGCGCTGATCCCGAATTCGTATTTTCGATCCGGGACGACGGAAGAGGAATTGCCGAGGATAAAAAATCGATCCTGTTCAAAAAATTCGGACAAGTGGACAGGGAAAAACACGAACAGCAGGGTTCGGGATTGGGACTGTACATCGCGTACCATCTTGCGGAGATCAACGGAGGGCGGCTCTGGTTCGAATCGGTGGAAGGAAAAGGTTCCACCTTTTTTCTGGCCGTACCCGGTCCGCGTTAAAACTCCTCGCCGGAGACCCGTTTGATGGATGCGCCGAGAGAACTCAGCTTTTTTTCGATCGCTTCGTACCCGCGATCCAGATGGTACACCCGCAGCACTTCCGTTTCACCTTCCGCCTTTAAAGCCGCGAGAATCAGGGCCGCCGATGCCCGCAGATCGGTGGACATCACCTTTGTTCCGGACAATTTTTTCACGCCGCGGATGATCGCCGCATTATCCTTCATTTCGATATCCGCTCCGAGACGTTCGATTTCCGGCACATGGGCGAACCGGTCGCGATAGATCGTGTCGGTGACGGTGGAGGTTCCTTTGGCGGTGGTCATTAACGAAATCCACTGCGCCTGCATGTCCGTCGGGAATCCGGGGTACACCGCCGTGGTGACATCCACCGGCGTGATCGAACGTGCGGCGGTCAATTCAATATAATCTTTTCCGATGGTCAATTTCGCACCGCTGTCCTCGAGCCGCGCGGTGACGGCAGAGAAATGTTCCGGTATGACGTTGTTGATCCGTATTTTGCCGCCGCACATCGCGCCGGCGATCAGCATCGTTCCCGCTTCGATCCTGTCCGGGATTGTGTATACTTCCGCCGGATGGAGCGCGTCGACCCCTTCAATTTCCAGTGTGGTGGTCCCGATTCCGTCGATCTTCGCTCCCATGGCGATCAGCATCTCGACCAGATTGGTGATTTCCGGTTCCATCGCGGCATTTTCGATCCGTGTCGTTCCTTTCGCCAGCACCGCCGCCATGAGTACGTTTCCCGTTGCACCGACGCTGGAAACATTAAACGCGATCCGTGCACCTTTCAGCCGTTTTGCCTTTGCGTGGATGTAACCGCGCACCAATTCCACCTTCGCACCCAGTTTTTTCATCCCTTCGATATGGAGATCCACGGGGCGCGGGCCCCAGGCGCACCCGCCGGGAAGCGACACTTTTGCCTGTCCGTACCGCGCCAGCAGAGGTCCGAGAACGTAAATGGAGGCCCGCATCTTTTTTACATGTTCATACGGTGCTTCGAACTTGTTGACGCGGAAAGTGTTTACCTCCAGCGCGCGGCCATTCCGTTCGAACGTAACGCCCATGGTCTGCAGCAGTTTGGACATCGTCGTCACGTCGCGAAGGTCCGGCGTATTGTGAAGGGTGTACTTCCCGCTGGCGAGGAGCGTGGCGGGCATCAACGCGAGCGTCGCATTTTTGGCGCCGCTGATGGAGACGGTGCCGTTCAGTTTTTTTCCTCCGGTGATGACAAATTTATCCATGGATCGGGTTCACACCTTTCTTTGTACGAGACGGTAATGACGGAATACGACAAACGTCCGAAGAGGACGCGCGTGAGGACGGAAAGAATGTTGGGAAAATTTGGCGAAAAAACAACTTAGGCGAAATGATGGCGCAGTTTCTGGCGCAGGACGGTCATGGCGGAACGGATACGCGTTTTGACCGTTCCCAACGGGATCTGGAAATGTTCCGCCAGTTCGGATTGGGTGTATCCGCGGAAGTAAGCGAACTCGATTAATTCCTTCTGCTCTTTGGAGAGAGAGGTCAGCGCGATCAGGATCTCTTCTTTCTGTCCCGAAAGAATCGCGCGCTGATCGGGGTTGTCGGCATAATCGGCAGCAAACATCTCGTGAAAATTTTCGATGTCCGATTCCTGTGATCGTGTCCGGTAATTTTTCGAACGAAGCCGGTCGACCGCTTTGTTCCGTGCCACCCGGCAGAGCCAGGCGCTCGGATTGCCGATGCGCGGATCGTACTGTTCCGCGTGTTCCCAAACGTTCACAAACACTTCCTGCAGCGTATCTTCTGATTCCATCTTCTCCTTTAAAATGCGGATGATGATGGAAAACAACAGCGTGGAATGCCGGTCGTACAATTCGGACAACGCCGAGGCATCCCGTTTCGAAACGCGTTCGAGCAGGGCGATGTCGCGAGAGATATGTTCGTCCGGGACGATAGTAAAAATCATACGTTATTGGCCGGAACCCGGGGCGCCGAGCAGATACATCGCGCCGGTCGGCTGGGGGACTCCCCCTTTAGGTTCGATGGTGACGGCGAAGGCCGCGATATCTTTTTTGCTGTCCGGAACCGGAATTTCCGACACCTTGAAATAATTTTCATCCGTTTCCGTAACGGAAAAGACTCCTGCACTGACCGGCTGTTTGTTTTTGTCGAGGAACCAGAGTTGATAATCCTTATCGGACGGGGCGGCCGGGAGTTTGGAAACATGCAGGATCGCCGTTTTGCGTTCCGGATCCCAGATGATCTTTCCGTAACCGGCCGGATTCACTTCGAGGCCGTTCATCAGCACCATTTCGATTTTCGGGGATTGCAGCACGTTCAGAATTTCCTGCTGCCGCTCCACTTCGCCGGTCAACGCGGTCAAACGCTGCTCTTTTTGCGCCAGCTGATGTTCGTAAAAAGTGATCTGATGGTCAGCGACGACGATATCCTGATAAAGGAGGTATGCATACGCTCCGACCTCCAGAACGACCACGGCCATCAGACCGGCAACGACGAGTCCGAATTGCGGACGGCCGAATCCGAGCGACAATGCCAGCCGTTCGAACCACAGGGAGAAGGAGAACGGTGCTGCCGGTCCGTTGTGGATCCGTTTGAGTAGTTTGGATTTGACGAGGGGAGAAGGTGCGGCCCGTTTGATGCCGCTGTTGATGAAGTATGCGACGGCGATCGATTCGCGGAAAATTTTTTGATATTCCTCGCCGCCGTTCGCCAGAGCGTCGTCGAACAAGGACTGTTCTTCCGCGTCCAGCGCACCGAGTGCGTAGGCGGAACAGAGCTCCTCAAATTGTTCTTTATCGACGGTCATACTACTGCTACGAAAATTGGCTCCGGCCGGATTGCTCAATCGGTGATAACGTGTATCTTCCCTAAAAGATAGTTGATACCGGCGCCACACGCAAGTCCGCACGCCACAAAGAGTGATCCTTCGCCGTACTCCGCCAGGATGAGTTTTCCGATACCGAACAACATGGAATAGACCAGAAGGACGCCGAGCAGCCAGCAAACGAACAATTGGCCGTATCCCGAATCACCCTTGACATCGTTCAGCGACCGGGCGACATGTTTCCAACCGATGCCCCCCGGATGAACGCGGCGGAAAAAATTTTGCAGCGTCGCGGTGTCGGTCGGTGCGGTGAAAAATGTCACCGCGATCCAGCACACGGTTGTGATGCCGACGATCAGAAACAGGGTGGAAGGGAATTGGAGCTGCGTGTTGGACGAAAGATATCCGTAAACCATCAACGGTACGACCATGGCGGTGATTTCGCTCCACGCATTCACCCTCCACCAAAACCAGCGAAGGATCAATACCAGACCGAGCCCCGCCCCCGCTTCGATGATGAAGGCCCAGGCACCGGAGATCGTGTCGATGGAGGCAGTGACGATGACCGAAAAGATCATCAACAGCACGGTGGTGATACGCGAAACAAAAACCAGCGAACGGTCGTCGGCGGCCGGACGGAAAAAGCGCCGGTAAAAATCATTGATCACGTACGATGTGCCCCAATTCAATTGAGTGGCAATGGTGGACATATAGGCGGCAAAAAACGCCGCCACCAGCAATCCTTTGATGCCGACCGGCAGATGGTCCCGCATGGCGTAGACAAATCCCAGTTTTTTATCCGCCGCGCTCAATTCGGGGTAAAGGATCAGCGTGGAAAGGCCAACGAGAATCCAGGGCCAGGGGCGGACGCAGTAGTGCGCAATAGTGAACCACAACGTGGCGAGCAGGGAATGTTTTTCATCTTTGGCGGACATCATCCGTTGCGCCACATAACCGCCTCCTCCCGGTTCCGATCCCGGATACCACGAGGCCCACCATTGAACCCCGATAAACGCGAGAAAAGAGGCGACCGTCAACGCCAGTGCACCCCCGGCTGAGGCCGGTTCGCCGCCGATGGTCGGCGTAAAGTCGAACGTCCACGCCGGAAGTTTTTCTTTCAGTCCGGAGATACCGCCGACTTCGGGAAGGTTCAAGACGATAACGGCGAGAATGATGCAGCCGATCATGGCGAGGAGGAATTGGAACGCATCGGTCACGGCGACGCCCCAGAGTCCCGACATAGCGGAATATCCAGCCGTCAACAGCAGCGCACCGCCGACATACCACATCACTTGTTCCTGCGGAATGTCGAACATCCCTTGCAGAATCGCCGCCATGGCGAGATTGACCCAGCCCATGATGATACAATTCATGAAGATGCCGAGATAGATCGCCCGGAATCCGCGGAGAAATGCCGCCGGCCGGCCGGAGTAACGCAATTCCACGAACTCCACATCCGTTAAAATTCCGGCACGGCGCCACAACCGCGCAAAAAAGAAGACGGTCAAAATTCCGCCGAAGACGAAGTTCCACCAGAGCCAGTTTCCGGCAATCCCGTTCTGCGCGACTAATTCCGTAACCGCCAACGGTGTATCGGCGGCGAAGGTCGTCGCCACCATGCTTGTGCCGGCGAGCCACCACGGAAGGTTTCGTCCGGAGAGAAAAAATTCCTGCAAACTGCCGCCGGCCCGTTTGGAATAGTAGAGTCCGACCGCCGCGCTGGCGATAAAATAGAGGGCGATGATGCTCCAGTCGATGATGTGCATATTATCGTCGTTTGGTGAAGAGATATTTGATCAAAGGAATTTCGAGAAGTGTCACCGTCACGCCGACGCCAACATTGCTGATGAGCGTCATGATCCCTTGCGCGAACGCATTGTTCATTTGCCGGTTCCGGTCCATAAACGCTTCAATCTGATCGTCGGTTGCGCCGCCGAGAATCAGTTTGCGGCGTTGCCATTCCACCATCGTTTCGATCCACTCGGGATTGATGTAATGATGATACACCGCCAGAAAAATCGTAAAAAGAATGGATGAGACGAAAGCGATCGTGAACCCGACGGAGATGCCGCTCTTTAAAGTGAGTATCCCCGCCGATTGCCGCTGTTGTTCGCGCAACGCCGTGAAAATAAGGATCAACGGAATGGAGAATGCAAAATATCCGCTGTATTGTCCGATTTCAAGGGCGGTGGTGTGGAATCCGAGCGCGAATTCGGCAAGCACCCACAGCGAGAGGGCACCGCCGCACAGCAGGCCGTATCGGTATTCCATACTCATCGTTTCGTTATGTAGCTGCTGAGGTTTCCCACCACAATGGTGGCCGTTGCGCCGATCAGCGTATGCCATGTGAAATCGATCGTCGTGTAGGTCAGCACGAGCACCATCGCCGCAATGCCGGCGACGAATCCGGCGAACGCATCCGTTTGATTGGTCCGCTTGAATAACAGTCCGAGAAAAAATGTACCGAGCAATCCGCCGTACGTAAACGACGCGATTTTCAGGCCGATCTCCACCACCGGATTTTTTGTGTCGGTGAACAGCATTGCCCCGCCGATGAGGATGAATCCCCACAACAGCGTAAACCGTTTGGACCAGCGGATTTCCGTTTGCTGGTCGAGATCTTTACCGCGGGCGGTAAATTTGAACAGATCGAGAAACGTGGAGGAAGCCAGCGAGCTGATGGAAGAGGAGAGCGTTCCCATGGCGGACGCCAGTACTCCCGCCACCACCAATCCCGCTAATCCTGTCGGCAAGTTTTCCACGATAAATTTCGGGAATATTTCATCCGATGATTTCAGTCCGAGCTGTTGGAACGGCACGCCGTTGTAAAACGCATAAAGACATAGCCCGAGGACGAGGAAAAAGGCGAACTGCAGCACGATGATGGCGGCATCGAGCATTAACGCCTTCTGGCTTTCCCGTTTCGTTTTGCAGCCGAGAAGACGCTGAACGAGCAGCTGATCGGTACCGTGCGACGCCATGGAAAGGAATGTGCCGCCGAGCAAACCGCCGAGCAGCGTGTACGGGGAAGAGAGGAATTCCAGAAACGTGTTGCCGGTCGTTGTATTGATCATCGAAAATTTGTCGAGACCGTTCGCCGTGGCGGCAGCGACGACGTCGTTCCAGCCGTTCGGCAGATGGTCGAGAATCAGGATCATCGAGGCGAGCGCACCGCCGAGGTAGATGAACATCTGCACCACATCCATCGCCACCACCGCTTTCAGTCCGCCGACATACGTGTAGACGAGCGTGAAGATGCCGATAATGAAGATGCTGGTCGCATAATCGTATCCGGTGATGAGGTGGACGGGAATGGCGGTGGCGAACAGACGCACGCCGGAGGCGAGAACGCGGGTAACGATAAAAACGGTGGAGGTGAATTTCCGGAGCGGCATGCCGAACCGTTTGCCCAGGAAGTCGTACGCCGTTTCGAGATCCCCTTTATAATACGCCGGGATGAAGATGAGCGATACGAGCAGGCGTCCGATGAAGTAACCGACCGCCAGCTGCAGAAAATGCATGTCGCTTTTGTACGCCAGACCCGGAATGCTGATGAAGGTAAGCGTACTGGTCTCGCTGGCGACGATCGAAAATCCGACCGACCACCACGACATCTCTTTGCCGCCGAGGAAGTAGTCGCGCGAAGTTTTTTGTTTTCTGCCGATGTAGACGCCGATGAGAGTGACGCCGAGAAGATAGATCAGGACGATCGAATAGTCGAGCGGAGAAAAACCCATGAGGTTGACCGATTAAGAACGTACGGTGGATAAAAAAAAGCGTTCATCCTTAACGTAGCAAGTCCGCTTTTTGGACGAGCGTTTCGAAGGATGAATTTCTGAATGGAAAAAATCTAATTCTTCTGCGCTTTCGCCACACTGTCAAAGATCGGAAAAACTTTATCCAACTGGGAGATTTTCAGCAGCGAGAGGACCTTCTTATGCACTCCCACCAATTTAATCTCGCCGCCGTGCTGGCGCATCTGGCGGTCCGCGATCAACAGGGCGCTGAGACCGCTGCTGTCGCAAAACTCCACCGCGGTCAGGTCGATAATGAGCGATTTGAGCGCCGGACGGCAGAGGAGGATGAATTCCCCCTTCAATTCCGGCGAAACCGACACATCCAGTTTCCGTTCTTTCAGCGTCAACACGGCGCCGGTGCCGTTTTTGGTGACATCAAATTTCATGGCGATCCTTTCGGTCAAAACATGGATAACGTCCGGAACAGCTGTTCATACCGCAATTTGGCGTTCCGGTGGGGAAGGGCGTTAAACTGAAAATTATAAAATGTATCGGCGTCCCGCTGGGCGAATCCGACTTTGAGCGGCGCCGAGACTGCTCTGCACAGGTACGCGGCAGCCGGGACGATGGAAAAGTTAAGGTCCACCACCACGTCGAATTTCCGGTTCAGCAGCGCCGAAATCTCTTTTTTCTTCGGGAGAAAAAAATAGTTCAATTGATCGTTTTTGAGGGTGGTAACGTTGGAACGATTCAGCGTGTTGGAAAAATTCCGGTGACCTTCCTGCACGACGAGCGTCAATGTGTTCCCCTGGAATTTGTTTTGCAGCAGAATGAGTGTCTGCGCCACCACCGACCGTTGTTCCGGATTTTCCGGAATGATCACCAATGCGGTTTTTGCGTTGGTGAATGTTCCGGAGAAGGAGATCGGTTTTGTCCGGTTGTTGCGAAACAATATCCGCGTCAGGGAAATGCCGAATTTTCGTCGTTTTTCTTCGAACATATGGGGGATTCGCACCGTTGAATGTGTTAAGGTGCAAAACGTTTGGATGAATTTCAAGGAGAGAAATACGACGGCATTGTTCTTTATGCCCAATCTCCGTTTGG
>CAZRWF010000029.1:0-32015 GCA_964603685.1 uncultured Chitinophagaceae bacterium
CCCCTTTATCGTACGCCACGATCACATAATAATACGTCCGGCCGTTGATCACGTCGTAGTCGACGGTGTCGTGCAGCAATCCGGTATTATTGCCGAGGAAGTACGTAAATCCGGCGGCTTCGTCGAAGATCTCTTCCGGTGCGCGGTAATACCCGCTGATGCTGTCGTTGAGATCGAACTGGAAGTTCGGTTTGTAACCTTTCCGCACGCCGTTTGCATCGGTGACGTTGAACGCATCATTGAATTCGCGGTCGGTCGCTTTGTAGATCTTATATCCCTGAAAATCTTTGATCTTTAACACCGGATCGATCGCATCTTCGGCGCGCCGGTCCCAATACAGTTTAACGTTCCCGTCCCCTGCCAGCGCGGAGAGGGTCGGCACCGGTTCCGGCGCGATCGGGAATTGATAGTTTGCGTCATAGATCTTCTGCACGGTCTGCTTGTGCTTCAACAAATCGGCGATGTCGTCCTCGCGCGATCCACCGTTACCGCCGCCGTACACGAGCGCAAGCGAAAAACGTTCGGTCCGTTTCGCCAAGAGCGGGAAATACCCCGACGCATAAATGAAATCGCCATCCTGCCCGTACTCGGGACGGTTGTTGACGATGGACACCGGCACGGAAAAATATCCGGGCTGCATGCGTGTCCACATCATCTCATCGTCGCCGAGCGGAATATCATTCGCCGGTGTGAAATACTGAAAACTCGTCAAGCCGATCTGGTCGGATTCATCCACATCGGTCTTATCCATATTCGGTTCGCCGGGAAGTCCGGAATCGGTTCCGTCCGCATTGTATCCGGACGTCGGCAATCCGTCCTTTTCACCGAAGTCGGGATTGGCCGGATCGGCGACGCCATCGCGGCCGACGTCGTCGAAATTGATATTCCAGTCACGGTCGTTATCCACATTGTCGTCGCGGCGTTCGTCGATCATGGAGAGCGGACCGCCGTTAAACGCAGGCGCATACGAAACACGGCGCACCGGACGGAGAATATCGATCAACGTCTTCGGCGGAACATCCGTAGAAACTTTCACCTGTCGGTAATGGAGATAGAAATTTTCATCAATGATACCGTCCAAATCGTTGTCGATGCCGTCGTACGCGTTCGGATTGATCGTTTGCGCCGAACCGGTTCCGATCACGTTCCCTTCCGCCAGTTTGGTGACGCCGGGAGTGATGAGGATCGACGCACCGCGCGTGTTGTAGGTGGCCGGCGAAGCACCGACCGTCACAACCTGCCGCGTAAAATTATTGTTGATCAGCACGATGCTGGAACCGGCGGAGATCACGGTCGAATCGAAATCCGTCGCGGTGTAAAAACTCGTTCCGGGTGCGGGGACGAATTTATCCACATCATTGTCGTTGTCGATTCCGTCGAACGGATTTCCCGGACTTTCCAGAAATGCATAACCGACCATGCCGACTGATCCCTGCCAGAAAGGATTGCGGGAACAGTTCCGGTCATAATCGCCGGTGTAGGTAATATTTTCCACCACGTCATAAAACGACCAGTCGTCGTCATACTCATTGAACAACTGGCTTCCGGTAACACCGACCAGCGTTCCGACCACCATTCCGAAGGTCGTGCGATCGTAGTTTGTCGTGCTCGTGTTTGTAATTTCGTACAGCCAGAAGATGTTGTCCTGAGCGAGGAATTGGCTCCACTGCAATCCGCGAACTTTCACTTCCAATCCCAAGCCATTCCGGGAAAGATTGGTGGAATCGGGTTTAAATGCGACGCCGTGGATATTATTCGCCGCTACATTAAAACGGATATCGTTGTTATCGTCCATCAAAAAATAACTTTCCTGATTGGCGCTGGCCCGCTTTCCGAAATAACCGTTCCAGGATCCCTGCCAACCCGGATCGAGCACGTCGTTCAACTTGTCGGGCCAGGAAGAGGGCCACGTCGTCGGATCATCGCTCATCGCAATGCTCTGTTTGGCCGGATTAAAATAACCGCCGACCGGCATAAATCCCCACGGTGTACCGCCGCCCGATTTGTCATTGGTGTCGTGCGACGAAGCGGGCCGGAACGTCACCGGGCTTGTCACAACCGAATGGAACGTCAAAGCATCCTTCTTCACCTCCGCGCCGACCAGCAGCGACACGTCGCCGATATATCCGTTGGAGGAATAGATCCACGCGCCGCGGGGACGCGTATCGATGGGCGCACCGATGATACCGGAATTGGTGAAGACCGTCTTCACGCGGTTCGCGCTGTGAACCGCCGACCGGGAAAATTGCGAACCCGACTGCGCCCGCAGCCCGTCACCGGCACTCAATAGGAAAAGGATCAACGTTACGGCAAATACTTTTTTCATAGAGTGGATCCTCGTTTAAAATTCTAACGTTGTTCCGACTTCGATCCTGCGCGGTTCGGAGTAATTCGTCGGAATCGTGTAATAATCACGGATGGTGTTGATATACTGTTTTTGTCCCGAGAGGAGCGCTTCCCGCTCATACTTCGTCTCGCCGGCACGGCCGGAATCGCCGAACACACCGGTTTCATTTTTAATGTCGAAAAGGTTGTTCACCCGCATGAACAGAGTGATCTTCAATGCATCCAACGCGATGTTTTTATACAAGCGGATGTCCGTGTTGAAATATTGCGGTTTCACTTCGGAGTTGGTCAGGAAGACGGTGACATCGCTCGTCACATCGGGGGTGTACGGCGTGCCGCTGCCGTATTGGCTGATCATGCTTCCCCCCCATGTCTCTTCGGAGTAGGAGAAGACCGCGTTGATCGTATGCCGCTGATCCCAGCCGAGCGGCGTCAATTGTACTTCCGGCAGCTGTCCGCCCGCCACTTGATTCCGCGCCTGGTTCGGATCGGAGGCGCTGCCGCGCGCGATCTGGAACGTATAATCCACACCGAGCGTCATACCTTGCGCGAATCGACGGTCGAGCGATACGATAAATCCGCGGACGAATCCGAAATCGCTGTTCACATATTTGGTGTACGTTCTCGTGGCAAATCCTCCGCCGATCGGGATTTGGTCTGCGCGGGAACCGGTAAGATTCCGGATGTCGCGGAGGTATGCGGTAACATCGATGCTCATGTCATCGGTCAACTGCTGCTGCAAACCGATTTCGCCGTTGATCGTTTGTTCGGGATTGAGGTCCGCATTTCCCGTCGGCGATCCGCGATGATCCACGTTGCCGATTCCCTGGCCGACCTTAAAGCCCGGATTCACATACAGGCGTTCGAAGTTCGGCACCTGGAAAAAATGACCGTATGAAAAATGGATCACACCCCGGTCGGTAATCGGGAACGAAGCGCCGAACCGCGGACTGATCTTCACTTTGGACGATGCTTTTTTGTACCAATATTTCTGCCGGTCCGCCACCGTCTTCGCCGGTTCGTTCGCATCCTGTTGGCCGTTGCCGTTGTAATCGAAAAAGGTATTTTCAAACTTCGCCGGAGAATAAATGTTCGGATCTTCGTCGTCCGCCAGCACATTGGCATCCGGTTCGAAATAGTCGACACGGACGCCAAGATTGATGATCAGGTCCTTGAACTCCATCTTATCCTGGATATAACCGGAGATCTCGACCGGATTGTGCGTGTACGTATCGCGGTAGATGGAGGTGTCCCCTTCGATGTATGTGGAGATAAAGGGACTCGACTGGGAATTTTTAAAGGAGTTTTGCGCGGCGATCGGACGGAGAGTGATATCATCAAGGAAAATTTTGTGACGGCGAAGTTCCGCGCCGAATTTCACGAAATGTTCGTTGGTCATCTGGCTGCTCACATCGAGTTTCACCAGTCCGGTGGTGGTGGAACGCGAATACCGGCTCATGTCCGACCCGCCGGTGCTGAAGGAATATGTGCTGAGCGCGCGGCCGAGATTTGCAAGTTCCGGATGTGTGTATCGGGGATCGTTCGGGTTTTCGTACAGATAATGTTTGTAGGATTTGTCGAAGTAAGAACCACCGAGGGTATAAAAGGTCGTTGTGCTGAGGGTGTGCGTCAATTGGAAAATACCGGTATAGGACCGCGTATAATCCTTTCCCTGACCGTCGGGATTATACTGGAAATCCCTGTTATATCCCTGCGACTCCACATTATCATAGATACCGGTGATGTTCAATTTTAATTCCGGCGTGATGCGCAGGGCGAGTTTTGCCTGCAAGTACAATTTTTCATTCCATCCCATCGGAACCGTGGACCCGTCTCCGGTGCCGTTGATATAATTGTTCTTAAAGACGCTGTAGGCGGAATCAAATCGATGCCGGTTGATCGAATCCGCTTGCGGTGCGGAGATCGAGCCGCCGGCGGCGACGGAGGAGAAATTGTTGCGAACGTAGATCGAATCGTTATAAAAATCTGTACCGAGAATGTATGCCTCATCCCGGTCGAAACGGCGGGCGATGGCCGTGCTCGGCGTGTATTTCCGGATGCCGTTCAGGTATCCGCCGTAATAGATGTTCCGTCCGTTCAGAAAAAGGGAGATATCTTTCCCGGCGAGCGGACCGCTCACGCTCGCTTCGATGTTCCGGATGTTGAACGGTTCGAATTTCTGGATCCCTTTAAACACATCGCTGTTGTTGCTCAAATAATCGCCGGCATATGCGGTAACGCTGCCGGAATATTTTTCCGCCCCTTCCCGGGTGATGATATTCACGATGCCGGACATGGCCTGGCCATATTCCGCATTAAAGGCGCCGGAGAGCACTTGCAATTCCTGCACCATACTCGGATTCACATCGACCACCGCGCTGCCGTTGAAGACGTCCGTCACCGGCACACCGTCGATCCAGTACGCCGTTTCCCCGGACCGGCCGCCGCGAATGCTACCCGCCACGTTCCCCGCCTGCAGACCAATCACCTGGCCGATTTCCGTCACCGGAAGTTGTTTAATATCATCGCCGCCGACAACAGCAGTCGTTGCGGTGAGATCGCGCTGCACCAGCGGTCGTTCGGCTGTAATGACCACTTCATCCCCCACCACCGTCTCTTCGCTTAATTTAAAATCCTGCCGCGTGGTGAGATCAACACTGACGCGGATATTCGAATAACTCAACGGCGCATATCCGATCGACGAAGCGCGGATGGTGTAAATATCCGGCGGGAGATTGAGAATCAGAAAATTCCCTTCGAAGTCCGTCACAGCGCCGAAGGTGGTTCCGACGAGAATGATGTTGACGCCGGGAAGAGGTTCGCCGGTCTTGGCATCGGTCACGGTGCCGACGATCTTCCCGGTGGTTCCGGCGAAGAGTTGGACGATAAGAACGGCCAGTGCCAGGGAGATGGTAAGAACAATTTTTTTCATTCCCGCTGCTCCGAAATGATGAAGTGAAAAACCGAATCGCAAACTTACTGTTCGTGGAAAATATAATTTTTATTCGCACCGCAGCTTGCTCGTACGACAAGTTCCGGCTTAAAGTTGACCGCAGAGGGGGGTGAATCCGGCTGTTCGATCCGGGCCATCATCTTTTTCACCGCCAATTCCCCCATCTTATACATCGGCTGGCTCATGGTCGTCAGGTCGAAATTTTTTGCGAGCTCCACATCGTCGAAACTGATCAGCGCCACATCGTCCGGCACGCGGAGTTGGTGTTCCCGCAAGGCCGCCATGACGCCGATTGCCTGGATATCGCTGGAAACAAAAAAAGCGCTCGGAAGTTTCACGCCTCGTCCCAGCAGTTCGGTCATCGCATGATATCCCGACTCCCGGCTGAAACCGTCGTTCTTCACTTCGGTGCTGACCACGATGTTCTCCTCCGCAACGGGAAGCCCGTGTTTGCGGAGCGTCTCCCGAAATCCGTTCAACCGTTCCCGCGCCGGAACGCTGTTCACGTTGGCGTTGATCATTCCAATGTTTTTGTGTCCCAGAGACAACAGGTGTTCGGTCGCCACCTGGGCGCCGTTGAGATTGTCCACCTGGATGGAATCGAACTGCGGATGATAGGCATCGACGAGCACAAGCGGAGTCTTTTTTTCCAGAAATTCCTCGGCAAACCGGTCGGGAAGTTCCAGCGAGAACAATAAAGTGCCGTCCACTCTCCCCTTCCGCATGGAACTTTGAAGATATTCCTCCAACTGTTTCGTGTTGTTGGCGCCGTGGATGATCAGATCATAACCGAGGGAAGAAAGGGTCTCTTGAACCCCTTGAAGAACTTCGATGAAAAAATAGTTGGTGAAAAAAGGAATAATGGCGCTCAACGTATTGGAACGTTTGCGGGCGAGGGCTTGGGCAAAGGCATGCGGCTGGTAGTTCAACCGTCGGGCGATTTTGATCACCCGTTCGCGGGTTTCCGATGTCACATTGGCGCTGTTGTTCAGCACCCGAGAGACCGTACCAATTCCTACATTCGCTTCCCGTGCAATGTCATAGATCGTAACGGACAAATTATTCCTTGAATTAATAGGCTGTGGAAGGGCTTTCAGAAATTAGGTGATTAAAACAAAATTGTCAAGCAATTATTATTTATTTCTGTGGAAAGGGACGAATAGTCGAACGGATAAGCCGCAGATTCCGCAAATCAAGGCACCGGAGAGGATTGCCGATGGCGGGGATAAAATTTGTGCCATCCACCCCATTCCATAGTGGCCGAACGGCGCCAATCCCTGAAAGATCAGCAAATAGAGTCCCATCACTCTTCCGCGAAGATGGTCCGGAGCCCTGCGCTGAATGGAAGCGTTCGCCGTGGCGATGAACATAATCAATCCCATCCCGACAATCACCAAACTTGCCATGGAGAGGGCGGGCACGACCGACAAAGCGAACACCGAAACGCCGGCGGTAAAGAGAGCGATCCCGGAATAGATGAACCGGCTCGGCCGCACCGATTGCTCCGCACTCGCCACAATGATTGCACTGATCAACGCCCCGATGCCGAACGACATCATCAAATTGCCGAGGCCGACCGCCCCGCTCTTCAGGATTGCATCGGCATAAATGGGAAGCAACACTGCATACGACCATCCGAACAGTGTAATGACAGCGACCAAGATGAACAGCGCAACCAGAGAACGGTCGCTGCGGATGAATGTTAACCCTTCTTTCATTCCGCCGGTCAGCGAGGAAGGAGGCGACGCAGGCCGGGTGACGGCGGGCAGGGACATTTTTTTTAGAACGAAAAGAACAGCGACGAATGACAGTGCATTGATAAAAAAACACCACGCCACGCCGATTGTTCCGATCACTCCGCCGCCGATCGCGGGACCGATCACCCGGGCGGCATTGAAGGATGCGGAGTTGAGCGCCACTGCATTTGCCACGTGTTCTTTTCCCACCAATTCGATCACGAACGATTGCCGGGCCGGAACATCGAATGCATTGATCGTCCCCAGCGTAAAGGCTAACACACACACGATCTCCACCGTTGCGGCGTTAAAGAAGACAAGAGTAAACAGAATCACCGCTTGTAATAACGACAACGATTGCGTCACCACAACGATTGAATGTTTGGAATACCGGTCCGCAACCGAACCGCCGTAAAAGGAAAAAAGAAGCATCGGCAGCGTGTTCAAGAGTCCGAGCGTGCCGAGCCACACGGGTGAGTGGGTCAATTGATATACGAGCCAGGCTTGAGCCATGGACTGCATCCATGTCCCCACCAGTGAGATGATCTGTCCCGAAAAAAAAATCCGGTACTGTTCGTGTTTCAGGGACCGGAAGGTGGAAAGAGAAAGAATGGAGCGGACCCATTTATTCATGACGGTACAACCCCAGCTTGCCGCGCACCAGAGCGTAAAAGAGGGCGCCGCCGGTATCCGCCAAAAGATCGTATAGTTCGGCCGAACGTCCCGGCGTAAACGTTTGATGATACTCATCGGACGCGCCGAACACGATCGCCATTAGAACGGCCGCTGTGATGCTGTGCCGTTTCAGCGAAGCGGATGATTGGAAAAAAAATGCGACATGAAACAGCCAGCAGAGAACGGCATAAACGCCGAAATGAACGAGTTTGTCGGAAAGATTCTCCAGACCCGGGATTTTTTGTGACGGTGTCGACGAGGCGATAAAAATAAAGCCGCACCAGGCAATGACCGGAAGCTGATATTGAATAAAATTGATGATCCGTTGTTCGGTGTTCATGGGTAGACAATTTTTTTCATCGCATTCGGAAGCATCGAAACGATATCCCGCGCGATCATTCCATGGATTCCTTTTTTCCGTGCCGCTTCATCTCCCGCCAGTCCGTGGAGAAACACGCCGTTCACTGAAGCTGTCGCGGCGGTATTTCCCTGCCCGATCAGCGCGGCTATGATGCCGGCCAACACATCGCCGCTCCCGGCCGTGGCCATACCGGGATTTCCGGTCGGATTGATGAAGAGGTCGCCGTTCGATGCCGCCACAGTCGTGGCCGCACCTTTCAGTACTACAGTTACTTTATTTCGTTTCGCAAATTCCGAAACGATGCGGAACTTGTCCTTCTCAATGTCGGCTACGGAAAGTCCCGATAATCGCGAAAATTCACCCATATGCGGCGTCAAAACGATCCGTTGCGATTTCTTTTTCCTTAGAATTTCCGTCTGCCCGTTGAATGCCGACAGTGCATCGGCATCGATGACCATCGGCGTATGGCATCGGGAAACGACCGTACGGATCAATTGAAACGTTTCCACGTGTCGCGACAACCCGCAGCCGATCACCACGACATCGCACCATCGTATGCGGCGCTCGATCTCCGCGAGCCCATGAAGTGAAAGGGTCCTCTCCGGCGTCGCGGGAAGTCCCAACGGCATCACTTCCACAGTACGGCGGGCGACGATCGAATATTCGGATTCCGGAATCCCCAACACCGCTTGTCCCGCCCCGCTCCGCATGGCGGCGGCACTGCACAACAACGCTGCACCGGTCATGCCGTAGGATCCGGCCAGAATAAAAATCTTCCCGACCGAATGTTTGTGACTGTTCACCGGCCTCCGCGGAAAAGTGCGCCGAACATCGGAATGTTCGGTCAACTGTATCCGGACACTTCCGTTGGCGGCAAACTGTACGGCACTGCGCGGAATGCCGATATCCACCGTCACGATTTCACCGGTCAATTCGGCCGCCCGCCCGCGGAAAAATCCAATCTTCGGATGGGAGATTGCCACCGTCACATCGGCACGGAACGTCTCCTTTCCGCACTCCCCCGTCTCACCGTCCATTCCGGTCGGAAGATCGATCGCAATTTTCCATCCCAACAGGGCATTGCACCGTCGCACGGCGGATCGGTACGGAGCGGTCAACGGTCCGCGCGAAGAAGTGCCGAGCATCGCGTCGATGATAACGGAATATTTTTTTTGCCGTTGACCGATCTCCTTCTTCACCGGAACGATGTTGACGGTAGGTGACTCCCGGATCAACCGTTCGTACTGATGCGCCGCATCCCCTTTCAATCGCGATCGCGGTTCCACGAGTGCGACGGTAACGTCGAATCCTTTCCGCGAGAGCAACCGCGCAACAACCAATCCGTCCCCGCCGTTATTCCCTTTGCCGCAGACAATCAATACGCGGTCCGGGGGGCGCAATCGGTTCACAACAACCTCCGCTACTCCCCGTCCCGCCCGTTCCATCAATCGCAAGGACGGAATGCCCGACCGTTCGATGGCGTAACGGTCGGCTCGTTTCATTTCTTCCGGTGTGAGAATACGTTTCATAAATGAAAAAACCGTCCAACCTCTCTGCGAAGCGGACGGTTTTCGTCGGTGACGACCGGATCAGAACATCGATTTCATCACGTTCAAGATCAGCGCCGGGAAAATGCCGAGCAGAAGTATTCCAATGCCGCAGACGATCACCGCACCGAACGACCACCGCGACAGTTCCGGAACCGCCGTATCGGCCGATTCGCGGAAATACATATACACCACCACGCGGAGATAATAATAGGTGGAGAAGAGACTCGTCAACACGCCGAGAATGGCCAGCCATGTCAGGTCGGACTGGACGGCGCTGGCAAAGAGATAATATTTCCCCACAAATCCGGCGAACGGCGGAATGCCGGTGAGCGAAAACATAAACATGGCAAGCAGCGCCGCGAGCGCCGGCTTTTTCTTTCCGAGTCCCGCATATTCTTCGTAGGTGAGATGGCCGCCGTTCTGTTTTTCCAACAAACCGAGAATCCCAAACGCGCCGAGATTGGTGAGCGCATAGGAGACGAGATAGAAGGTGATTCCCTGCTGTCCCATGGAAGTAGCCGACGCGATGCCGATGAGCATGTACCCGGCATGTGCGATGCTGGAATATGCCAGCATCCGTTTCAAATTCGTTTGCGACAATCCGAACCAATTTCCGACGATCATCGATGCCGCCGCGAGAATGGCCACGACCGTGATCAATCGTTCATCTTTCATCGCCATCGGTACGGAAAAGGTGATCACAAAAGCGGAAAATGCCGCCGCTTTTCCGCCGGTGGACATGAGTGCAGTGACGGGGGTCGGAGCTCCTTCATAGACATCGGGAACCCACATATGGAACGGAACCGCCGCTACTTTAAATCCGAAGCCGATCAGGATCAATCCCCATCCGACAATATGCAGCGGGTCGCCGAACGCCTGCGGATACATCGCGACGATGCGGAGCAGGTTGGTGGTTCCCGTCGTTCCGTAGATTAATGCGATGCCGTAGAGCAAAAATCCGGTCGCGAACGCACCGAGCAGAAAATATTTCAACGCCGATTCATTCGAGGCATGGGTAGTCCGGTAATAACCGGCGAGGACGTAAAACGCCACGGACATGATTTCGATACCGAGGAAGACGGAGATCAGATCCGCCGACGCACCGAGCACCAGCATGCCGATGGTGGAAAGCAGTACGAGCACATAAAACTCTCCATAATGATACTGCTCCCGTTCCAAATACGGTTTGGCAAGGAACAGCGACACCAGCGCGATACCGAGGAACAGGACGGCAAAAAAACTCGCATATCCTCCGGCCAGGAGCATATCCGAATAAATCGTTTCATTCATCGGGAAGGTATAAACGGCGAATCCCATCGCTCCGATAAGCCCGGCCACTGCCACCCAAAAAACCGTCGCCGCGGAACGGGTGACCAATGCATTCGTCAGCAGCGCGATCAGCGAAAATCCGCATAACACGAGAATCGCCGAAGAACCGATCAGATCTGTGTAGGAAAAGAATTCCATAAAATTTTCTTCAAATGCGTAAGGAGAAAGACGTTCGATTATTTCAGCGTCGCGCCGCTGTGCACCGCCTGGATCTGTGTCACCGTTTGTTTCGTCGATGCGGCGGATGACTTCAGGAACGTTGAAGGATACACGCCGATCCATACGATGAACAGCAGCACCGGCAGCAACACGGCGATCTCCCGTTTCGTGAGATCGACAAGCGACCGGTTCTCTTCATGCGTTATTTTCCCGAAAAAGACCCGCTGACACATCCACAACATATATACCGCCGAAAAGATCACGCCGGTGGCCGCCACCGCCGCATACCAGTACGAACCGAGCACGGCGGAGGTAAAGGTGCCGAGCAGAATCAAAAACTCGCCGACAAATCCGTTCAAGCCGGGCAGACCGATGGAGGAAAAGGTCACGATCATAAAGATGGTGGAGAACACGGGCATCACTTTCGACAAACCGCCGAACTGCGATATCTCGCGCGTATGGCGGCGGTCGTAGATCATTCCGACAAGAAGAAACAACGCCCCGGTGGAAAGTCCGTGATTGATCATTTGAATGATCGCTCCCTGAATCCCCTCTTCCGTCATCGAAAAAATTCCCAGCACGACAAATCCCAAATGGCTCACGGAAGAGTACGCCACCAGTTTTTTTACGTCCGTCTGCACCATCGCCACGAGCGCGCAGTACACGATGCCGATAACCGACAGTGTCGCGAGCAGCGGCGTAAATTGGATCGACGCGGCGGGAAACAGCGGCAGACAAAAGCGGATCAATCCGTACGTCCCCATTTTCAGCAGCACACCGGCCAGGATCACCGATCCGGCCGTCGGCGCCTGCACGTGCGCATCGGGGAGCCAGGTGTGGAGCGGGAACAGCGGAACTTTAATCGCGAAGGAAAGAGTAAACGCCAGGAACATCCACACCTGCAATCCCATCGGGATCGACGGCGCGATGGCGTATAATTTTTGAAGGTTCGTGGTGAAATAACCGCCGGGAAGCGTGGACGCGTAATATCCGAGCCAGAGAATCGCGATCAACATCAGCAGCGATCCGGCCATCGTATAGAGGAAAAACTTCACCGCCGCATAAATCCTCTCCTTCCCGCCCCAGATACCGATGATAAAATACATCGGAATCAACATCGCTTCCCAGAAAACGTAGAAGAGGAACAGATCGACCGCCAAAAAGACGCCGAGCATGCCGACTTCGAGCAGCAGCATGAACGACACATATTCCTTCAACCGATCGGTGATGGAATCCCAGGAAGCGATCAGCGCCAGCGGCGTGAGGAACGTGGTCAGCACCACCAGCAAAATCGACAATCCGTCCACGCCGACGAAATACGTAATATCCAATCCTTCGATCCACGGATATTGTTCCACAAACTGCATTTGTGTGTTCGCGGCATCGAAGGCGAAATAAACGAAGAGGGAGAGAATGAACGTGACGGTTGATGTCGCCACGCCGATATATTTGATCACATTCTGTTTTTCTTTGCGGATAAACAGCAGCAGCAGAATTCCGATCAGCGGCGAAAACAGCGTGTATGTCAGGATGTTATGCATGGGAGCGATTGTTCAAATGGGGCACGGGAAAAATTTAACGGACCATCAAGAAGCCGAGTACGAACAAAATTCCGGCGACAAAAATCACCGCATAACTCTGCACCACGCCGGTCTGGATGCGGCGGAGAATATTCGCCGTTACGTCGATGAATTTCGCCGAATGGTTCAGCGTATTGTCGATCACCTTCACATCGAAAATTTTCCACAAAAACTTGTCCGACACCTGTTTGATCGGATTCACCACCGCCGCGTCGTACGCTTCGTCCACAAAATATTTGTTCCAGAGCAGCGCATGGAGTTTGGAGAATTTTTTTGCGGTCCGTTCGGCGATGTCCGTGCGGACCGTGAAAATTTTCCATCCGAAATAGATGCCGGTGAGGCCGAGGGCAACCGATACCGCCATCAAGCCGAGCTCCAGCGCGACGGCATCGTGCGACGGAAGAAGCATTTTTGCCTGTGCACCGGCAAATACCGGCGACAGGAACTCATCGAAATAGTTGTGTCCGCCGAGCACGTGCGGAATGCCGACATATCCGCCGACGACCGAAAAGAATGCCAGCACGAGCAGCGGAATGAGCATCGTCTTCGGCGCTTCGTGCGGATGGACGTGATGTACGTCGAACCGTTCTTTGCCGAGGAACGTCAGCGCAACCAGACGGAACATATAAAAGGCGGTGATGCCGGCGGCCAATGCACCGATCCCCCACATCCACGGTGCGCCGTCCGCGTACGCTTTCCATAAAATTTCATCCTTGGAGAAAAATCCGGAAAGAAGCGGGAATCCGGCGATCGCAAACGAACCGATAACAAATGTCCGGAACGTCCACGGCATATGTTTCTGCAGCCCGCCCATCTTTTGGATATCCTGTTCTTCATGCATGGCGTGGATAACCGCACCGGAACCGAGGAACAGCAGCGCTTTGAAGAACGCATGCGTCATCACATGGAACAGTCCGGCGGAAAACGCTCCGACACCGACGCCGAGGAACATGTACCCCAGCTGACTGACGGTGGAATATGCCAAAACCTTTTTAATGTCGTTCTGCACCAGTCCGATCGTTCCGGCGAACAATGCCGTCATCAATCCGATCACCGCGACAATTTCCATCGTTGCCGGTGCAAGGGCGAACAGCACCGAACTGCGCGCCACCATATAAATGCCGGCGGTGACCATCGTCGCCGCGTGGATCAAGGCGGAGACCGGCGTCGGACCCGCCATCGCATCGGGAAGCCAGACGTAGAGCGGAATCTGCGCCGATTTTCCGGTGGCACCGACGAACATCAACAGCGTGATCCAAAAGATCACCGTATCACCGCGGGAAAAACCGAGCGCCTGAGAAAACACGGCGTCGTAGGACAAAGAACCGAAGGTGGAAAAAAGAAGAAACATCGCAAGCAAAAATCCGAAATCTCCGATCCGGTTGACGATGAACGCCTTTTTCGCCGCATCGCCGGTCGTTCCTTTTTCAAAATTTCGGTCGTACCAAAATCCGATGAGAAGGTAGGAACAGAGTCCGACCCCTTCCCAACCGAGGAACATCAACAGGTAGTTGTCCGCCAGCACCAGATTCAGCATGGCGAAGATAAAAAGATTTAAATATGTGAAGAAGCGCCAGAATCCCGGATCGCCGTGCATGTATCCGATGGAATAGAGATGGATCAAACTGCCGACGCCCGTTACGATCAATGTCATCACGATGGAAAGTTGGTCCACCTGGAAAGCAACATTCACGGAAAATGAACCGGCGGCGATCCATTCGAACACCGTCACGATCTGTTTTCGGGCGTCGACGGGCGTGCCGAGCATTTCCGCGAAAATCGCAAGGGCGATCAGGAACGAAGAAGCGACGGCGGCGGTCCCGATCGATCCCACGATCGTTTCATTGCGGATCTTCCGTCCGAACAAACCGTTGATGAAAAAACCGAGCAGCGGAAAGAGGACGATCAGCGGGGCGTAAGAGTACATAAGTTCTGTCGATTCAAATAGCAAAATTGGTCAATGGACGGTCACCACTTCAACACGTTCAACTCGTCCACATTGACCGTCTGTTTATTGCGGAACAGCGATATGATAATCGCCAGCCCGACCGCCGCTTCGGCGGCAGCCACCACCATCACGAAAAAGACGAGCATCTGTCCCGTGGCATCGCCGAGAAACTGCGCGAAGGCGATCAACGAAAGATTGACGGCGTTCAGCATCAATTCGATGCACATGAAGATGACGATCGCATTGCGCCGGACAACCACGCCGAGCACGCCGCAGGCGAACATAAACGCCGAAAGAAGCAGATAATGGTTTAACGGTATCATACGAAGTTAATAAAGTAGGACAAACATTCTTGTTTGTCCGTTCGAATAAGCATCGTCCCTTGTCCGGCCAAACACCCAGCGAAACGATCGCTTCGTGACAATGCCCGACCTACGGGATTAATTTTTTCTTGGCCAGCAACACGGCTCCCACGATCGCCGCCAGCAGCAGGAACGACGTGATCTCGAACGGGAATAAAAATTTCGTGAAGAGCACTTTTCCGATATATTCCACCGTTCCCATCTCCAGCGAAGCGGGCGACAGCTGCGTGAAGTTGTTGGCGCTGCTGAATCCGAGAATGTAGAGCAGCTCCGCTAACAGTGCAACGGAAAATCCGATGCCGAAATACCGGCGCAGTCCCAGAGGTTCCTTCAATCCTTTATCGTTCCCGAGATTCAACAACATGATCACGAACAGAAAAAGGACCATGATCGCACCGGCATAGACCAGAATATGGACCATGGCGATAAATTGTGCGTTGAGGGTAAGATAAAGTCCGCCGAGACAGAAAAAATTGAGGATGAGAAAGAGAGCACTGTTGACGGGATTCCGTTGAAGCAACATCATGACGGCGGAAAAGACCGTAATACCTGCCAAAAAATAAAACACACCTTGTTCAAACGTCATGGGACAGCGGATTTGTTGGACGAGAATGTTGAAATTTGACGGCTCAATATAGCAATAGGTTGGAAGAGAAGCAAAATAATTTCGGCGCAGAAACGACCGGCGTCTTCATTCATCCGTCGGCGCGCACTGCTTCATCGGTCATCGCGCTTGTTCGGGAGTACAGTCATTGATCGATGCGGTCGATCACACGGAGACATTCACGCGAGGCCGAAAACAGGAATTCCTAAATCCCGCATCCGGCATTGGAGTCCGGAGGATGGGGACTTAGGAATTCTGGAAAGAACGCGGAGGATGTTACAGCTTCGGCATCGGTCCGAGCACGTCGGTCGGAACCATGTTGACCACTTTCCCAACCTTCGTCTCTTTGATCCCCTTCTCCACTTTTGCCTTGTCACCGACGATGATGATCGCCATATCGTCCGTGTCGATATATTTTTTTGCCACGCGGCGGACATCATCCTTCTTCACCGCCAACACCTTTCCGATAAAGTCGTTAAAATACGATTCCGGAAGGTCATACAACACCATGTCCACCAATTGTCCGGCGATGGAACCGACGCTGCTGAAATTGTCGGGATATCCCAGGGCGATGAAGTTTTTCGCTTTGGTCAGTTCTTCGTCGCTCACCGGTTTTGAGATGTCGTTCAATTCCTTCATGAACTCCAACAGTGCCTTGTCGGTCTTATCCGTCTGCACGTCGGACGCCGCGGTGAACGGTCCCGGCACCGGCCGGAAGGAAAATCCGGAATTCGCCCCGTACGCATATCCGTTCTTCTCGCGAAGATTGGAATTCAACCGGGACGTGAAAGAACCGCCGAGGATCGTGTTCATGACCAGCAGCGGGAAATAATCTTCCGTTTTCCGGTCCACTCCCACACGCGAAAGGCGGATGCATGATTGGGCCGCTTCCGGTTTGTCGATCAGATAAATCGTCCGCCCGTTCACCTGTTTCGGTTTCGGAACGGTAACGCTTTTGATTTCACCCTTTTGCCACGAACCGATTGCCGATTCTAATTTAGGGATCAAAGTGGAGGCGGTCACATCCCCAACGACGACCAAAAAAGAATTATTCGGCCGGTAATACGAGGAATAGAAGTTTTTCAGATCGTTCACCGTAAATGAGTTGATCGATTGTTCCGTGGTGGAGAGCCGTCCGTAGGCATGCTCTTTGCCGAACACAAGGCCGGAGGTCGCGGCCGCGGCGATCACACGCGGCTGATCGAATCCCTGAAAGAGCGATGTCAGATATTGCTTTTTCAAGCGCTCTAATTCCGATTCGGGAAAGTCGGGGCGCAGCAATATATCCGCAAACAGTGCGAGCGAAGCGTCGAATTTGGAGACGGTGGAATAGAGCGACACGCCGCTCGTGTGCAGTCCGCCGCTTGCTCCGATCGACGAACCGAGAAAGTCGATCTCATCGGAAAGCTGCAGCGCCGATTTCCCCGCCGCCCCTTCATCCATCATGGCCGCCGTTAATCCGGCCAGTCCGAGTTTATCGGCGGATTCATTCACGCTCCCGGCTTTGATCACGAGATTCATCTGAACGATCGGCACTTCCTTCTTTTCGTACACGATCACCGCAAGACCGTTGGAGAGGACAAATTTTTGAACCGGATTAATTTTTAATGAAGGGGTGGGACCAAGCGCCGGCGGTTTGGTTCTATCCGGCGATTGAGCGATCATCGTCGAAGTATTGACGAGGAGACAAACGGGAATAATGATAAATTTAACAATTTTGAAATTTATAAATTTTGAAATATTCAATTGTTTTTTCATAATCACTTTCCCTCCGTGCTGACGACCGGTGAATTTTTAGCGGCGAGGTCGGTTTTTCCTTTCGGAACAAATCCGATCACCACGCGGGCATGGTCTTTCAGATACGTCGCGGCGACCGTTGAAATATCTTGCGGATCGATCGCATAATACCGGGCAAGATCCTCGTTGAAATAATCGGGATTGCCGGTGAGATAATAATAATTGTTCAACTGGTCCGCCTTGCCGTTGATCGATTCCAGCCGTCCGACGAATCCTGCCTCATATTGATTTCTCGCCCGGTCCAATTCCCGCACCATCGGCGGCGTCGATTTGATCGTGTTGATTTCTTCCTGGATCACCTGTTCAATGTCGGCCAACGTCTTTCCGGCACGGGCGGTCGCCGAGATAACGAACTGCGATCCGAGTTTCATGGAAGACTGGAACGCGGAGACATCCTGCGCAATCTGAAGGTCGTACACCAGCTTTTTATAGAGCCGGGAATTTTTTCCACCGGCGAGAACCGATGCGAGCAGGTCCATTTCCGCATCGCCCGGAGTCAACGTGGCGGGGGAATGCCACGCCATGTAAAGCCGCGGCAACTGCACGCGGTCTTCAATCGTCATCCGTTTTTCCTCATGAAGCACGGCAACCGATCGGTCTTGCGGCGGGACCGGTTTTCCCTTCGGAATGCCGCCGAACCACTTCTCCACCAATTGTTTCGTCGACGCTATGTCGATGTCGCCGGCAATGGAAATGCTCGCGTTGTTCGGCGCATAATAGAGCCGGAAAAACTCCTTCACATCCTCCAGCGATGCGGCAGTAAGATCCGCCATGCTGCCGATAGTCGGCCAGCTATAAGGATGGGACTTCGGATACAACGATTCGAAGATCATCAGAAAGGCGTATCCGTACGGACGATTTTCGTACGACTGACGCCGTTCATTTTTTACCACATCCCGTTGTCCGTCCAGTTTGGATTGCGACATGTCATCGAGCAGATATCCCATGCGGTCGGAATCGAGGAACAACGCAAGTTCCAACGCGTTGCTCGGAATGTCCTCAAAATAATTTGTCCGGTCGGGATTGGTGGAACCGTTGTTGTTGCCGCCGGCCGCTTCGAGCCACTCGTCGAACTTCCCTTCCGGCACGTTTTTCGATCCTTCGAACATCACATGCTCAAAAAGATGGGCAAAGCCGGTCCGTCCCGGCTTTTCATGGCCGGAGCCGACGTGGTACCATTGGTTGACGGTGATCGTCGGCGTGGTCTTGTCGACATGAAGGATCACATTTAATCCGTTGTTGAGTGTGAACCGTTCATACGGGACGTTGATCCGCACACTTTGCGCCGACAGCATTGCCGACACAAAGAGCGTAACAACTAAAATTTTCCGCATTGTTACTCCTGAGTGATGATGAAATGATGTCAAAATTGTGGATAAAAGTAGAACTTAAATACGGGAAAGTAAAGCGGCGAATGAATATTCTTGAGAAGTGTAAACTAAAACAAATCCAGCTGCGGATTGATGCTTCCGGTGAACAGGTCCTTTCGCAGCCGGAACGGCGTCTCATTGATTCCGTACTTTTTGCAGCTCAGCTCGAACAATTGCGAGATCGTGTCGGCCAATTCTCCTGTTCCGGTCATTCGTGTTCCGAACGCGGAGGAGTTCATTTTCCCTTCCCGGACATCTTTAATCCGGTTGATCACTTTGTCCGCCCGGTCGGGATAAGTTTTTGTGATCCACTCCGTAAACAGCTCTTTCACCGCGTACGGCAGTCGCAGCATGGTATAGAAGGCGAACGAAGCGCCGTGTTCTTTCGCCCGTTTCAGGATCGCAGGCATCTCCGCGTCATTTAATCCCGGTATTACCGGGGCGAGACTGACGCCGACCGGAATTCCGGCGGCGGCCAGTTGTTCCATCGCCTTTAACCGCAGATCGGGAGAAGAGGTACGCGGTTCCATACTCCGCTGCAATTCTTTGTCCAATGTCGGGATGGTGATCGTCACAACCGCTAATTCCAAACGTGCCAGTTCGGAGAGAATGTCGATGTCCCGCGTGACCAGAACGTTTTTGGTGATGACGCCGACCGGATTCCGGTACTTCAGCATCACCTGGAGGCATTTCCGTGTCAGCTCCAATTTTCGTTCGATCGGTTGATAGCAGTCGGTGTTTCCGGAGAGGGAGATCGTGGAGGGGGTCCAGCGTTTGCTCCGGAATTCTTTTTCCAGAAGTTCGGCGATCTCCGGTTTCACCATGATCTTCGTTTCAAAATCGAGTCCGGCGGAAAATCCGAGATATTCATGCGACGGACGGGCATAACAGTAGACGCAGCCGTGTTCGCATCCGCGGTATGGATTCAGATCGTATGTGAAGGAGATGTCGGGAGAATCATTTTTGGCAAGCGCGCTTTTGGCGGTGTCGCGGAAATATTTTGTGGCGATTTTCCGTTCGGGATCAATTTCCTCTTCCAACAATTCGTACGAGGTCGCGGCGAACCGGTTGGCGGGATTCGATCCCGCGCCGCGGCCCCGAACGTTCGACGGATGTGAGGATGATGGTGTCACGGTTGTGTTCGTTGCGTTACGGGTCGATACAGGAATGAGTCTTTCGCCGGACCGCCGGAGCTGCCCCGCCGTTGCGTGAACGGACGATCATAAAAAACTCGACTTCGACAGAACGAAGGAAAATTTCGTGCCGACGCCGACCGCACTTTCCACCGTTATTGAAGAGTCATGTGCTTCGATGATATGTTTAACGATCGCCAGGCCGAGCCCCGATCCCCCGACGTCGCGCGACCGGTCCTTATCCACGCGGTAAAACCGTTCAAAGATCCGCGGAAGATGCTGCGGCGCGATGCCGATGCCGGTATCCTCCACCGACAATTCCACGACGTTGTTCCGTGGCACGCAGCGGACCGTGACGGTGTCCCCTTTTTCCGAATATTTGATTCCGTTTTCGATCAGGTTCACGAGCACCTGGCGGATCCGCTCGCTGTCCCCGAACACTTCGATCGGTTCCTTCGGGGCATCGGCAATCCGCAATTCGATCTTCCGCTGGTCGGCATGCGATTGCGATTCGGAAACGGCCGAGGCCACCACCGGCACGATGTCGAAATACCGGAGACGCAGTTTCATCTCCCCCGACTCGATGCGGGAGATGTCGATCAACTCTTCCAGCAATGAGTTGAGCCGTTCGATATTGTTGAGCGCTTTTTTGAGGAAATCGCGATTGACTTTTTTGTCATCTACGGCGCCGTGCAGCAGCGTTTCGATCAGTCCCTGTGTGGAAAACAACGGCGTCCGCAATTCATGCGACACATTGCCGAGAAATTCGCTCCGCACCCGTTCCAATTTTTCCCGCTGGCCGATATCCTCGCGGAACGAATCGAGCAGCTGGTTGAACGAGTCGGCGATCTTCTGGAATTCATCGGAGGAATTCACGAACACGCGATGGGCCGATTGTTTGTCCTGCACCGAGGCGAGCACCCGCTGGATCTGACGGATCGGCCGGTAGACGAAAAAGTGGAGCAGCACGATCGACAGCAGGAGGCAGACGGCGAATAGCGCCGCCGCGATCCACGGCGAACCGCCGTACGTATGTGCGAGAAATCCGCCGAAACCGGCGAGGAGGATCGGGAATAATAATTGGACACGCAGTGAATACATGGAAGGAAGATACGAGTTTCCCCGCTCTGAATCCCGATACGGAGAATTTTTCACAAAAAAAATCCCGAACCGGGATTCGGGCAGTGCTACAACTCTTTCATCCGGTAACCGACACCTTTGATCGTGTCGATATAATCCGATTCGGCCCCCAATTTTTCCCTGATCTTGCGGATGTGCACATCCACCGTCCGGTCGATCACGTAGACGTCGCTCCCCCAGATCTGGGACAACAACGTTTCGCGCGTCACCACTTTCCCGGCGTTTTTGACAAGGTAGGAAAGGACTTCAAATTCCTTTTTCGGGAAAAAGATCTCCTTTTTGTTGATGAACACCTTATAGTGCGATCGATTGATTTCCAAAATCCCGTGTTTCATCACGTCGGATTCCCTGTTCCCGGAATCTTGGGGAGGATTTTTCTTCCGGAGGGTCAACTTAATCCGTGCGATCAATTTGGGGAGGCTGACCGGTTTGGTGATATAATCGTCCGCTCCGATCTCGAGTCCGACCACTTCGTCCGTCTCCGACCCGCGGGCGGTGAGAAATATGATCGGTATCGACGCCGTGGCGGGATTCCGTTTTAAGGTCCGCACAACTTCCAGTCCGTCCATTTCCGGCATCATCACGTCCAGCAGGATGAGATGCGGATTTTTTTTTGCTTGTGCGACCGCTTCGGCGCCGTTGGCAGCGGTCAATACCGCAAAGCCCTCTTTTTCCAGATTATATTTTAATAGATCGATGATGTCCCGCTCATCGTCCGCGATGAGTATCTTCTGCTTCATTATTTTCCTTTCGTGACGCATGGAATATAGAGAAGATTGTGCGGGACATCAATGCACGCAATGTTAAGCGTGTGTTAACAGATTGTTACGGGCGGCGGCCGTACAGCGAACGATGAAAAAGCGGAACCGCAGCCAGAAGCGTCGCTTGGGCGAACGAATCCTCCCGTGTGAAGAGATCGTCCGTTAATATTCCGAATGTCCCCTGTTTGTTCCGCACTCCGATGTCGTTCGCCAGCCGGTCGATCGCATCCGCCAGCTGCATTCCCTCTTCGGTCACCGCCCGGCCGAGTTCGGACGGCAGCTCGATGCTTCCGGAACTGCCGAAGTGAAATTCCGTTCCGTCGTAAATGCACACCCAGCTCTGCAGAAATATTTTTCCCTCAGCACGGAACAATCCTCCTTCGACTCCCACGGTCAAAAGGCCGTTCGAACGGTCGGAACCAAAAATGGAGCGGGCGCGTTCGTGTGCGCCGCGCATCGATTCTTCTACCGACATCGGCGTGTCGGCAACGCCGCTCACCGCTTCGGTCGATTCGAACCGGAAGGAAGCGTGATCGATGCCGAACTGTTCCGCGGCGCGGCGGATCCCCCGCTGCACACCGTCGATCTTCGGTCTCCGCGTACTGGCGATGCGGACAATCATCGCGGTTTTTTCTTCAACTTTTCCAATTTCGGCGGCGTCGGAAATAATTTTTCAAACCGGACCGATTTGGATCTCCCGGCGGCATTGATAAGGATGATTTCCGTTCTTCCTCCCGCAAATTCCGCAATCACCTGTCGGCAGGCGCCGCACGGCGTTAAAAATGACTGTTCATCCGAAGCCACAGCAACGGCGACGATGGAACGGCTGCCGGCGAAGGCCGCTTGAAAAACGGCATTCCGTTCGGCGCAGATCGCCAATCCGTACGACGCATTTTCCACGTTGCATCCGGAAAATATATCGCCGGTGGAAGTCAACAGCGCCGCTCCGACGCGGAAACGCGAATACGGTGAATAGGAAGTCTGCTTTGCCTGTTGTGCCCGGTCGATCAGTTCTTTTCGTTGTGACGAATTCATCGTCGGTTTCCCCTTACGGTGTGACGTTGAAGTGGAGAGTACGTAAATACTCCCACGAATACAATCCGGTCGCATGACCGTCCCCCCACGTGATCTGCACGGCGTAACTGCCGACCGGAACGATCGCCGTAATATCGTAATGGCCCGGACGTTTCGGTTTGACCACCGGCAGAATCTGGTGCATCAAAATCGTTTCGCCTTTGCACTCGGCGCACGGACATTCATCCCGCAACCGGACGATCGGAAAGGGCGAAACAACGCCGTCCTCCCACGTCACGGTGATCGTCTGTGCATCGGTTTGTTTGATAGAAGTCGGTTTCATAAGAATGGTTCGATGAATGTTCCCCAGCGGCGGTAGGCCGCCGGAGTCAAATGCAGGCCGTCGTCGCTGTATTCTTCCGCGATCTCGCCGTGTGAATTTACGAAAAGTGTCCCGATGTCCAAATACCGGGCGGAATATTTTGCAGCGATCCCGCGGATGCCGTCATTAAGCCGGGCAATCCGCGTCAGCGGACGGTTCGCCAATCCGCGCGTGGGGAGGATGGACTGAACGAAGATGGCCGCCGCCGGCGCCGCGGCGCGAAGGCGACGGACGATCGTGTCCATATTCGAAAAGATCTTTTCGTCCGGAAATTCCATCGCCATATCGTTCGTCCCGATCAACAGGAACAAAACATCAAACCGGCGCGAAAGCACGTCGCGGTCCAGCCGCTGCAGAACCAGATCGGTATTATCCCCCCACACCCCGCAATTGCGGATCGATCGTCCGGGAAAAATACTTTCCACGGGAAAGGCCTCCGTAATCGAATCGCCGAGGAAAATGATCGAACGCTCCGTCATATTTTTTTCGCCGTTCGCGGCTCCTCCACGTATCGTTTCAGGACGACGATCGACAGACCGGCGATCACCGCCGTGATAAGGAAAACCGATTCGTATCCGATTGAGGGAACGAGCCATCCGAAGATGATCCCGAGAAAGACCGTCGGCGCCGTGAGTGTGTTCGTCATTCCGACATACAGGGGACGTTCTTCCTCTTTGCACATTTCGGCGATCAACGGAAGCCGGGAGATCGCCATCACCTGTATGGCGCATGCCATAAAAACGAACGCAAAAAAATAGATCGTAATATTCGGCGCAAAAACCGCCACCGCGGCCGCCATCATCATGCAGAATGAATATGCGAGAAGATTGAGTTTATGCCCGTACAGATCAGCCGTGATCCCGAAGACGATATTGGCGGCGACGTTCGTTATCATCACGACCGCGGTGAATGAACCGGCGGCCGAGGCCGGAAGAGAGAATTTTTCGATGGCATGGACGGAATAAAAGGACGAAACGGAGAATGTCATCAGCAGGAAAATATCAGCGATCAGATAATTCCGGAAATTGGAGTTTGCACGGATCACCCGCACGGTTTCTCTCCACAACGGCAGCGGTGGTTCCGCACGTTCTTCCCGTACCGTCGGTTGTTCGATAATCTTCGCCAAATAATAGAAGGAGATCATCGTGAACAAAAACGCACCGAAGAACAACACCGCAAAATTATACGGGAAAATCACCGCAGACAGAATCACGGCGACGATCGACCCTCCCACCGCTCCGCCAGCGGAACCAAGCAATTGCCGGATCCCCATCAATCGGCCGCGGAGTTTCACCGGGACCGTTTTTGTATAAATCTGAAACCACGGCAGGCCGGCCACACTGCCGAAGGCGGCGATCGAAAAGATCAACAGCAAAAATGCCGGAACGGCGACGGCCGGGGAAACATTTCGGATCAACAATGCCGCAGCGATGCCGCACACGAGAAGCATGAAGCGGTGAAAAAATCCCCACGTCACCATCGCCGACGTGAACATTCGTCGGCGCCGGAGGGAGAGCGCAACGAAAACCGAAGGAATGTTCAGTCCCAGCGTCCACAACACCTGCACCGATCCGATGGCGGCCGGTCCCCCGCCGATCTCTTTGATAAAAACCGGAAGAATCGTCTGTACCGACACCAGGCTCATTCCCAGAACGTACACCGATCCATCCAGCAAATGATACCGGATGTTCTGCCGCAGCTGCGGGATCAATTCCGCCGGATAATCGGTCGGCGTCGGGAGGAAACGTGAAATCATGGTGGGAAAGATACGAAAATCCCCCTTCTCTTTCCCGCGACACGCTCCGCCGGACCGATCAAAAGCATTGGAAACGCTCTCCATTTTTTTGTATCTTGAAGTATGACCGAACAAAAAACTCCGAAGCGCCGGCATGTCCGCGAAACCGTCATGCAAGGACTGTACGCGCTGGAAATCTCCAAAGATCCGCCGCAGCATATCTTCGACACGATCCTCAACGACCTGAAAGAGAACGACGGGGACTTTACCTTCGCACAATCCCTTTTCATCAAAACGGTGGCGCACCAAGCCGAGATCGACAAACGCCTTAAATCGAAAACGGAACATTGGGAATTTCACCGCATCGCGTTGATCGACAAAATTCTTCTCCGGATGAGCCTGTGCGAGCTGTTGTATTTTCCGGATATCCCGCCGAAAGTGACGATCAACGAAGCGATCGAAATTGCGAAAGATTTCAGCACCGAAGGGAGCGGAACGTTCGTCAACGGAATTATGGATTCCATCCTCATGGACCTGAAGACCGAAGGGCTCCTGACCAAAACCGGCCGCGGACTGGTCGATGTTAAAAAATCCCGTTCCTGATCCTACCCCATGACTGCACAATCCCCCCGACAGAATCGTTTCCAAATTTTTGTCTGGACGTTGTTCGATTTTGCGAACACGTCATTTTCCGTCATGATCGTCGCCGTCGGTTATTCCCTCTATTTCAAGGAGATCGTCGCCGGCGGAAGCGGACGGGGTGACCTTTTGTGGGGAATGGCGGTGAGCATTTCCATGTTCCTCACTGCCGTGATCGCTCCCGTACTGGGGGCGGCGGCGGATTTTTCTTCGCGGCGCAAACGGTTCCTCTTCGGTTTTACGCTCGTCAGCATTCTCTCCACCGCACTGCTCTATTTTGTCGGACCCGGTATGGTGGTGACCGGAATCGTGCTGTTCGTCCTCGCGAATATCGGATTTGAAGGGGGTTTGGTCTTTTACGATGCGTTTCTTCCCGATTTGACGACGGAACGGAGTTACGGCCGTGTTTCCGGGTACGGTTTTGCGATGGGATATGTCGGATCGTTGGTGACATTGTTCATCGCCATGCCGTTGTATGCCGGCGGATTCGGCGCCGACAACCTGGAGAATGTCCGCCTCAGTTTTGTGATCGCCGCCGGAATCTTTCTGTTGTTCTCCGCACCCTTGTTTTTTTTCCTGCGCGACCACGCCACAAAGTTCGAGAAAAAAGTATCATATGTCCGCGCCGGTTTCGAACGCGTGCGGGAAACGATCGGCCATTTGAAGAACTACAAAAATGTCTCCCGATTTCTTCTGGCGTTTTTTATCTACAACGACGGTATCCTCACCGTCATCTCATTCGCGTCGATCTTCGCAACGCAGACATTACAATTTACCTTGCAGGAAGTGCTGGTCCTTTTCGCCGTGGTACAGGCAGCCGGCATCATCGGGTCGCTCTTCTTCGGCGTTGTGACGGACAAGATCGGCGCCAAGCGGACCATCGCCATCAATCTGATCATCTGGATCGGCGTCGTCATCGGCGCGTATGTTGCCGTCTCGAAAGAGACCTTTTATATCATCGGCGCGATCGCGGGAAGTTCCATGGGAGCATCGCAAGCGGCGAGCCGGAGTCTCATGGCGCAGCTCACTCCGAAAGAGCGGGAGGCGGAATTTTTCGGGTTTTACGACGGGCTGTGCGGAAAGGCCTCCGCCGTCGTCGGCACTTTTTTGTTCGGACTGATTTCGTATATTACCGGAGATCAGAGGATTTCCGTCCTCACGATCGGGCTATTTTTTGTTGTCGGACTGATCTTGTTGGAACGGGTCAGCGACAAGGAACATGTGCGGCAAGAACAATGAAGGAACTCTCATGACATACATCCTGATCACTGCGATGCTATTTTTCGCCGCTCCGGGAAAGAAGACACTCCTTACCGGAAATTCTCACGTGACCGTTACGATGCAACTGTTAAGCGCACCGTCACTCTCCGGTACCGGCACCCTAGCGTTCACGTTCGATCCGGCCGACGGGATCCATGTCAACACCAATCCGCCGTTCGAACTCCGGCTGGACAAACAATCGCCGTTCACGGTGGTCGGAACTCCGGTGTTTGAAAAAACCGACAAAGAATATTTGGACATCGCGACACCGCTCACTTTCTCGCTCGCGCCCAAACAAGGGACGGCTGCCGGCACATATTCCGTCAAAGGAAAATTGAATTACTTTTTTTGTTCGGATGCCGAAGGTTGGTGCAACCGGTTCGTCCAGCCGATCGATCTGACCGTGACCGTGGGGAAATGAAAAATATTTTCTTCTTTTCGGACGTTCATTTCGGACTGCAGGACGCTTTACGCGAGAAGGAAAAAGAACGCCGCGTTCTTTCCTTCCTGGATCACGTCCAGAAACACGGCGAAGAGCTTTTCATCATGGGCGACCTGTTCGACTATTGGTTCGAGTATAAATATGTGATCCCGCGCGGATATCACCACATTCTCGCCAAATTGTCGCAGATGGTCGATTCGGGTATCCGTATCCATTATGTTGCGGGAAACCATGATTTCTGGCTGAAAGATTTTTTCCCGAACGACCTCGGCATCACCGTGTATAAGGAGCCGTTCGGGATCACATTGCGCGGTAAACGGTTTTACCTCCATCACGGCGACGGTCTGGCGTTGAACGATACCGGATACCGGATTTTGAAGAAGATCCTCCGGAGTCCTATCAGCATTTTTCTCTACGGCCTGCTCCACCCGGATTGGACAGCGCCGATCGCCCGCGGCTCTTCAAAAACAAGCAGGCAGTACACCGGTCAGAAAGATTACGGAGAAACGGACGGCATGAAGCGGTTCGCCGAATCGATGATCAGCGAAGGATACGACGCCGTCATCCTGGGTCACCGGCACCGGCCCAGCACCGAGTCGATCGGCGGCGGAACGTACATCAATCTCGGCGATTGGATCACGTATAATACATATGCGGAGTTCGACGGAAAAACACTCCAATTGAAAGAATGGAACGGCAGTCCGGCTCAGCCGACAACGAAACCCGCCGTGACACGACGACGGCGGCAGCCTCGAAAAAAATCGCAATGATCCCCCACTCCCCCGACAGCGTATGGCAGAAAAGAAAAAACCGAAATACAGTTCCGAACAGATGAAAAGATATTTCAACGATCCGACGTACCGCGAGGAACTGTTGAAGCAAGGACGGAGTTTTTTCCGGAAACACCGGTATTATTTTCTCGCCGTATTCGGTTTGTTCCTCACGCTTCTGGTAGTTTACTATTATTACATCGTCTCCGGGCTCCCGTCCCTGGAAGAACTCGAAAATCCGAAACCGGAGCTTGCCACCAAAGTCTATTCGATTGACGGCGAAGTCCTCGGCACGTTCTATTCCACGAAAAACCGTTCCTACGTCACGTACGACCAGATCCCCCAGCACGTCATCGACGCGCTGATCTCCACCGAAGATAAAAATTTCTACCAGCACTGGGGCGTCACGCCGTGGCGGTTTATCCGCGCCATGTTCAAAAATTTGATGGCGTTGCGATTGAAAGAAGGTGCGAGCACCATCACGCAGCAGCTCGCACGGAACCTGTACGGATTTCAGCAGGCGGACGAAAGTGCGTTCGATAAAATGACGAGAAAATTCCGCGAGTTTTTCACTTCCGTGGAGATGGAAAAAAACTTCACGAAAAAAGAGATCGTGGAGATGTACCTGAACGAAATTTATTTCGGCCGCAGCGTGTACGGCATTTCGGCCGCCTCCGGCGTCTATTTCGGCAAATCGGTGGAAGAATTGACGATCGGCGAAGCGGCCATGCTGATCGCCGTGCTCAATAATCCTTCCTACTATAATCCGCAGCGCCATCCGGAACGGGCGCTCGGCCGTCGCGATCTGGTCCTCGCCCTGATGGTGCAAGAAGGAAAGTTGTCGCGCGAACAGGCGGAGATCGTCAAAGCCGAACCGCTCACGTTCGCCACCAACGAAGAGGCGCCGCTCGGCCTCGCCCCCCACTTTGTGGAATACATCCGTCAACAGCTGCGCGACAAAGCGGAGAAGTACGGATTTAATATCTATAAGGAAGGATTGTCGATTTACACGACGCTGGACAGCCGGATGCAGCGTTACGCCAACCGCGCCGTGGACGAGCACATCGCCGAAAAGCAGGATCAGTTCAACAAAATCTGGTCGTGGGAGAAAAAAGAGGCGCAGCTGGAGAAGATCATCGAACGGTACGCAAAACAATCGGCGGCGTACCGGCGCGCGCAGAACAAGGACAGCGTTCTGTCCGCATTGCTTCGGGACAAAAACTTCGCCGATTCCGTGCGAACCATCGTGCAGTCGATCGAAGTCGGATTCGTGGCGATCGATCCGAAGACCGGCGGCATTCGCGCAATGATCGGCGGCAGGAACTTCCGGACCTTCCGCTACGGATTAAATCACGTCACGCAGATCCGCCGGCAGCCAGGATCGTCGTTTAAACCTTTTGTGTACACCGTCGCCATCGACAACGGATATCCCCCGACGTACGAACTGCTCGATCAACCGATCACGGTCATTATGGAAGACGGGACCGAATGGCGTCCGGGAAACTTTGAAGGAAACGTCGGCGGAAAATCAACGCTCCGGTACGCCCTGACGCATTCGCTCAATCTTGTCACGGTCCGGGCGATTATGGACATTGCTCCGAAGGAACAGGTGGTGGAATATGCCAAACGGATGGGGATCAAATCCCCGGTGCCGCCGTATTATTCCATCGCCCTCGGTACGGCGCAGGTGACGCCGCTGGAGATGACCTCCGCATTCGGCGTGTTTGCCAACGAAGGAGTGTACGTCGAACCGAATTCGATCTTGAAAATCGAAGATAAGGACGGCAACGTGATCGAAGAGAATTTTCCGGAAAAACGGGAAGTGCTGAGCAAAGAAACGGCGTATATCATGACGAACATGATGGAAGACGCGGTCAATTTCGGCTCCGGCCAGCGCGTCCGCAATTTTTTCCATTATCCCGCGGCGGGCAAAACCGGTACGACGCAGGAGTATGCCGACGCGTGGTTCGTCGGATTTACGCCGCAGCTTGCCGCCGGCGTGTGGGTCGGATTCGACGATCAGATCGTTACGTTCAATTCAGCGGACGGGCAAGGGGGACGGGCGGCGGCGCCGCTGTTCGGACGGTTCATGAAATATGTGTATGAGGATAAAAGTATTCCCGTAACGCAGCCCTATTTCCGCATTCCGAACGGCGTGGAGCGCGACACGATCTGCGCCGATACCAAAAAACTCGTGACTGAATTTTGTCCCATCCGCATCACCGAGATTTTTAATTCGAAATATCTCCCGCCGAAGTGCGACCTGCACATCAGTTCTGATTCGCTGGAGACCGGAAACCCGACGGAATTTTAACGGCGAGATCGTTCGGCGAGCGCCACCGTTGCGGCGTACACCCGCGCCGCGTCGATGTTTTTCATACAATCGAACGTGGAGATCGGACAAACCGGTCCGCCGTGGATGGCGCACGGCCGGCATTGTAATCCTGCAGTTTCGATGACCGTATCGTGCGGGCCGTACGGCCCGAAGCCGAAGGCCGGCACGGTGGCTCCGAAGATGGCGGCAACGGGAGTCCCCATTGCAACGCCGATGTGCAGCGGCGCACTGTCGTTCGTCACGATCGCAGAACATCGTCCGATCAACTCGGCGGATTGCATCAACGTCAAATCGCCGGTGACATTGTGCACGTGTTTATGGCGCGCCGTTTCTGTGATCAATGTTCCCCACGGACGATCTTCATTCCCTCCGATTATCAACACTTCGTATCCTTTGTTTGCCAGCATCAGCGCGAGTTCCGCAAATCGCTCGGGCAGCCAACGTTTCGTATTCCATACCGATCCCGGAGCGACCGCAATCATCCGTTCGTGCCGGACGATCTCGCGATCGAACAGCAATTTCGTTATGAACCGGCGGTCATCTTCGGAAGGATAAAGTTTTGGAAGGACTTTTGCCGGGACGGTAATCCCCAACGGAGCGAGCAACGCCAAATTTCGTTCGACTTCATGCTGATCCCGGTTGTACGGCACCGTGGTGCGGTAAAACATTTTTCCGGCGGAAGTGGAAAACGTGATTGTCTCCGGAATTCCGCTCAGGCCGATCACCGCAGCCGTCCGGAACGAACGATGCGGTACCAGCGCTGTGTCATATCCACGTTTCCGCAGGACGATCGCCAGAGCCAAAATTCCGCGCAACCCTTTTTGCCGCTGCCGCTTGTCGAACGGAATCACCGACGAGACGGCCGGATGGTTCCGCACAAATTCGGATGCCTTTGGTGTTGTCACCACATCGATGGTCGCCGCCGGATAAGTTTCGCGAAGCGTCTGGATCATCGGCAGCGTGAGGATTACATCGCCGAGGAAGGCCGTTTGAAAAACGAGGATATTCTTCCGCTGGTTCACGATTGTTGTTGTTCCGCCTGCCGGCGCAGGTAGGCGTCGGTATGTTTCCATCGTTTGTGCATCCACAACCAGTGGTCGGGATGCCGACGGATGTATGTTTCGAGCATCGACACATGGCGCCGGGTGATCTCTTCCATCTTTTCCTGATCGGTGCCGGTTAATCCCTCCGTGTTCACTTCCTCCAGATCGATCCGGAATTTTGCCGGACCCTCGCGGATCAGCATCGTCATGATCATCGGCGCACCGCTCCGCACGTGAAACACCGCCGGCCCCTGATGTGTGGATGCGGGGCGTCCGAAAAAGTTCGTGTACATCCCCCCTTCCGGACCGCTTTGATCGGCGATGAGCGCCACACATTCGTTGCTGGAAAGCGCACGAAGCGACTCACGCAACGCCCGCTCCATCACTACGAGTTTGGAGCCGAACCGGGAACGCATGGAATCCATAAATTGATTGATGAACGGATTACGTTGTTTCTGAACGACGATGGTGTACTTCTCGGGAACAAAGACCGGCACCGCCAGAGCGCATAATTCCCAATTGCCGAAATGGCCCGTGAGGATGATCAGCCCTTTTCCGCGGCGGAGCAGCTCTCCGATTTTCGCGCTTTCC
>CAZRWF010000030.1:0-30727 GCA_964603685.1 uncultured Chitinophagaceae bacterium
GAAGGTGATTTTCCGTACGCACGATTTCGGACAGTCTCCCTCGAATACGATTGTCGAACGTTCCACTGAACCTCCGAACACCCGCACTCCGCACGGCACCTTGCATTCCACAATGCACTTCGATACATTTCAACCGTTTCATCCATCAGGAGAATTATGGAAATAAATGCGATCGTCCTCGGCGCGACCGGAATGGTCGGCGAGGGTGTGCTGCATGTGGCGCTACACCATCCGGATGTCCGTTCCGTGTTGGTGATCGGCCGCAGGCCGTGCGGTGTCGTCCATCCGAAATTAAAAGAGCTCATTCACAACGATTTTACCGACTTCTCGCCGGTTCGATCTCAACTGTCGGGGTATAACGCCTGTTATTTTTGTCTGGGAACAACCTCCATCGGAAAACAGGAAGCGGAGTACCGTCGGATTTCATACGACTATACGCTCAGTCTCGCCCGAACATTGGCGCCGATCAATCCTTCGATGACATTTTGTTATGTCTCCGGAGAAGGGACGGACAGTTCGGAACGCGGTCGACAGATGTGGGCAAGAGTGAAAGGGAAAACGGAGAATGACCTCTCGAAACTTCCGTTTGCCGCGGTGTTTCATTTCCGTCCGGGCTTTATCCGGCCGATTGAAGGATTGAAGAATACACTCTCGTTCGCCAAGCCGTTATTGTACATTTATCCGCTCCTCTCCTTCCTGTTACCCCGCCATGGATGTACGTTGCATGATCTGGGAACGGCTATGATTCATGTGACGAAGTTCGGGTATCCCTCGTCCATTCTGGAAAATCCGGACATCCGGCGTCGGGCGCAGGCAGAAGGGACATTGTAATGGCATTGATCTACGAAACTGAAAATTTTATTGTGGAAGCGGTCGATCAACCCTTGGTGACACGCACCGATGGAGGACATATTTCCATCTCACCGAAAGTCCGTCTGGTCGACCGCACACAACTCTCCCCACCGCTCGCCATCGAATTGATGCGGTTGACGATGCTCGTCGGCGAGGCGATGACGATCGCGCTGAACAACCGCGGCATTGACATCGGCAGGATCAACTATCAGGACAACGGAAATTGGGGCGTGTTCACTCCGGAAGGTCCCTTTCTGCACATCCACCTCTATGGCCGGGCGAAAAGCGCCCTGATTCAAAAGTACGGAGAGGCCTGTTCGTTTCCGCAGCGAAACAGCGGATTTTACGATACATGTGAACCGTTGAATGAGGGCGATATTGCGGAGATCGTGCGCTACATTGAGCAAATTTCCCGGAAAGAAAAATTCCGTCCGGAGCGATGGCGGCTTTCGCCGGAGGGATGATCAATCGGAAATTTATCCTCGATCGAAAAAGTAATTCAAGGAATTGACGATATTTTTCGCCATTTTAAAGATACATTCATATTTTTGCCGGCAAGCGGCATATCAACCGACACTTTTCCATGACATTTTCTTCGCTGCACATCATCGAACCGATCCTGAAATCACTCTCCGAAGAGGGCTACACCACACCGACACCGATCCAATCCAAAGCGATTCCCATCGTTTTGAAAGGGACCGATCTTCTCGGCTGCGCACAAACCGGCACTGGCAAAACGGCGGCCTTTGCGATTCCGATCCTGCAGCTCCTCTCCGCGCACAAACCGGAGGGGCACAAAAAACAGATCCGCAGTCTTATCGTGACACCGACGCGGGAATTGGCAATCCAGATCAACGACAGTTTTCGGGCATACGGCCGGCACACGGGATTGACCTCCACGGTGATCTTCGGCGGGGTCGGACAACAACAGCAAACAAACGCACTGCAGCGCGGCGTGGATATATTGATCGCTACCCCGGGTCGCCTTCTTGATCTGATGCAGCAAAAACACCTCACGTTGCAGCATGTGAAAATCTTTGTGCTGGATGAGGCGGACCGGATGCTGGACATGGGATTCATCCATGACGTGCGGAAGATTATCCACGCACTGCCGCAAAAACGTCAATCCCTCTTCTTTTCCGCCACGATGCCTCCGGAAATCGTCAAACTCTCGTCCACCATATTGCATCAACCGGAAAAAGTGACCGTCACGCCGGTTTCTTCCACCGTGGATGTGATCAATCAACATATGTTGTTTGTGGACAAAGCGAACAAAGGGGCGCTGCTGCTGCATTTGTTGAAGGACCCCGCGATAAAAACCGCACTCGTCTTCACCAGAACCAAACACGGTGCGGACAAAGTGGTGAAAATGCTTCAGAAAAATAATGTCAAGGCGGAAGCGATTCACGGCAACAAAGCGCAGAATGCCCGTCAGCGCGCACTCTCCAACTTTAAGGCGCAGACCACCCGTGTGCTCGTCGCAACGGACATCGCCTCACGCGGCATCGATGTGGACGATATGGAATTCGTGATCAATTACGAAATCCCGAACATCCCCGAAACCTATGTGCACCGGATCGGCCGCACCGGCCGGGCCGGCGCGAGCGGAACGGCATATTCTTTCTGCGATGCCGAAGAGAAGGAATATCTGCGGGATATCGAAAAGCTGATCGGGAAAAAAATCCCGGTCATGGAAGACCATCCGTTTCCCATGGGCCATCGTCCGGCGGCGACGGCGGTTGAGCCGCAACGGCGAAGAACGGATCAACCCGTGCATCACCGCAGGCCCTCCTCTCATCCGCGACAGGAAAAGCCGGCGAAACAATTGCAGCACAAACGGCAATCTTCCGATACCGAACACAAACGGCCGTCGCAGCATAAGAGGCATTCTTCCGACTCGGAACACAATCGACCCTCGCAGCACAAGAGGCATTCTTCCGACACCGAACACAGTCGACCCTCGCAGCACAAGAGGCATTCTTCCGACACGGAGCACAATCGACCTTCGCAGCACAAACGGACCGATCAACGATCCGAGCACAAAAAAACCGATTCCGCAACTGCGGCTCCCCAAAAAAAGAGGGGCTGGTTCAGTTTTCTCCGGGGGAAAAAATAACCGTTCGGCGTCGCATCGCCGGTCAATACAGCCACCAGTCAATACGGTGCCGCATGAAATTCTTTTTTCTGCTTTTTGTTCTCTGCTCTCTGTTATTCCCGCAACAGCGACCGAACATCATCGTCATTATGACGGATGACCATGCAAAACGGGCTGTCAGCGCGTACGGCAGCCGGCTCAATTCTACCCCGCATATCGACCGGCTCGCGTCCGACGGAGTTCTGTTCACCAATGCGTTTGTCACCAACTCCATCTGCGGTCCCAGCCGTGCCGTTCATCTCACCGGTCTGTACAATCACTTAAACGGCATGAAAGACCACAGCAGCAAATTCGACGGTTCGCAATGGACGTACACGAAAGAATTGCAAAAGGCGGGATATTTTACTGCGCTCGTCGGGAAATGGCATCTCGGTATTCTTCCGACCGGATTCGACTTTTTTAACGCACTGGTTGATCAGGGTGAATATTATAATCCTCGGCTGATCCTCACCAACGGCGACACGATCCGGCGGACCGGTTATACGACGGAATTGCTCACGGACATCGCGAAAGAGGTGATCGACAGCGTGCGGGATCGTCCCTTCTGCCTTCTTCTGCACCAAAAAGCGCCGCACCGGAATTGGATGCCCGACGCGAAACATTTTTCGCTGTACGACACTGTCGACATTCCGATCCCCGACAATTTTTTTGACGATTATGCCGGGCGCTCCCGGGCCGCCAAAGAGCAAGATCTGGAGGTCCGCAACATGTACCTCACGTACGATCTGAAACTCTATCTGGAAGAGGGAGAATCGGAAACGGGAAGCGGCGGCAGCCAGCGGTTCAAACTTCAAGCGGAAAAAGCATGGGAACGGGATCTTCAGCGATTAACACGCGAACAGCGGGAAGCATGGGAATCGTATTATCGGCCGATCTCCGATGCGTTTTATAAGGACAAACCGGAAGGCCGGAAGCTGGAAGAATGGAAATACCAACGGTATATCAAGGATTATCTCCGTACGATCGCATCGGTGGACGACAATATCGGGGAATTGATCGAACATTTGGAACAACGCGGACTTTTGGAGAACACCGTCATTATCTACACGTCCGATCAAGGATTTTTCCTTGGGGAGCACGGTTGGTATGACAAGCGGTTTATGTACGAAGAATCGATCGGCATTCCGTTCATCGTGCGCTACCCGAAATTATTTCCGGCGGGAAGCGTTCGCAGCGAAATGATCCTTAATCTGGATGTCGCGCCGACGGTGTTGGACATTGCCGGAGTTCCGATTCCGGATCATGTGCAGGGAAAATCGTTCCTTTCCCTCTTTTCCCCGGGGAAAGAATGGAATTGGCGAACCTCATTGTATTATCACTATTATGAATACCCCCACGGATGGCACAAGGTAAAACGTCATTACGGAATCCGTACTGAACGATATAAGCTGATCCACTTCTATAATGACACGGATGAATGGGAGTTGTACGACCTTCGGCAGGATCCGAACGAAATGAACAACGTGATCTCATCGCCGGACTATGCCGACATTCGCGAAGACCTGCACAAAGAATTACGGCGGTTACAACAACACTATCGGGACATTCCATGATCCGGATTCTCGCTGAATGAAGAGACCGATCGAACGACATAAAGAGCTCCTTCATCCCCGGAATAAGAATAACACCCGGTACGACTTTCCCCTCCTCGTACAACGGTATCCCGAACTCGCATCGTTCATTTTTTTCAACCGATACGGACGGGAGACTGTCAATTTTGCGGACCCATCGGCGGTCCGCACCCTGAATCGCATATTGCTGCACCATCACTATGGGATTTCTTATTGGGAGTTGCCGGAGCAGTATCTTTGTCCTCCGGTTCCCGGAAGAGCCGACTATCTCCACTACGCCGCCGATCTCTTGGCCGAGCTGAACAATCAACGGGTGCCGACGGGACCGTCCGTAAAAGTGCTCGATATCGGTGTCGGCGCCAACTGTATCTTTCCGCTTATCGGTTGGACGGAATATCAATGGTCGTTTGTCGGTTCCGACATCGATCCCGGCGCTGTTGCGTCCGCCGACAACATCCTCCGCCGCAACGGATGGGACAATACACGGACAGAAATCCGAACGCAACCGGAGCCCTCACAAATTTTTTCCGGTGTGATCCGGCCGGACGAACGATTTTCTCTCACCGTGTGCAATCCGCCGTTTCATTCTTCCGTGGTGCAGGCTCAGAGCGGAAACCGCCGCAAATGGAAAAATCTCGGAGTATCCGAGCCTCATTTTTCAACGCTTAATTTTGGCGGACGGTTTCACGAACTGGTAACACCGGGCGGCGAAGGAGCTTTCATACGGAAAATGATCGAAGAAAGTGTTACCTTCTCCGCACAGGTGTTATGGTTTACCACGTTGATCTCTCAACGGTCGGCTGTGCGACCGGTTGTGGAACAGCTCGGCAGCGTTTCGGCAGCCGACGTGCGGGTGATCCCCATGGCACAAGGACAAAAACAAAGCCGGATTGTCGCCTGGACATTTTTTAAAGAGCCGGACCGGCAGCAATGGAAACAACAACAGTGGAAGGACTCTGCATGAGTACCGAAACATTCAGCGCATCACAATCGAACGGTCCGCACCGGGAATTAGCACGATTGGAAGGCCGATGGCACGGTATGACAAAAACATATTTCGAGCCGAATGTACTCGCCGACGAATCACCGTGGACGGGGACGATCGTCCCGGTGCTGGACGGAAGATTCATGAAGCACGAATATTCCGGATCGTTACAGGGGAAACCGCTCACCGGAATCGCGATCTACGGATATAACGTCGCCGCGCGGCGGTACCAATCCGCCTGGGTGGATAGTTTCCACAACGGCACGGCGATCATGTTTTCACAGCAGGAACGCACCGAAAAACGGTATACCGTCCTCGGCAGTTATGACACGACCGACGGATCCCCTGCGTGGGGTTGGAGGACGGAGATTACGGTTCTTTCCGATGATCATATCCGGATCACCATGTTCAACATCACGCCGGAAGGGCAGGAAGCGAAAGCGGTAGAAACCGACTACTTCCGGCAACAATCCTCTCCGGCATGACAGAACCGCAACGGCTAAAGATCGGCGACGGGATCATCAGCGAATACCTGTCGGTCTTTTTGGCGATCGTCTCGTTCGGCGCCGTATTGTGCGCATATTTTCCGGAATATCTCACCACGGAAGATTTCCGGAAATTCTACGACCTCCGGACGTTGAAGTGGATCGTCCTCGGATGCGTGGCGGTCTCGTTCCTCTTTGCTTTGACCGGATTTTTGTTGAACAAACGAACCACGGCGGGATTGATCTCGATCCTGTTGAATGCGGTGTCGGTCCTGCTTGGGTCCCTGCTGCCGGAGAGCGTGGTTGTCGGCGACTCGCCGGTATCGATCGGATTGGATTGGCTGCTGATTGACATTCTCGTTTCGGTGATCATTTTTATACCGATCGAATTGTTTCTGCCGCAGCGGCCGGAGCAATCGAAGTTCCACTCGGAATGGAAGACCGATCTGGTCTATTTTATCTTCGGCCACCTGTTCGTCCAATCAATCGGCGTGCTGATTCAGCTTCCGTCCGTTCTCCTTTTTCGCGATCTCGGATTGTCGGAGATCCATACGTTCGTTCAATCCATTCCGTTTTTTCTTCAGCTGATTCTCGCTCTCTTCATCTCCGACCTGTTCCAATATGCCGCCCATCGGACTTTTCATGCGATTCCGTTTTTATGGAGATTCCATGCCGTACACCATTCCATCCGGAACATCGACTGGCTCGCCGGTTCGCGGCTTCATCTTGTGGACATCATCGGCGTGCGGTCGTTCTCCTACCTGCCGTTATATGTGTGCGGATTCAGCTATCCCGTCTTCGCTGCCTACATCGTGATCGTTTCACTGCAAGCGGTCTTCGCTCATGCCAATACCCGGATCAATTTCGGCTGGTTGAAGTATATCGTCGTTACGCCGCAGTACCACCATTGGCACCATGCGGATGACCGTGCCGCCTACGATAAAAATTTTGCGATCCATTTTCCCTTTATCGACATGCTGTTTGGCACGTATTTTCCGATCGGAAACCGGTGGCCGGAACGGACAGGGTTGAATGATGCCCGTTTTCCGAAAGGATTTTTCCGTCAGATGATCCACCCGTTCCGCCGAGACCCTTCCGACGGTGAATCGATCGAGGACCCCAGTATCCGGTGAAGCCGAAGGAATATCCGGACGCGCCGTTACCCGCCGCTTGACTTCCGTTTGCTGCTTTTCTACATTAGCGCAAGGTTCTTTTCACATTTCCGGGAGGTTTCCGATGAAGGTCAAAGATATTCTCGATTCCAAAGGAAGAAAACTTTTTTCCGTGCCGGACCATTCCACGGTCGAACAGGTCGTCGGTGAACTTGCCGCGAATAAGATCGGATTTCTCGTCGTCACCAATGCCGGCGGTGCTGTTGCCGGAGTGATTTCGGAACGGGATGTCGTTCATCGTTGTATGAGCGTCAAAAAAGATCCGTCCCGCACCACGGCCGCGGAGATCATGACACCGCGCGCTCAATTGTTCACGGCGACGGAAACGGATGACATAGAGAAGATCATGACGACGATGACGGAGAAGAAGATCCGGCATCTACCGATCTTTACCGGAGACACCTTGGTCGGACTCATTTCGATCGGAGATGTGATTAAATTTATCCTGGAAGAGAAGAACGAAGAGATCAAATCGCTGATGGACTACGTTTCGCGCTGATCAGTGTTCGGAGCAGCAGTCCACGGTGGTCTCGTGCCGAACCGGCTCCGACACTTTGGGACTGATCATGGGGATCCCGAGGTTTAGTCCGCGAAGAATCAGAATGACGGCGACGATCGCGGTCACCACCGGCACCGCACGGGAAAACAGGGAACGAAATCGCAGGGTCATCAGTCGACCCGTCCACGCAACAGCGAACAACGCCGGAATGGTGCCGAGTCCGAAAAAGAACATGACGACGCCGCTCCGGAACGGTTCCGCCGTCAGAGTCGCACCGACCAATGCCGTATACACTAATCCGCACGGCAGCACTCCGTTCAACATTCCCATTCCCAGCATGGCCCCGTTTCCGCGTTGTTGCAGCAACAGTGAAAATTTGTTTTTTACTGCCGAATGAAGTGATCGCAGCGGCGAATAGTGTGACAGCGCCGATCGAACGCTCAGCGGAAGCACTACGGACAAAAGCATCGTCGCACCGATGATGATCGAAATATCTTGTTGTAACGTCATCAGCAGTCCCTTCCCCACCGATCCGGCTACCGCTCCCAGTATTCCGTACGTTATCGCTTTCCCGAAGAAATAGATTAAACGGCCTGCAACATAACGACCCCGGCCGGCCGAAGCAGACGGTAGAGCGAGCATTAACGGTCCGCACATGCCGATGCAATGCACGCTGCCCAAAATTCCTAATGACAATGCCGCGATAATGTCCATACGTTATCGAATGATGACCGGAAATTCGGAATAATAGTGTTCCACACCGACGTTCCAGAATATTTTTGCACGCCAATAACCCCGCTCCACCGAAGAGACCGGTATATATTGAGCGTAGGATGAATCGGCTACCACCTCCGCCGAAAAGTCTCCCCGCTTGTCCGACGGCCGGAAGAACCGGATCGTTCCGGAATAATCCTTGTGGCCGCCGACGGACGGATAGTTGAGCTTCACCATTCCATTTTCCTGTGTCAGCGAGATATCTTTTCCCAATGACCGGGTGTTGTTCACCAAACGGATATGCTGTTGGTACTTCAACTCCTGATCATAATAATCTTCCGTGACGAGATCTACGCGGGTGTTCATCGAAATAAACACCATGGCGATCGTCCCTGCCGCAAATGCGACAAAACTGAGCGCGATCCAACGTCCCCAGTTCATTGTGCCTGTTATCTTCATTGATTCTCCTCTATGGAATTGCACGTTCGACCGGGCCCAGGAAGGTCGACGATATTCTCCCGATTTCCGTTCCGCCCGAAGTAACGATAAACTCCAGCGGCGTGCTCATTGTTCTGATCGAGCGTTTGTCCAACAGGACGAACATTTTTGTCATCGCCGATTCCTGCGCCGGTATCTCGGAAACCTCCCCCAGCAACCGGATCTCACCCACAGCCCCGGCCAACGTGACAGTCACCTCTTTGGGATCGAATGTTTTGTTCACAATCTTCATGTCGTATACGTTGCTGACCATACTGTCCGTTTGCTCCTGATAGAACATCCCGGGTGTTCTCAGGATCGTCACGTCGATCTCCGACCGGGTGAAGAGGAAAAAGCTCAACGCCGCGAGCAACATCACCTGAACGGCGGAATATCCGATCACCCGCGGAGTGACGATTGTGCGCACGCCGGCGTTGATGCCGTTGAGCGAATCGTACCGGATTAACCCTTTCGGTTTTTTGATTTTTGTCATGACGGCATCGCACGCATCGATGCAGGCGGTGCAGTTGACGCATTCCAACTGCGTGCCGTTCCGGATGTCGATCCCGGTCGGGCAGACGACGACACATTCGTTACAATCGATACAATCGCCGTTCGTCCGTACTTCATTCCTTTTGATCTTTCCCCGCGGTTCGCCGCGGAGATTGTCGTAGGCGATCACGATGGAATTCGGGTCGAGTAATACCCCTTGCAGGCGGCCGTACGGACAAACAAGAATGCACGCCTGTTCGCGAAACCAGATGAAAATAAAATAAAAGAGACCGGTGAACAGCATCATCGCAATAAATCCGCCGAGATGTTCGCTCACCGGATCGGTAACGATCGTGTGTAATTGTTCGACGCCGATAATCCACGCCAACAGCATGTTGGCGGTGAGAAACGAAATGACAAAATACAGGAAATATTTTACCCCCTTCCTCAACAGTTTTTCGCCGTTCCACTCGGAAGCGTCCAGTTTCCGCTGCGCCCGATGGTCACCTTCGATCCAATAGTCGATCTTCCGGAAGACGGACTCCATAAAGACCGTCTGTGGACAGACCCAGCCGCAGAACAGGCGTCCGAACACCGCCGTGAACAGGAGGATAAAGACGATCGCGGTAATCATCGCCAGTCCCAACAGATAAAAATCGTGCGGACCGAAGATCACGCCGAACACGATGAATTTTCTGGCGATGATATCAAACAGCATCACCGGATGGCTGTCATACGAAAGGAAGGGAGTTCCGAACAGAATCACGAGGAGCAGTCCGCTGAAAACATTCCGCGCAGCGGTAAACCTCCCTTTCGGTTCTTTCGGATAAATCCACTTCCGCTTTCCGCTCCGTTCCACGATCCCGAGGGAATCCCGGAACGATCCTTCCGTTTCTGCTGTCTGCATTACAATCTCTTTCCCGGGAAACCGTTACATCGTTCGGTGGTTGTTTGTCGAATCTGCCGGCGCCGCGGGTTCGGTCCACCGTGCTCCTTCCGGAGCTTTTCCGCCGACCGGATTACTCCCGTGCAACGTAAGGATGTAACTGCCGAGGTTTTGCATCTGTTTTTGCGAAAAGACCAATTCCCAGCTGATCATCCCTTTGGCAGGAACACCTTTTTTGATCGTCGTATAAATGTTTTTGATACCGCCTCCGTGAATCCAATATTCGTCGGTCAAATTCGGACCGACCAACCCTCCGCCCTGCGGGCCGTGGCACGAAACGCAGAATTTTTGGAAATTCTCCTTCCCCTCGGTGATCGATTCCGCATCGGTCAGTGCAACCAATGCATTTTCATTGATCGTCCCGCCGGAGGCGAGCATGATCTTTTTTTGCATGTCCGCCACGGCGATTTCCTCCGCGTATTCATCCGCCTGCAATCGGGAAATCCGAAGAACATGATAATCGAGCATATAAAAAAAGGCGAACACGACCGTTAATGCGAACAGGTAATTGAACCACGGCGGTATCCTGTTGTCCAACTCCCGGATATCGTCATAGACATGACCGACATCCGCCGCTGTTTCACCGGGGGGCGGGATCACGTAATTTTTAAATCGAACATAGGCGGCCGTAATAGGATCGATATTGGCATTCATAACGCCGATGATGTACATCAACGTGGCGATAACGAATATCATGAACGAAACGGTGAAGATCAGGCCGATATCACCGGCGGGATCGGCGGTTTGCGCACGGAGCGGCAGGAAAATCACGGCCGTGCCCAATGATAACCGGAAAAGGAATGCGGTCGTTGTCATACGGTTTTTTTCCTCTCTTCGCCGCTCTCGGATGTTTCGTCGAGCGGCAGATTCATCATGTGAGATATGAACTGTTTGTCCAGCCGGAACACCCATACGGTCACTCCGACAAAAAATGGAATAAAGATGAACAATGAAAAGATCGGATAGGCCGAGATCCCTTCGATGGCGGAAATATATTGGGATAACATTATTCGCTCACTTTCCGGAAGACTTTTTGATATCTGTTCCCAGCCGCTGCAAATACGCAATCAACGCAATGATCTCTTTATTGGCTTCGGCAGGAACTTTGTTTCGCATAAGATCCGCGGCGATCGAATCGGCCTGGATCATCAATTGTTCGTTTGCCGCCTGATCGAATCCTTTCGGATACGGCACACCGAGTTTCTGCAAAGCCCGGATTTTCGCTGCGGTCGTGGATGTATCCAACTCCTGCGTCAGCATCCAGCCGTACGCCGGCATGGTCGATCCCGGCGACATCGTCCGCGGATTATCCATATGCAGATAATGCCAGAGGTTCGGATATTTCCCTCCGACCCGGTGCAGATCCGGTCCGGTCCGGCGCGACCCCCAGAGGAACGGATGGTCGTACACGTACTCCCCCGCCTTGGAATATTCGCCGTACCGCTCCGTTTCGGAACGGAACGGACGGATCATCTGTGAATGACAATTGTTACATCCTTCGCGGATGTAGAGGTCACGTCCCTGCAGTTCGAGCGGGGTATACGGCCGGACACTTTCGATGGTGGGAATGTTGGACTTCACGAGAAACGTCGGGATCATTTCGATCATCCCGCCGATCAGGATCGCAATGGTCGAGAGGAGCGCAAATTGTATCGGTTTCTTTTCCAGCCAACGGTGTTTGCTTTCGTTGTGGGATTGTTCTTCGGCCGCCAGCGGAGGGGCTTCCGCTGCTTCGTTGGCAAGGAAAGATCCCGCTGTCATCGTTTTTCCGAGATTGTAGACCATCACCAGCGCTCCGGTGAGATAGAGCGCACCCCCGATCGCCCGGATAATGTGGAGCGGAATAATCTGCAACGTTGTTTCGAGAAAGTTGGGATATTGGAGAACTCCCATCGCGTTAAATTCTTTCCACATCAGCGATTGTGTCAATCCCGCCACGTACATCGAGGAGGCGTAAAAGACGATCCCGAGCGTTCCGATCCAAAAATGGAAACTCGCCAGTTTTTTCGAATACAGGCCGGTCCGGTATAATTTGGGAACAAGCCAATACAAAATGCCGAACGTCATAAATCCGTTCCATCCTAGCGCCCCGACATGAACGTGCGAAACGATCCAGTCGGTATAATGCGCAATGGCATTCACATTTTTCAGCGAGAGCATCGGCCCTTCAAACGTCGCCATGCCGTAGGCCGTCACGCCGACCACCATAAACTTCAACACCGGCTCCTCGCGTACTTTGTCCCATGCACCGCGGAGCGTCAACAAGCCGTTGATCATCCCTCCCCAGGAGGGGGCGATGAGCATGATCGAAAAGACCACCCCGAGCGATTGCGCCCAATCCGGCAGTGCCGTGTAAAGCAAATGGTGCGGTCCCGCCCAGATGTAGATGAAAATGAGCGACCAAAAATGAACGATCGACAGTCGGTAGGAATAAACGGGACGGTTTGCGGCTTTCGGCAGAAAATAATACATCAAACCGAGATACGGTGTGGTTAGGAAAAATGCTACCGCGTTGTGGCCGTACCACCATTGCACCAACGCATCTTGCACTCCGGCGTAGAGTGAATAACTTTTCAGGAAGGACACCGGCACTTCAAGAGAGTTGACGATGTGGAGCACCGCCACGGTGACAATTGTGGCAATGTAAAACCAGATCGCCACATACATATGCCGTTCGCGTCGTTTAATGATGGTCCCGAAAAAGTTGATCGCAAATACGACCCACACAAGCGTGATGGCAATATCAATCGGCCATTCCAGTTCCGCATATTCCTTGCTGGTGGTGATGCCGAGCGGCAGTGTGACGGCGGCGGCAACAATAATCGCCTGCCATCCCCAGAAATGGATCTTGCTCAGGGTGTCGCTGAACATCCTCGTTTTGCAGAGACGCTGCAGCGAATAATAGATCCCCATGAAGATCGCATTGCCGACAAACGCGAAGATGATCGCATTCGTATGCAGCGGCCGGATACGGCCGTACGTCATGTATTGCAGATTGGCGTTCATGGCGGGCGAAAAGAGCTGTGAGGCGATCAGAACACCCACGAGCATGCCGACGACGGCAAAAACGACCGAGGCGATTCCGAAATTCCGGACGATCGTATTGTCATAGTGAAACTTTTGGATTTCCATTACTGCTCCGATTGTATTGATGTGATAAGATTATCGATCCGGCCGGTGCTCCGGTGGCGGGCCGCCCGTGGATTTGTTTTCCGTACCATCGTCGAACAACATTCGAACGGAGGGGGTGTATTTATCCTCATATTGTCCTGTGCGGACCGACCACAAAAATGCGATTAAAAAACCCGATGCAATCATGAAGCTGCACAGGATGAGTATGGTAATGACGGACATGGATCTTCCCTTTTTTGATTTTCCCGATAACGGGTTATAATAAACCGCGACGTTTTGCCGCCGCTTGTGTGGCGACGGTCGTAAACACCACGATCGTGATGGAACTTGCGGGCATTAGGATCGCCGCCAGAATCGGAGTCAATTGACCCTGAAGCGCAAAATAGATGCCGACCACATTATAAAGGAACGCCATCACGAAACTGGCGATGACAATCCGCATGCTCGTGGCAGCGAACCGAAGCACCGTCGGCAGCAGCGTTATCTTATCCGCTTGCAGGATGGCATCGGATGCCGGAGAAAAATGCGTGATATCTTCCGTCACCGCTACTCCCAGATCACTGTGCAAAAGCGCACCGGCATCGTTTAATCCATCTCCGAACATCATCACACGCGCCCCCGTGGATTGCTGCGATCGAACGAAATCCCGTTTCTCCGTCGGCGTTTGTTGAAATCGCATCGTCGTGCCGGAAGGAAATATCTGTTGCAGACGGAGCCGTTCCGAATCATTATCGCCGGAAATGACGGCAAGCGAGTACCGGTTTTTCAATGTTTCGATCATTTCGCCCAGCCCTTCGCGGTACAGATTTTTGACGGAAAAGTATCCTTTTACCAAACCGTCCACGGAAAGGTACGACCGGGTTTCGTTGACCGTAGTTGGATCGGAACCGTCAGAACCGGCATATGTTCTCGTTCCAAACCGATAAAACGTCCCCTGAACGATTCCGGAAATCCCTTGTCCGATCTGTTCTTCGAACTGTTCGACAGGATACCGTCCTTCGGGCAGACAGGAGGCGATTAATCGGCTGACGGGGTGAATGGAATTCGAAACGAGAGACGACAGATCGCGTTGTTCCTTTTCCGTTAAGGGGGTGCCGACAAATTCCACCGAGGAACGGTGCGGATAGGTGATGGTGCCCGTTTTGTCGAACACCAGGGTATCGATCTTTGCCATCGACTCGATAACGGCGGTGTTTTTCAGGTAAATGTGATTCCGCCCGAAGATCCGAAGGGCCGTTCCGAATGTGAAAGGGATCGCGATCGCCAGGGCGCATGGACATGCCACAATCAATATGCCGGTGAACGCATTAATTGCGGTGGTGACATCTTTTGGGAGCCAATAGAACAACACACCGATGGAAACGAACAACACAACGACGGTGAAATATTTGCTGACCGTGTTGGAGAGTTGGACCAATCGTCCTTCTTCCCGGGTGGAAGCGGAATAGTTGTTCCACAACTGCGTCAAATAACTCTGCGAGACCTCTTTCATCACCTCCAGTTCGATCTTCCCCCCCTGTTGCCGTCCGCCGGCATAGATCATTTCGCCGAGCACTTTTTCCACCGGCGCGGACTCGCCGGTGACAAAAGAATAGTCGATTGCTGCGCTCCCCTGCAGCAGCATCGCATCGGCGGGTATGATCTCTCCGTGTCGTATGACGATCCTGTTCCCCCGCTGCAGTGACGACAGCGGGATCGTGGATTCTTCCCCGTTCCGGCGGACTGTTACGGAAAGCGGAAAGTATGATGTATAATTCCGTTCGAAATTCAGTCGATCGTACGTTTTGCTTTGAAAGATCCTTCCCAACAACAAAAAGAAGAGAAGTCCGCACAAGGAATCGATGAATCCTGGTCCGACGCCGGCAGTGATCTCATAAACGCTCCTACCAAAAAGAAGAAGGATCCCGAGCGCAATCGGCACATCGATGTTGATGATCTTCTTGCGGAGGCCGCCCACTGCTGATGTAAAATAATCGGCGCCGCAATAGAAAAAGACAGGGATGCCAAGCAACAGGTTCAGGTAGGAAAACACCGAGCGGAGCAATTCTTCGGATGCATCATACCCGAGATACTCCGGAAAACTGAAGAGCATTGAATTCCCGAAACAAAATCCGGCAACGCCGATCTTGTAATACAATTTCCGCGTCCGGTCGCTTTCCCGCTTTTTATCGGAGGCATCAAGACGCAACTCCGGTTCGTACCCGATCGACGAAAGCAGTATCACGATCCGTTGTAAGGAGGTTTTATTGTTCAGGAATTTTACCGAAAGGGACTTCTTTAAGAAGTCGACACGGGACGACACAATCCCGGCATCGAGTTTGTACAACTGTTCCAACAGCCAAATACAGGAACTGCAGTGGATCGTCGGAAGGGTCAATACAACGGTGGAATGAACATCATCGGAATAGTCGAGCAGTTGTGCCACGACGGTAGCATCGTCCAAATAGGCGAACCGGGAAGAGACAACGGCCGAGGGCGAAATACCCGGAGACTGTTCCAAAGCATAATAGTGACAGAGATCGTTCTGCTGCAGGATCTCATACACTACTTTACACCCGGAACAACAAAACACTTTTTCGTCGTGCACTACCCGTTCCCCGCGGACCGTATCACCGCAATGGTAGCACACCGATCGTATGTCAGAAATCGGTGATATTTTCTCCATATCCTTCAATGTATCGGCAAGTTTAATGCCAAAAACGAAAGTGGATTACAGAGTTTTTACGCCGATTTTCCTCCCTTCTTTTGCATATTTGGGATGAGGCTGAGCATTTTTCTCATTAATTGGAACGTGCAGAAACAAATTGTTTGAGCCTCTTCGGGCGAATTTGTATTTTTTTGCTTCACCGAATGTTCAGGAATTCTATGTCACGTAAAGAATTTCCCCTTCGCCGTTGGATCATCGCAACCTCCTTTGGATGGATTCTCGGTATTGTGGGAATATTATTGATCGCCGTTGTTTTTGATACGATCGGAATCGAACAATTGCAGTTTTTTATCGGACTCGCGATGGGTTCCGCTGTCGGGTGGAAACAATCGTCGATCATTGACCAATTCGAGCCGATTGGGAATGGTTGGCGGCTGGCTTCCGCGGCGGGGATGGGAATCCCCTTTTTATGCTTCGATATCGTTTCTCTGGCGATGTACAACCCGGTCGGAGGATATTCTCTGCCGCTGTGCATCGTGGCAGGATCTTCGGTCACCGGTTATTTGCAATACCGGTTGTTGCGAGCCCGGACGAATTATGCGTTATTATGGATTGCCGGCTCCGTCGTGAGTTGGATTGCGGCCGGTGCTGCGGTGTTGAGTATGGATACCATCAAACTATTTATCCACCACAATCTTGCACTTTTTATCATCAATCTCTCGCTGATCCTCGGCAGCGGTATCGTTCTCGGTTCCGTCAGCGGTCTGTTCCTTCAAAAGATCATAGAACAGAGTGAGGGAATCTATGAATCCGTCAGATCGGAAACCGAAACGACCGGTCATTAAAACAGCAATGCCCCGAATGGTCCTTCGGGGCATTGACTTTGGGCATTGATCGATACCGATCAACCAGATTTTTTAATAGAGAACGATTTCCGGAACGTTCGGGATCAAACCTTTTTCTTGACCAAGCCGGAAGAGCAATTCCAACGCCTGTTTCCCTTTCTCTCCCATGTCAATCGTCAATTCGCTCACATACATTTTCACAAATTTTTCTCCCAACGTATAGTCGATACCGCGCCCCCATTTCATGGCGTACGGAACAGATTCGCTTTGATGGGTATAACCGTAATGGATACTTTCTTTGAGTCCGCGGGAAAGTTTTTTCGCCATAACTTCTCCGAGATCTTTCCGGACAACATCCAATCCGAGCGGCAGCGGCAATCCGTTCGTTTTTTTCTCCCAAAATTCTCCAAAATCGAGTATTTTGTTGAACCCTTCGGCGTGATACGTCAATTGCCCTTCATGGATCAGCAACCCGGCATCAAATTCGCCGCTGTTGACCCGGTCCATAATCTGATCAAACGGAATGTCGACATTCTCAATACCGTCGGTAAAAATTTTAAACAATAACGTCGCCGTCGTCTGTTTGCCCGGTGTGGCGACCCGTTTTCCCTTCAGTTCCTCCAATGTTTTGTATTTTTTTGAAACGATCACGGGGCCGTACCCTTCCCCCATACTCGCGCCAGTCACCATGATCCAATATTTATCCGCCACATACGGGAATGTGTGAGCCGAAATCGCCGTTACTTCCAGCTCTCCTTTCATTGCCCGTTCGTTCAGGGATTGAATATCTTCCAACATATGTTCAATCTTGATCCCGTCCAGCTTCACTTTTTCGCTGGCCAGACCGTAAAACATAAATGCATCGTCCGGATCGGGACTGTGTCCCACTTTAATTACACGTTCAGTCATTCCATTCCTTCATCATAAAATGATAGTGTTGAGGCCACTCGTTCGGTGACCATGAATCTGTATACTTTTAAACAAAACCAACAATTTCTTCTTTTTACACAGTTCTTTTTTGATTCCACACCATTCTTACATTTGCACGTATCTCCGACCTACTAATCTGCATCTTGAAACCTATATCCTGCCTCCTGAATCCTGCATCCTGAATCCTGCACCCTGCCCCTCACCGCATTCCCGTATACACCGTCGCGATTCCGAATGTGAGCCGCTGTTCACGGATGTCGGAAAAACCGGCGGCGGAGAGCCGTTTCCGAAAATCTTCCCCTTCCGGAAATTTCATGACGGTATCGGGAAGGTATTGATATGCTTCTTTGTCTTTTGAGATCAATCGTCCGACAAACGGCAGCACAAACCGGAAGTAAAAAAAATACAGTTGTTTGAACGGAAACAGGCGCGGCTTGGAAAATTCCAACACGACGATCTTTCCCCCTGTGCGCAGTACGCGGAACATCTCCGACAGTCCTTTATCCAGATGTTCGAAGTTCCTGGCGCCGAACGCCACGATGGCGGCGTCGAACGAACCGGAGTCAAACGCAAGATTTTCCGCTTCACCGCTGAACAAACGGATCTTCTCCGAGAGCCGGCGCTGCGCGATCTTCTTCCGTCCGACATTCAACATCGGTTCGGAAATATCGACGCCGATCACCTCAGCCGGTTGCACGCGCAAGGCGGCAATGGCGAAATCCGCCGTCCCGGTGGCCACATCCAAAATACGTTGGGGTTGTACGGCAAAAAGATGCTGGATCGCCGCCCGGCGCCAGTACAGATCCACGCCGCCGCTCAACAGATGATTGAGCAGGTCGTATCGATAGGCGATTTTGTCAAAGAGGGAACGAACATATGCTTTTTCCATAACCGGAACAATATACGAAAAGATTGCGTGCAGCGGAAGTGCGGAGGCCGGCGTTACTCTTCCGCGGCGATGGTTTTCCGGCGTTGTTGTTTGCGGACGCTGTGTTTCTTTTTCCGTTCGACACGCACGTGCTGAGAGCTCCGGGTCGGTTTCGTTGCCCGTCTCGTTTTTTCTTCCACCAGCGCCTTCTGCAGGATTGCCGTCAGTTTTTCCACGGCGGTCTCCCTGTTTTTCCATTGACTGCGCGATTCCTGCGACACCACATGCAGCATCCCGTTCACATCGAGCCGGTGCTGCAAAACGGCGAACAGCCGCCGCCGGTCCGCATCGGAAGCCCGGACGGCGCGGAGATCGGCGATCAATTCCACTTTTGTCGATACTTTGTTGACGTTTTGTCCCCCTTTACCGCCGCTGCGGGAAAACTTTACCTCGATGCCGGAGGCGGGAAGGATGGTCCAACGATTGATGACAATATCTTCCATAAAAAAGAATACCGCCGGAGCACGGCGGTATTACATGATGTTTATGTTCCGTTGATCTCTTGTTATTGCGGGTCGCCGACAAATTCCACGATATCTTCGCCGCCGTCGACGCCGATGGTATTTCCTGAGATGAAAAAGGCATCTTCATGGGACAACAGCGAAATCGCTTTTGCCACTGCTTCCGGCGTGGTCAATTTCATGGATGGATTTTTTGATTTTGCCAGATCGATCATTTTTTTTGCACCGGGGATTTTCGCCAAAGCCGCCGTTTCGGTTACGCCGGCCATAATCGCATTGGCGGTAATGCCGTAGGGTCCGAGCTCCAGCGCCAATTGGCGGATATATGATTCCGAGGCCGCTTTTGCTGCCGAAACGGCACCGTAATCCGGAAATTGCGTGTGTCCGCCGGAACTGGTCATGGTATAGATGCGGCTTCCGTTCTTTAACAAACCGTGGTTGAAGGCCGCTTGCGTCCAGTACACCAGGGCATTCGCCATCACATCCATGGTCATTTCGATTTGCGCCTGTGTCAGCTGATTTTTGGGATCTTTCGAAACGAACGGCTTGAGCGAACCGAACGCCAGGGAGTGCATCAGCACTTTCACTTGTGCGTCGGGAGATGTCATGGCATTTTTCAGGGAACCGACCACTTCGCTCCGTTTTTCGGCATCGGAGGCATTCACATTAAAGAAGATCGCTTTGACACCGTGCGATTCGCAATCGGCTTTCACTTTTTCCGCATTGGGAATGGTTGCGGCGCGGTCAAAATGTACTCCGCAGATATTCATGCCGTGACGGGCCAACTCTACCGCCGTTGCTCCGCCGAAACCGCTCGATGCACCGAGAATCAATGCCCAATCTGTGTTTTTGAACCGATAATCTGTTGCCACGATGTTGTCCCTTAATGATGATTAAACGATAACGAGGTAAAAATACAAAGTTTTACCCGTTGTTACAACTCATTCCACGGTAACGCTTTTGGCGAGATTCCGCGGCTGATCCACGTTGCAACCCCGTTTTACGGCAATATGGTATGCCAGCAACTGCAGCGGGATCACGTTGATGATCGGCGAGAGCATGTCGATCGTTTGCGGCACTTTGATCACATGGTCCGCCAGCGAGGTGATCTGCGGATCGTCATCGTTCGCAATGGCGATCACGCGCCCTTTCCGCGCTTTCACTTCCTGGATGTTGGACAGGATCTTGTCGTACGTACCGTCCTTCGGCGCAATGACGACCACTGGCATGTTCTGGTCGATCAGTGCGATCGGTCCGTGTTTCATTTCCGCGGCGGGGTATCCTTCGGCATGGATATAGGAAATCTCTTTCAATTTTAATGCTCCCTCCAGCGCCACCGGGAAGTTCAATCCGCGGCCGAGATACAAAAAGTTGCTTGCATCCTTAAATTCTTCCGCGATCGTTTCGATATGTGTGGTTTCCTTCAGGATCTCCTGAATCTTGTTCGGAAGGTCCAGAAGTTCCTTACAGACCGATCGGGCCGTTTCTTCGGAGATCGTGTTCCGTTGACGTGCAATCAACAATGTGATGAGCGAGAGCACGACCAGCTGCGACGTAAATGCTTTGGTGGAAGCAACGCCGATTTCCGGTCCGGCATGAATGTACACGCCCCCCTGGCTTTCGCGCGCGATCGTGCTGCCCACGACATTACAGACACCGAGGACCGATGCTCCCTTTCTCTTTGCTTCGCGAAGAGCGGCCAATGTATCGGCCGTTTCACCGCTTTGACTGATCAGAAACAACACATCGGTCGGTTTAATAATCGGATTCCGGTACCGGAATTCGGATGCATATTCGACTTCGACCGGGACTTTCGCATACTGTTCCAGCATGTATTCGCCCACCAAACCGGCATGCCAGGACGTTCCGCAAGCGGTGATGATGATCCGTTGTGCGTTTTCGAGAAGAAGCATCACATCATTTAATCCGCTCAATTTGGCATTCGCTTCTTTCATCAGCACTCTGCCGCGCATGGAATTCCGAATCGTTTCAGGTTGTTCCATGATTTCTTTGAGCATAAAATGATCGAAGCCCCCTTTTTCGATCTCCTCCACATCAAAGGTCACTTCATGGATCTGTTTGATCTTTTCCACATTGTCGATCGTCTTCGTCTCAAATCCCCCCGCGGTCAAGACGGCGATTTCACCATCCTCCAGATACACCACCTGGCGCGTATACGGAATGATCGCTGCCGCATCGGACGCGACAAAATGTTCGTTTTCTCCTACACCGATGATGAGGGGGCTCCCCTTCCGGGCAACGATAATCTTGTCGGCTTCCTGCGATGACACAACGGCGATGCCGTACGTTCCTTCCACCTGACGGAGCGCGAGCCGGACCGCCGTTTCGAGATCGCCGGAAACTTTTTTCATTTCCTGGATCAAATGCACCAGCGCTTCGGTATCGGTGGCGGAAACAAATCGGTACCCTAATTTTTCGAGTTTGGTTTTGATCGCCTGATAGTTCTCGATGATGCCGTTGTGGATCATCGAAATGGTGCCGTCGTTGCTTGTATGGGGATGGGAATTGATGTCGGACGGTTCGCCGTGGGTGGCCCACCGGGTATGACCGATCCCGATGTTCCCTTCGTATTGTTTCGAGGGTGCCGCTTTCTCCAATTCGGATACCTTCCCCACTTTCTTCTGCACCAACAACGCGGAGTTTTTTAAGATCGCTACACCGGAGGAATCATATCCGCGGTATTCGAGACGCTTCAGCCCGTCGATCAACATGGGTAATGCATTTTTACTGCCGATATATCCGACAATTCCACACATGGAAACTTCCTTTTACGTTAATAACCCGATGACGGCGAACATTCTTCCCGAACCTTTTCCGTCTCGCCGGAACGAATGGTACCGACTGTCATGAATGGAACAGTCCGGATGGGTCTCAATATTGGAATTTTGCACGCCATTTTCAAGGAGTTGAAGCACATTCGCCTTTTTTACATCGAGTAGAAATTTCCCGTTTGCGTGAGGAACCGTACACTCCTGCGGAAATTGTGCCGCGACATCGACTCCGACCTCGTAACAACACACTCCGGCCGACGGTCCGATGAAAGCAACGATGTCTTCCGGCGCCGTTCCGAACGACCGATGCAACTGCCGGACCGTTTGCCCGGTGATGCGGCCGGCGGTACCGCGCCAACCGGCATGCACACCGGCGACGATCTGCAACCGCCGGTCGTACAACATCACCGGCGTACAATCTGCGCTGCTGACGGCAAGGAATACGCCGGCCGTCGCAGTCATTAATCCGTCGCTTTCGGGATAAATGCCCGGCGCCGCAACTTCCCGCACATTCGTCGTGTGCTCCTGCCGGGTGAAGGCGACGGCGGATTCACTGATACCGAGGTGACCAAAAAAACGCCGGCGATTCTCCCTCACCCGTTCCGGATCGTCTCCGACATTAAAACTGAGATTCATTCCGAACGTTCCGTTGCTGACACCGCCGTCGGTCGTACTCATGCCGAAGAGGAGGGACGAAAATCGGGAGAAAAGTGTGGAGCGGACGACGGTCATCGGTTCAACATCAACTTTCCGTGGTTCACAATACCGACCGCTTTGCCCCGGAGCGTTCGTCCGTCAAAAGGGGAATTTTTTGATTTGGACTTGAATGCCGACGTACGGACTGTCCATTCGACGGTGGGATCAAACAGTGTCACATTGGCCGTTTCGCCGACCGCAACACGGATCGGTTTGCCGATGATGCGCCGGGGGTTGGTGGAAAACTTTTCGACCATTTGATTCATGGTGAGGAATTTTGGCTCGACCAGTTCGGTAATCGTCAATCCGATGGCAGTTTCGAGTCCGACGATGCCGAACGGCGCTTGGATATAGTCCACTTCCTTTTCATCCAATGAGTGCGGTGCATGATCGGTGGCGATGACGTCGATCGTTCCGTCCTGTAACCCCGCCTTGATCGCATCGACATCCTTTTGCGTGCGGAGCGGCGGATTCATTTTAGTGTTTGTGTCGTACGACCGGACGATCTCTTCGGTCACCGAAAAATGATGCGGCGTCACTTCGCAGGTAACGGCAATCCCTTTCTTTTTCCCTTGCCGGACAAGATCGACCGCCGCAGCGGTGCTCATGTGGCAGACGTGATATCGGCTGCCGGTATATTCCGCGAGCAGCAAGTCCCGGGCGATCATGATTTCTTCAGCTACGCCGGGAATGCCGGGCAGTCCCAGCTCCGTCGATACCCGGCCTTCGTTCATCACGCCGCCGTGCGCCAATTCCGGAATTTCGCAATGCTGCATCACCGGGACCCCGTACATATTCGCATATTCGAGGGCACGACGCATCAGTTTGGCGTCGAACACCGGTGCACCGTCGTCACTTAAACCGACCGCACCGGCTTGCACCAGTTCGGCAATGGGAGAAAGCGTTTTTCCCTCTCGCGCCTTGCTCACCGATGCGATGGGATACACATCCACGATTCCGTCATGCGCTTTTTTCCCCTGTGTGGTGATGAATGTGACGATCGATTCGTCGTCGATGGCGGGATTGGTGTTCGGCATGCAGCAGACCGCCGTAAAACCGCCGGCGGCGGCGGACAATGTTCCGGTTTCGATCGTCTCTTTGTGTTCAAAACCCGGCTCGCGCAGGTGAACGTGTATGTCGATGAATCCCGGCGCCACGATACAATTCTTCAGATCGACCACCCGTGTGCCCTCCGGCGGTGCGATCCCCGGCGCGATCGATTCGATCACCCCGTTGGTGATGACGATATCGGTGACCGTATCAATGCCGGCGGCAGGATCGATCAATCGTCCGCCGCGCAAAAATATTTTTTCGTCCATACAATTTTCCTGTCGTTGAGGTTATTCGGACGCGCCGAGAAGGTAGAGGATTGCCATACGTACGGCGACACCGTTCAGAACTTGTTCGAGAATGAGCGACTGCGGACCGTCCGCCACATCGGCGGAAAGTTCCACGTCGCGGTTGATCGGACCCGGATGAAGGATCGCGATCGGTTTTCCGGCTTTTTCCAATCGTTCTTTGGTCACCCCGAAAAACCGATGGAATTCACGCAGCGAAGGAAAATATCCCCCTGCTTCCCGTTCCATTTGAATCCGCAGGACATTCAGTGCATCGACCTTCGGAAGTACGTCGTCGATATGATGATACACCGTCACTCCGAGCGATTCGATTTCCCGGGGGATCAGCGTCGCAGGACCGCATACGGAGACTTTCGCCCCCATCGTTTGAAGTCCGAAGATGTTGGATCGCGCCACCCGGCTGTGCAGAATATCGCCGACGATGCAAACGTGAAGCCCGTCGAGCGATCCGAACTTTTCCCGGAGGGAGAACATATCCAGCAATCCCTGCGTCGGATGTTCGTGCTGCCCGTCCCCGGCATTGATGACATTCGCGTTGATCACTTTGGAGAGAAAATCCGCCGTTCCCGCCGCGTTGTGCCGCACGACGACCATGTCGATTTTCATCGCTTCGATATTGCGCGCGGTGTCCTTTAATGTTTCTCCCTTCGTCACGCTGGATGTGGCAGCGGCAAAACTGAGCACGTCGGCGGATAAGCGTCGTTCCGCGAGCTCAAACGAGGTGCGCGTACGGGTGGAGTTTTCGAAAAAGAGGTTGACGATCGTTTTCCCTTGCAGCGTCGGCACCTTTTTGATCGGACGGTTGAGAATTTCTTTGAAGGAGATCGCCGTGTCGAGGATCTGCACGATATCCTCTTTCGGCATTCCCTGCAGCCGCAGCAGATGTCTGCTCGAGAGTCCCATCAGATGTTCCCTCCTTCCCTGTCGAGAAGATTTACGGCATCTTCCCCGTCCATTTCGGACATCAGCACTTGAATCTGTTGGTCGAACGCGGTCGGAACATTTTTCCCGACAAAATCCGCTTTTATCGGAAGCTGCCGATGACCGCGGTCGATCAACACCGCCAGCTGGATCCCGGCCGGCCGGCCGAGGTCCATCAACGCATTCAGGGCAGAGCGGACCGTTCTGCCGGTGAACAGCACGTCGTCCACCAGAACAATATGTTTGTTACCGATATCGTAGAGAATATCGGTAGTTTTTAACTGGGGTTGATTGATCTTTCCGCGCAGATCGTCCCGGTACAGCGTAATGTCCAGGCTGCCAATCGGGACCTCGATATTTTCCATCATGGAAATTTTCCGTGCGATGCGATGAGCCAACAGGTCCCCGCGGGTGCGGATGCCGACGATGCCGATGGTGTCGGCCCCTTTATTGCGTTCGAGAATTTCGTGGGAAAGTCTGGTGACCGTGCGGGCGAACCCTTTCGGGTCCATAATGGTCTGTTTCACCATACGAAAAAACCTCCGTTTCTCTTCGGACGAACGAGACGGAGGTGTATGGGCAAGCGGGTACGGTGTTTCATCGATGCTCCTTTCCTACCTCGCGGGATAGAATTAAAGGAAATAGTGTGAGAGAACTGCTCTAATATATCAAAAGATCAACCGCGCGTCAATGGTTAATTTGTCTGCAGTTGCCGCATCCATTGATCATCGCGTAATTCGTTGCGGTGCGTGGAGTGCAGCAGGATAAAGTCCGAAAATCCCGTTCGGTCGCCGAAAATAAACTGCACGCCGCCTTGAATGGAGTTGTAATACCATATTTCGTACGGTTTCACATCCACTTCGTTCGTATGCCGTTCCACCTCGTCCGGCGCACCGTAAATAATATAGATCCGGCCGCGATCGGTCTTCCATCCTTCGCGGAACCCCGTCCGATAATTGTTGTTGGCGGTCTCCACGCGGCGGAAATAGTCGATCTTCGTTTCGTTGAGTTCCGTGGAAGGATCTTCGTCGCGTGTCCGCCAGAATTCATACAACAATTTCCGTTTTGCTTCGACGCCGGTGACTTTCTTGAATTGGTCCGCTTCGTTGCGCGATGCAAGATATCGGGATTGTTCAAATTGTTTGTTGAGGTCCTCTTCCGTCATTGTGGCGTATTCGGTCGCATCGATATTGGCGGCGGAAGGATTCACGAGGGTATCCTTCGGCAAGGACGGATTATAGATGAAAAACTTTTTCGAGACGGTGGTCTGCGTCCGGTCGACCGTATCGGAGACAACATAGGTAAATGTATAAACGCCGGATCGGAGTGAATGGACCTTGATCATGCCCACTTCCACATTGGAATCGTTCACCCGTTTTTTCGTCTTTTCGTGATTGATCACCTCTTTCCCCACGGCGTTCGTGATGATCGCCTTCGTCACGTAGTATTCCGATTGTTTCGACTTGAGATTGTACGCTTCCAGATAATAGAACAGGGCCGGCTGGTGAAGTCCGAACAACCGCGACGGATTGGGCTTCACCTCGAACGTATTTTTATAGAACCGGTTGTTGACATCTTTTTCGATCTGATGAATGGACGTGCTCAGTTCGACGTCGCTTAACGCGACCGTTTCAACGGGGATCGGTTTCAGATCCGCGAGGGCCGTGATACTGTCCATGACGGCCGGATCGTTCATGTCCTTCACCACAATGTACATCCGATAGAGATCGGGCTTCAGATAAAATCCGAACAGATCGGAAGTCAACCGAATGTCCTTGAGCATGGTGGTATCGGTAACGGAGAACGGGATTCGCCAGGCCTGCCGGGCAACGATGGAATCGTCGCTGGACCGTTTGAACGTGACGCTCGCCATCACTTCGCTTTGCATCGCGTTGTTCACCGGCACATACTTCAACAGTGAAACGTCGAAACCGTAATAGACCTCAAAGTAGACATGTTCCGCGTCCCCTTTGAATTTGGCATAATCGACGCTCAGTTTGAATGTGCGATCCTGTGCGTTCATCGCGCCGGCAATCATGCCGATCAGAAGAATAGAGAGTGCTGTCCGCATTTTCATAATGTTTAACCTTTCACTCCGCCCAACGTCAAACCGGAGACGAGCCATCGGCTCAAGACCAAAAAGAGGACCACGACCGGGACGGTGACGATCATTGATGCCGCACCGTAGAGCCCCCATTCCGTCCCCATGTTTGCTTCAAATGATTTTAACCCCAACGGCAGCGTCCACAAATCGGTATCCTGAAGGATTTGTGCCGCCACGACATATTCGGTCCACGACGACATAAAGGAAAAAAGGGCCGTGATGACGAGCGCCGGCGAAGCCAGCGGAAGAATAATTTTATAAAACGTTTGCCATTGCGTACACCCGTCGATTTTACCCGCTTCCTCCAAGCTGGCCGGAATGGTGTCGTAATATCCTTTCATTTGCCAGATGCAGAACGGCAAAGCGGTGGCGGAATACATGATCATGATGCCGAGATATGAATTGATCAACCCGAGTTTGACGAGCATGATGTACATCGGCAGCAGCAGCATCGTTGCGGGGAACATTTGGGTGATGAGCATGCTCTGCATCGCCGCTTTTTTCCCCAGAAATTTGAAACGGGAAAAGCCGTACCCGGCGGTCGACGCGAGAGCAACTCCGGTCAGCGTCACCACGCCAGTGATCAACAAGCTGTTCATCATCCAGGTCATAAACGGCCGTTCGGTGAAGAGATCGACATAATTCCGGAGCGTAGCATTTTCCGGAATGATCTCCAGCGACGTGGAGAGCAGCCGGTCGGCCGGCCGGAGAGAGATCGTCAGCACTTGCAGAACGGGAAAAACGGCGATGAGACAAAAGATCACCAGCACGGCATACGACGCAAAAATACGGATGTTCGTTTTGAGGGAATCGTTTTTCATTTAATAGACCGCCTCGGTCGCTTTTGTTTTTCGCATAAACACCAGACTGAAGATCAACAGCATAAAAAAGATGATCATCGACAATGCCGCGCCGTACCCGTACCGGTAAAAGTTAAACGCGGCCTTATAGACGAAGGAAACGAGAATATGCGTACTGTCCGACGGTTCACCGCCGTTGCTCACCAGCCAGACGATGTTGAGATTGTTGAATGTCCAGATTGTACCGAGCGTAATTGCCGGGACCATGACCGGTTTGATGAGCGGAATGGTGATGTTTTTCAGTTTATGATACCACGATGCACCGTCGATGTCCGCCGCTTCATACAGGTCGTGCGGAATGCTTTGCAGTGCACCGAGGGCGATCACCATCATAAACGGAAATCCGAGCCAGACATTCGTGATAATCACCGCGATGAACGATTCTATCGGTCCTTTCAGCCATTGTACGGCAGGAATGCCGACGGCCGCCAGCATGTTGTTGATGGCGCCGTATTCATAATTGAACATACCGCGCCACGTTAATGCCACGATCAATTGCGGCACCGCCCACGGAAGCACGAGGATCGTCCGGAAAATCGCTTTCCCTTTGATCTCTTTTTGATTCAAAATCAATGCGAGAAAAACCCCCAGCACCACATGGAAAAAAAGATTCACGACGGTCCAGATGATCGTCTTGATGAAAATGACATAGAAGTCGGGCTGTGACGGCTCGGTAAACACTTTCACATATTGACCGAATCCGATGATCCGCCAGTCCTTGATATGCGTGAGACTCATGTTCGATAACGACAGGATCACGTTATAGACGAACGGGTAGACCACCACGCCGATCAAGATCACGAACGCCGGAGCGACGAGAAAGAAGATAAACAACTTATTTCGTAACGAAGAACTCATGTGAAATTGTTTCTATAATCAAACAAACATTACAAACGAAATCTCGCTCCTAACATCCAGCATCCTGCATCCTGAATCCTGAATCCTGAATCCTGAATCCTGAATCCTGAATCCACCATCCAGCCCCCCACTCACCGTCACTCAAACATTTCCTTGATCTTCTGCACCGCCGAGATCTGCATATCATGAGCCGCTTGTTCGGGCGTTTTGGCGCCGTTCAATACCGCTTGATAACTCGGCCGCATGGAATCCCAGATCGCACGCAATTCCGGAACCACCGGCATCGGGATTCCCTGGTCGATCTGGATCTGCGAGTTCCGGAGGATGTCATTTCCTTTAATATACTCATTCTGATACAACGCTTTCAACGTCGGCATAAACTGCAATTCCTTGGTGATCTCCAGTTGATTTTCTTCACTCAACAAGTACCGGATGAGCGCAACGCTCCACCGTTTTTCCTCCTCCGTGACGTTGACGTTGATCGAAAATCCTTTCGGCGACACCATCGGCGAACAATATAATCCCGTCGAAACGATCTTCGGCAGCGGCGCCACGCCGTAATCGATCCCCGCTTTTCCGTAGCCGGACCATGACCAATCGCCGTTGATGATCATCCCCGCTTTTCCGTCCTTAAAAAGAATATCGGCGATGTTATAATCGGCTTCGCGGGGAATGATCTTGTGTTTGTCCCGCAAATCCTGAAGGAATTTCAAACCGTCCACCATGGACTGTGTGTTCAGCGTCGGCACGCCGTTCTCATCCAGCACGCGTCCGCCGTATCCGCTGAGGAACGGGATAAAAAAGAACGGTTCCGTATAATTCCACACCAATCCGTATTGATCGATTTTTCCGTCGCCGTTGGTATCTTTCGTGATCGATTGACCCAATGCAATCAATTCTTCGTCGGTCGTCGGCGGTGCGGAGACTAATTTTTTATTGTAGATCAATGTGAGATGATTGCCGAGGATCGCTGCGATCTGATAGAGCCGTCCTTTATAATAGGATAAACCTTTAGGATTGAGACGGTCGAGATATTCTTGTTCGAAAAGTGAATCGAGCGGAAGGATAATGTCCATCACTTGAAACGGACCCACCTGATCGGACGGGCCGTAGACCAGATCGGGCCCTTGACCGGCGATGGCGGCGACGATGAATCCCGAACGGAGTTCTTCGGTCTCTTTATACAGTTGTTCCACACGGACGCCGGGATTCAGCTGCATAAACCGGTCGATTTGCCGTTGCAACACCAGACGCTCATCCACCCGCATCTGGTGCCAGATGGTGATCTTCACTTTCCCGTCATCTTTTTTGCCGCAGCCGGGAGGAACCATGATCATGGCGGCGACCGCAACACCCAAAAAGATTCGCGTGAATTTCGATTGACCGATCATTACTCCTCGAAGAGCTGAAATTTATTTCTTTTTCCGAACGGCCGCCGTGTCGATGCGGCCATATTTTTTTATCACTTCATTAATGGAATTTCGGACCAACTGTTCCAGCACCGCCATGTCCACTTCGGCGAGGTCTTTTATATACAGACATACTTTACCCATCGAATATTTGCCGAGCCGTGAGAGCAATTTTTTTTGTTCGACACTTTCGGCAAGGATGTAAATAACCAAATGCCGGCCGCGAATGGCAAAACCGATCAACGGTGCTTCTCCGGTTCGGCCGCTGTCGTACGTATACCGATACAGACCATAACCAACGATACTCGGCCCCCACATACGCGGTGATTGACGAGTAATCCGCTTGAACAGCCGCATCAGCGTATTGCAGTCTCTGCGCTGTGTTTCGCTCGCTCTGGAGGCAATATACTTCCCGATGCTCGCTTTTGTCGGTTTAGT
>CAZRWF010000031.1:0-30035 GCA_964603685.1 uncultured Chitinophagaceae bacterium
TGTATCCCGCCGGAACTGCTGAATTGTTTTCCATCATTCGTCGCCGTTTCTCCAAACAGAGAGAAAGGATGAAGCTGTGTTGTACCCGAAATGCTCCCAATGACGGACGATCGTTCGAATGATCGTTCCATTCCTGACGCCGCAAATTGCCGATTGTAACGGATGTTCAACATCGACAACGACAAACTTTGTTTCCCGCTTGAAAGGTCGATGATCGCACCGACGGCCGACTCTTTCACCCGGTTTCGGCGATTTAAATCATTTTCGGTCCGATAGATACCGTTCGCGGAGAATCCGGTGATCATTCCGTTCGAATCGAGACTGGCAGGAAGATTTTTCACCGAGAACAGTCCGGTGATCGTCACTCCGGAAAAAGCCGCACGGATTACCGATCCGCGAAACGGTGATATCTCATCGGCGGAGGCGACCGGGGAGACCGTCCTCCCCCGACGGCGTATTTGTCCTGCGGCATCCGTTCCTTTCGATGCCGAAATGTTTTTTCCGAAAACCATCCCCTCACCGGTGGAGACGGAAAACGAGCCGATCACAACATCGCGCAGAACGGAATGTGTGTGGAATGATACAAAGCCGGAGACAAATCCGTGGCGGAAACGTTCTCCCGAATCTTTTTCCAACACCACTGTCGCCGCACTGTGATCGTTTCCGATCCGGATTTTTTGATATGCCGCATATCGTTCCCCGAGGAATCGTCCCGTCCGGCTGCCGATGGAGGGAGTTAATCGGTCTTTCCAACGGGTACGGACTTCTCCGGCGCTTGGGATGAACAATGCTGTAAAGGCGGAGGATTCATTTTTCCGCAAAGTGAGATACGGTAACAGGTCTTCGTACAACTGATCCGTCATCAACGCGGCGGAACGTATTTGATCAATGGATGTCACGACCGTTGTATCGGTAAATTGAATGATCGATTCGGCAAGCATCGGAGAGACAAACGGAATCTTCACCAGGTCGCCATACGACGGCCGGGCGATGTCGATTGGTTGGCGGCGAAATTCTTCCCACCCTTCGCCGACGCGGATCAACTCTTCCTCGTTTTCGATCAATTCCAGGTACCGGTCATCCGGCGGTTCGATTGTTGATTGCGGGAAAAGAACGAACAACGGGAGGAAAAAAGCTGCATGCAGAACCTTCACAATTTTCATTTTCTCACCACTCCATTGAAATTCCGAACGAATGTGTTATTCCCAAGTCGCGGTGCGTCACTGCAGCGTAGTCGAAAATCACGGAACGGCTTCGGACCGATATTCCGCCCGTAATGCGAGAAGGCTCGTCGGTACAACCGCCCCGGATCGTCAGCACGTCGAAGATCGCGAACTCCACACCGGAGCGTACTTCGGCGGGATATCGGACATCCTTCACCAGATCGATGATTAACCTCGTCCCGGCCGATAATTCAAAACAGGAAGCGATGATCATCGATTGCGGGATCTCTTCCCCTCCGTTCACGCTCGTCCCGGTGAAATTCTGTATTGCCATTCCGAAAGAGATCTTCTCCGACAAAAAATGCACCAATCCCCCATCAAACACGGCGACAGTAGCGGAACCGTACCGGTCAATCGCCACATGATTGATCGTCACGGAAACGCCGGCAGAAAATGTCAGAGCAACCTTCATTGAACCGGTGAATGAAAACGATTGCTCTTTATACAAGGCAGTACCGAATCCGGAATATCCGACGGCCACCGCTCCGAACGATACCGGCAGTGCCAGAACGGCACCGAAATTCGACAACGCTTTAAGACCGAACGGCGAGGGTGTGTAAAAAATGAAGAGACGGGATGCGGTATCGGCGGCGATCACCGCCGGATTGACCCACAATGACACCGCATCGGATTTTGCACCGCCGGCAAATCCCCGTGCGATCAGCGCGGATGGCTGAGGAACACGGTCAAATCCCGCCGAAACGGTTCCGGCACCGAGCAAAACTTGAATGACGCAGACGAAAAGTTTATATTGTCGCATACTATCCCCCGAAAGGTTGAGAAATAATGCGCACTGTGGTGATGTTGTTGATCGTTGGTTCGGTGTTCGGAATCGCTCAGATCGATTGTGATGTGACGGTGAACTTCGAGCAGGTTTCCGCGGCAAAGGACAGGTTGCAGAACTTCGAGCGTGATATTGAAAACTACATCAATTCCCAGAAATGGTCAACAGACGATCTTGGCGGCGAGAAGATCAAATGCACGATGAACATCTTTTTTACCGCTGCGGACGGAAATTCCTACAAAGCACAGGCCTTTATTGGCAGTTCGCGGCCGATATTTATCGGGAAAAATCCTTCGGAAAAGATGACGCCAATGGTCCGCGTGTTCGACGACAAGTGGGAGTTTACGTATGTGGAGGGACAACCGTTATACAGAAATGAAACGATGTACGACCCGTTGACGGATTTTATCGACTTTTACATGTTCGTCGTACTTGGATTCGATTACGACTCGTATGAAAAATTAAGCGGCACGACCTATTTCCGAAAAGCATTTACAATCTGCACGCAGGCACCGTCCAGCGCCACCGGGTGGGATCGCGGTTCGGGATCCACGTATAGTAAATACGCGCTGTTGGAAGATCTGCTTAATCCGACCAATCAGCCGTTTCGTGAAGGATGGTACACGTATCATTTCCGCGGACTGGATCTTCTTGCGACGCGGCCGGAACGGGGATATGAAAATATCATGGTGCTGTTGAACGCCATCAAAACATTAAAATCCACATCCAATCCCCGCGGAATCCTCTTTAAGAACTTTTTCGATACGAAGTACAGCGAATTGGCGGAAGTGATGCGGGCATCAAACATCACCGGAGCGATGCAGCTTCTGATCCAGATCGATCAATCGCACCAATCCGCATACGAAGAAGCATTCCGGAAGAACTAATTCCCCCACTCCAGCACTTCGAGCGACACGGACGCCGTGCCACTCTTTTTCATATCGAGCACTTCCGCCGCACCGAGAGAGAGATCGATGATCCGTTCCAGCTTGAACGGACCGCGGTCATTGATCCGGACGATGCAGGAACGGCCGTTGTCGAGATTGGTGACGCGGACTTTCGTGTTGAAGGGAAATGATCGGTGGGCGGCGGTCAACGCATGCATGTCGAAGGTCTCGCCATTCGCCGTTTTTTTTCCGTGGAAATCGTGGGCGTAAAACGAAGCGATCCCTTTTGCGACAGACGCTTTACCGGAAGGATGCGCCGGGGCTGTTTCTTTGGACCGGACGGACGGTTCGGCAAAACGGTCTTTCGTGAATCGCGGAGCGGATGCACAGGCGAGGCCGACAAGGCACCATCCCACCGCCGCACACCACACAACGGTTCGTGTTACACCGGAGCGAGACACGGGAAACATCCGGCGGAGGGGCGTACGGTCAGAGATATTCATTCATTTGTTTGCGTTTCAGATGATCGACGATCTCTTTCACATCCTGCGATGCTCCTTTTTTGCAAACGAGGATGGCATCCGGTGTGTTGATGACGATAATATCTTCCACTCCGACCGTTGCGATCAATTTATCCGACGTGTGTACGTACGTGTTCCGGGAATTGACGGAAATTACTTTTCCATGCAAATAGTTTCCTTGCTCGTCCTTCGCCGAGATCCGGTTCACCTCATCCCACGACCCGAGATCGTTCCAGCCGAAATCCCCTTTGACCACATACACCCGCTGTGCTTTTTCCATCACGCCGTAATCGATCGAAATTCCGCGGATAATTCCGTACGCCGTTTCCAGATGTTGTTCGAACAGCGGTGTTCCGATGGAGGGCTGCACATTCAATAACTGCGCATGAAGTTCCGGCAAGCTGCGGTGTAACTCGGCGAGAATAGTATCGACCCGCCAGATAAACATGCCGCTGTTCCAGTAAAAATCGCCGCTTTCGAGAAATTTAATCGCCGTCGCATAGTTCGGTTTTTCGGCAAAGGTCTTCACTTCGAACACTCCGCCGATGTTCACCGGCTGCGTCTCTTCGCTTTTATCCTTCACTTGAATGTAACCGTAGCCGGTTTCCGGATGCGTCGGATGAATGCCGATCGTGACGAGCCCGGAGGTGATATGAGCCACCTGCGATCCGGTCTCCAGCACGCGGAGGAATTCTTTCTCATTGGCGATGATATGGTCCGCCGGAAGAACGATCATGATCCCTTTCGGATCGAGCCGGTCAATAAAAAGAGCGGCCAATCCGATGCAGGGAGCGGTGTTTCGGCCAACCGGTTCCACGATGATATTTTCCGGCGGAACGTTCGGCAGTTGTTTGATGATGGCGTTCCGCTGCAATTTGTTGGTCACCACGAAGACGTTCTTCTCTTCCACAAATCCGTTCAGCCGCTTGACGGTATTCTGAATCATCGAACCTTCGCCGACGATCTCCAATAATTGTTTCGGATTTTTTTCACGGCTGCGGGGCCAAAAACGGGAGCCGACGCCGCCGGCCATGATGACTGCATATTTTTTCAATTCATTACCCTGCGGTTATTTGGTCAAAAGTTCTTTAGGATCGGCCAGATATTTGGTGACGGATTTCAGCAGCGTGACGCCTCCGGCGGGCTGCGCGAGAGCGAATTGCAGACGGTCTCCCACGTCGCGGACCACTTCCGCAAATTTGTCGCTGCGGATCTTCCCTTGTTCGTCCGCAAACGCGATCAATTTCAGGAACGCGTCAAAAAAATCGTTCGCAATGACGTTTTGCGATGATTTGGCAAAATCACCGGCATTGCGTGAGGTGACACGAAGGACGGCCATGGCGATCGGACGTTCCCCTGACGCTTTATCAAAAAATTCGACGGCGCTATTGGCCACGCGTTCCGTCGATTCAAACAGATCCGGCGTCATCGCATCACGCAGGGATGGAGAATTGTCCCCCGGGGATGTTTCCGACGGAGCGGAGACAAGAGCGGATTCCAGCGAAGCAAACGGATCGGCCGCCGCCGGAACGTTCTCCGCGATCAACGATTCTTCCACTTCCGGAAGTGTGAACGATTCCGACTCCGGTTCGGAGACGATCTCCTGCGCCGTGAGATCCGGCGTGTGCGTATAGGTGGTACCGATAAATTCATCATCCGAAGCATGAATGTCCTGAATCGGCCGGGCCGGCGCTTCGAAGGATCGGGAAAAATCGGGCATGTCGAACGGCTGGTTCAAAAACGCTTCGAAAAGTTTTTCATTCAACAGCAGGACGTCGCTTTCGAATTGTTCGGGAGTCGGCATATCGAACGAATTTTTTTCCCGTTCCAGCAGCCACTCCATCGCCAATGCACATTTTCCGAATCCCTGCACCACGATCAACTGTTTCACTAACGCGGCCGCCGAATCCGCCTGTTCAAATTTTTGCACCAGCCGCGTCAGTTTGGCGCCGTGCGCAGGGATAAGACTGTCGGTCAATCCTCCGGAGGTCCTTCGCAACACGCGTAAGAGATATTCTTCGTTATTTTCCATGGAGATACATTCTGGGGACGCGCGATGAAACGGCGCAGGTTACTTCGTACGGAATCGTTCCGACGCGTGATGCGATATCCCACGCCGTCAATTGTTTGGCGCCGCTTTTCCCGATCACCACAACCGTGTCGCCCACGCGGACCGGATCGTTTCCGACATCGATCATAATTTGATCCATGCAGACCGTCCCTGCCACCGGATATACTTTTCCGTTGATCAGCACGATTCCTTTGTTCGTTAATGTACGAAAATATCCGTCCGCATACCCGATGGTGATGCTGGCGATGGTCGTTTTCCGTTTCGTCACGTACCGCCGTCCGTAACTAATCGAAGTTCCGGCCGGAACGGTTTTGACGAATCCGACACGGGCGAAAAGCGAAAGAACCGGTGAGACAGGAACGGTCTTTTTTGTCTGCCGGTCCGGCAAATATCCGTACATCATGATGCCTGCGCGGACCATGTCAAAATACGACTCCGGCATTTGCAAGATGGCGCCGCTATTGGCGCAATGGACCAGCGGGATATGTATACCGCGCAATTCCAATTCTGTTACGATGGAACGGAACGTCCGCAATTGTCCCTGCGCATATGAAAGATCTCGTTCATCGGACGTGGCGAAATGGGTAAAAATGCCTTTGATGGAGATGTGCGGCAACGCATCGAGTTTCTGAACGAAAGAGACCGCATCCTCGGCCGAAACTCCGATCCGGCCCATTCCGGTATCGATCTTCACGTGCACGGAAATAATCGTATTTTTTTTCTGTGCGATCGCGTTCAACGACCGCGCGACGGACATATCGGTAATCGTTGGCTCAAGACCGTGTTCCACAAACAACGCCAGTTGTTGTTTCGCCGGTGCAGTAAAAACGTGGACCGGTGCGGTGATGCCGGCAGCACGCAGTTCCATTCCCTCTTCAACGATCGCAACGCCGAAATAGTCCGCCGTCCGTTGTCGCACGATGGACTGGGCAACAGGAATCATTCCGTGGCCGTACGCATTAGCTTTGACGACCGCCATGATCAACGGGCCGGTTCCGATCCGCCGACGGATTTTTCGTAAGTTCTTGTTCAGCGTCCGGAGATCGATGTGTGCAACGGTTGGCCGCATAGGTGATAAGCGGAATAAAAAAAGCCCACGAAGGTTCCTTCCGTGGGCTGATTTTATTTCCTTTTCATTTATTTTTTGGAGGCAATGGTGAGCCGGTTGATGGATCGTTGGAGCGCGATCCGTGCACGTTCGATATCGGTATCACGGTCCTTTTTGACAAGGCGTTCGCTCGCTCGTACTTTGGATCGCTCGGCCCGTTCGACGTTGATTTCATCGGACCGTTCGGCAGACTCCGCCAGCAGGATCACCTTGTTCGCCTTCACTTCCACAAAACCGCCGCCGGTGGCGTACCGGTGTACGGCTCCTTCACTGTCGGTCACTTTCACTTCCCCGATACCGACGGCGGAAAGGAGCGGCGCATGGTGAAACAAAACTTGAAACGCGCCGACGACGCCCGGTGCGGTGAAACTCTGCACCATTCCGGAAAAAACCGTTTTTGCCGGCGTGACAATATCCAACTGAAATTGTTTTTCTGACGTCATGATCATGCCGCCTGCAGCGCTTTCGCTTTTTCAAAAACCTCTTCGATTCCGCCGCACATTAAAAACGCCTGTTCCGGCAAATGATCACATTCGCCGTTGATGATCATCTTAAATCCTTTGATGGTGTCTTCGAGTTTCACGTACCGTCCGGGAATACCGGTAAACTGTTCCGCCACGTGGAACGGCTGCGACAGGAACCGCTGAATGCGCCGGGCGCGCGCCACCGTCACTTTGTCGTCGTCGGACAATTCGTCCATTCCGAGAATGTTGATGATATCTTGCAGGTCTTTGTATTGCTGCAGAATCACTTTGACCGATTTCGCGACGTTGTAATGTTCCTGTCCGATGACCAGCGGATCCATGATCCGCGAGGTGGAATCGAGCGGATCGACCGCAGGATAAATTCCGAGTTCGGAGATCTGACGGCTCAACACGGTTGTGGCATCCAAGTGCGAGAAGGTTGTTGCGGGGGCCGGATCGGTAAGATCGTCCGCCGGCACATAAATCGCCTGCACCGACGTGATGGAACCTTTGCGTGTGGAGGTGATCCGTTCCTGCAGCGCACCCATTTCCGTTGCCAGCGTCGGCTGATAACCGACGGCAGACGGCATACGGCCGAGAAGAGCGGAAACTTCGGAACCGGCCTGCGTGAAACGGAAAATATTATCGATGAACAGCAGAACGTCTTTTCCTTCGTCATCACGGAAATATTCCGCGATGGAGAGTCCGGTCAAAGCCACCCGAAGACGGGCTCCCGGCGGTTCATTCATTTGACCGAAGACCAATGCAGTTTTGGCAAGAACGCCCGATTCTTTCATTTCCAACCAGAGATCGTTTCCTTCGCGCGTACGCTCGCCGACACCGGCGAACACGGAATAACCGCCGTGTTCCGCCGCGATATTCCGGATCAATTCCTGAATCAACACGGTTTTCCCCACACCGGCACCGCCGAACAACCCGGTCTTTCCACCTTTGGTGTACGGTTCCAGAAGATCGACCACTTTAATACCGGTTTCGAACATCTCTTTTTGCGTGGAGAGATCATCAAACTTCGGGGAGGGACGATGGATCGGATATTTTTTGACACCTTTGATTTCTCCCAGTCCGTCGATACCGTCGCCGATCACATTGATCAAACGGCCGAGCGTGTTCGGTCCGACAGGAATGGAGATCGGACTGCCGGTATCGATCGCTTTCATTCCGCGGACAAGGCCGTCCGTCGAATCCATGGCGATGGTCCGCACGCGGCTTTCACCGAGATGCTGCTGCACTTCCACGATCAAGTCTTCTTTCACCCCTTCGATGTTCGTGCGGGGAATTTTGATCGCATTCAACACGGTCGGCGGAGTGCCGTTGGAAAAGTCGATATCAACAACAGGTCCGATTACCTGTACAATGGTGCCTTCGTTCATTGCATTCCTTTCAGAGTTCGAATTTTCGGTTGAGAGATTTTTAGTACAAAAGTGCAGTAAAATAAGGAGTTTTGAGGATACAATCAATGTAAAACTTCAGGAAAATATTAAGTTCGATTAATGTGAACCCGTCGTTTTTTTCCTCGTGCCGCAAGAATCGCCGGATTTGTCAGTTGCGCGGCAAATTGAATTTTTTAATCCTGTCATACAACGTTGACCGGTCAACGCCTAATATGGAAGAGGCTTCTTTGATATTCCCGTGTGTTCGGTGCAGCGTGGCGGTGATCGCGCGATTTTCGATCTCCTCGAGCGTCCATTCGGCCGGTATCGTCCACTCGCTCTGTGCGGAGTGCCGGCCGTTCAGGAACGAAAAATCGTCATCCGACAAAATTTTCGTTTTGCAGGTGATGATGGCCCGTTCGACCGCATTCTCCAATTCACGGACATTACCGGGCCAGTGGTGATTCAATAAAATTTTCATGGCGCTTTCGGTGATGTCATGAACATCTTTTCCCAATTCCGGACCGAGCCGCTCGATAAAATTGTGCACCAACAGCGGAATGTCTTCTTTCCGGTCCCTCAGAGCGGGCAGGTGGATGTTGATCACATTCAATCGATAAAACAGATCGTCCCGGAACACTCCTTCGGTGACGGCCGATTCCAGATTTCTGTTCGTTGCCGCGATGATGCGGACGTCGACGGTGATCTGTTCTGTCCCTCCCACGCGGTAGAAATTTTTTTCCTGAATCACCCGGAGCAGATTGAGCTGCAGTTTGGGAGAAATGTCTCCGATTTCGTCGAGAAAGATGGTCCCGCCGTCCGCGATTTCGAACTTCCCTTTTTTTTGTCCCGTGGCGCCGGTAAACGACCCTCGTTCATGGCCGAACAATTCTGATTCCAGCAGCGATTCCGTCAACGCGGCACAGGAGACACCGATGAACGGTTTGGACATCCGGTCGCCGGAGTAATGGATTGCCCGGGCGATCAACTCTTTTCCCGTTCCGCTTTCGCCCTGAATCAACACGGTACTGCGCAAACTGGCCACTTCTTTGACCAGTCCGAATATCTCCGTCATTTTCGGATTTTTACTGATGATGTCGCAAAAGTTATATTGTTTGGTCAATTTTTTTCTCAGGATGGAATTTTCCCGTTGAAGATTTTTCAACTTGATAATCCTGCTTACCAGAAGAGAGATCTCTTCGGGATTACACGGTTTCACAATATACTCCTGCGCACCCTCCTTCATGGCGGTGATGGCGGTATCCACCGTGGCGTACGCTGTCACGATAATGATCGATGCGTCTGGCTGAATTGCCCGGATCTCCATCATAGTTTCTATTCCGTCGCGTCCGCCCGGCATTTTCAGATCGATAAAACAGATCGCATAGTCCTTTGCGGATGATTTATCGATCGCTTCTTTGCCCGATTCGGCGGTATCCACGGAGTATCCGTCTTCCCGCAGCCATGCAGCGAGGGATTCCCGCATCACCTCTTCGTCATCCACGACCATGATGTTCCATTGTTTTTTCATTGTTCGTTCTCCGTTCCATTCGTTCGTAAAAGTTGAGAGACATGATCCGACAACATCATTGAGCATGCCGGACAGAGATCCGGTAACTTTCCATCCACGCCTTGCACTGTTGTGGAGAGAGCCATGGCGCAAGAACGATCGGGACAATGAAAGAGTCCGAAACAATGTCCCAATTCATGCACCGCTTCTTTCGCCGCGCGAAGGGAAAGCAATCCAACATTCGCCGGCAGTGAATAAAATTCCTGCCGCAGCCTTGCCAGGGAGATCACGGCAGCCGGTCCGTTCACTTGTGCAAAACCAAACACAAAACTGAGCATCGGGATAAACAGATCGTACCGGGTAACACCCACAATTTTCACCGCATCCGCCGGTGTGGTGTTTATCAGATGACGCAAGAGTGTTGAGGCCGAATATTGCCGTGATTGCGGATCGAATCCCGACGACGGTTCCTCTGCCGGCGGAAGCCGTTTTATTTCGCCGCCGAATGTCTCCGCCGCCGTCCGCTCAATCGCATGCAACACCGGTTCTTCAATGGAACCAAACGGCAATACATAGAGATATTTCACGATCCGTCCTTCGTCCGAATCTCCGCAGGGACGGTCGGAACAGCGGATTCTTCCACCGGAAGAGTGACGACAAAGGTGGTGCCTATTCCGACGGTGCTTTTGACGTCGATATCCCCTTTATGGGCTTCGATGATTCCGAAGACAACCGCGAGACCCAACCCGGTCCCTTTCCCCTCCGGCTTGGTGGTGAAAAAAGGACTGAAAATTTTCGACAGATTTTCTTCTGCGATCCCGTCGCCATTGTCTTCCACGGAGAAGACCAATTGCATCCGGTCCACCGTCAACGCCGTGGTGACGATGATGGTGCCGTTTTCTTTTCCCTGCGCCGCTTCCGCGGCATTCATAATCAGATTGATCACCACCTGTTGCATCTGCGATCCGTCGCAGTGGATCGGCGGAAGACCGGGCAGGAGTTTCCGCTCAATGGAGACGCCGGACAATTTCAATTTGTGATCGAGCAAATTGAGTGATGATGTTACCATGGCGTTAAAATCGATTTTGGCGCGGAACGGTTTTGACCGCCGTGAAAACGCCAGTAAGTCCTGCACAATCCGGCCCACGCGGGACGTTTCCGCCACCACCTGCGAAAGGTACTTTTTAAATTCCGCCATCCGCTCCGGCGGAATCCCCTCCTCTTTCATAATGCGCTGCATCAACATTGCCAGATTTAACACACCGGAGACCGGGTTGTTGATTTCATGTGCGACACTGGCGGAGAGTTGTCCGAGCGACGCCAGCCGGTCGCTCTGCAGAAGTTTTTTGTGCGCCAATTTTAGTTGATCCGCCCGCTCTTTGATCTTCATTTCCAGACCGTCCGTAAATTGACTGATCTCTTCGAGCGCTGCTTTGAGCCGGATTCTCATCCGATCGAAGGAGCGTGCCAATTCACCCAGCTCTTCGCTCGATTCAACGGCGATCGGCGTGTCGAGCTGCATTTCGCTGACCGCATGCGTTCCGGCGATTAAATGGCGGATCGGGGCATCGATAAAATGTTTGGTAAAATACATGATGAACAAACTCATGACGATGACGATGGAGAAGGAGATGAGAATCACCCGCCATTGCAACTGCGCCATTTCGACATCGACAAGATCCAGGGACAACGAGACATCGAGTACGCCGAGTACGTTCTGCGACAACGGATGCGCGTGGCAATCCGCATCGACACACGATGGTTCATTGTAGATCGGGGTGATCATCGATAACGTCCGTTGTTTTTCCGGAGTATAATACGACCGGACGCGCGTCGGAACATCCACTTTCACGAGCGGTTGTTCCGCCGAATGGCACATAAAACATGCTTCCGCATCTTTGTCCACAATGCCGGTATCGTGAGCGGTGGTGGAAAACATGATCCTCCCCTCTTTATTGAAGATCCGGATTCTCGTGATCCCTTGTTTTTGAGCGATCGTTTCCATGATCTGGTATGCTGATTCCCTCTGATCCGCCAGCATGGCATGCCATGTTGCGCTGGTGATGCTGCCGGACAATTGATCCGCCCCCAAGATCATCGAATCGAGGAGTTGTTGCTCTTGAATTTTCACTTGCACGTAACTGGTGACGATTCCGACGATGGTCATGATGATCGTGAAGGAAACGATCAGTTTTTGCGAGATCTTTTTCGGAGGGATGGTGAGGAGGCGTTGTTTCACGTTCATTGTCGGAATTCCCGAATCATTCGCTGGTGAAGATTGCATCAATCATGCCAACGGTAGACCTCCGTTTTACCCGATATTTCACATCATGCTGAATTCATAGAACTTTGACCGTTGAATTTTTTCATAGTGATTTTTCTGACGCAGCAGACGCGGGCTGTTCCATGCTCTTTGTCGACACAATTCCATATCCAATCAGTATCAATCCATGTTGAAATTCCCCACATGTCGTGTCGGATATTCCCTCGTTTGCGAAAGGGCTCAATACGTTCAACCGCACACTCAATTCACCGTAAGTGATTGTCCCTCCTATCCTTCCTCCTGTTTTCATTTTCGAGGCACGACATTTGTCATATGATGGTTGCTCGATAGAATGTCGGAAATTCTCTCTCATTTTTTCAGGAGGATCATATGTTCGACGCATGGGATTCGGAAACTCTTTGGCTGACGGCCACCAATATTGGATTGGGAATCGTAACGCTCATCTGCATCGGTGCAGTGGGAGTCGTTATCGTTAAGGAACTGTTCGCGGATGTACGCGATAAAGTGCGGTTGCCGCAATTGCAGGACGACCATTCGTTCTTTTTGGACGAGCTCGGTATCACGATGGCGGACGGCGGTGAGCGGATCGATGAATCGAAACGGACGGTGCCGCCGGACCAGGACGAGCGGAATATTCAACGGTCCGAAAATTGACGGTTAGCGGAACGAGGTGCAATATGCGATGCCCATTTTTACGGGAAGCACAGGTGAAATTCTGCCGTGCTTCGGCCTATCGGAAGATGATCGTCCGGCTCTCGGAGCAGAACAATCACGAACGGTGCTCCTCGCCGGAGTACATCCATTGTTCGGCAGCGAAACAGCATTGGGAGGAACATCCGAGCATCGACCATTGTCCTTTCCTTCATGAATCGCTGGTGCAGTATTGCTCCGCCGCCGCGGTGACAAAATATATTCCGTACAGCGAATCGCTCAATTCCCGCTGCGGTACGGAGAGTCATGCGTACTGCGAGCTGTTTCTTTCCCTTTCCCAGCCGCACACCGCCGATATACCGGCGGCGGACCCGTTGCAAACGACCCACCACGACGTTCACCGTCTGCATGACATTCCGACGCCGCTTCATTTATTTTATTCCCCCAATCACATGTGGATGGATGTCGGCCGCGAAGGGATCTGCCACATCGGCGTCGATGCATTTGTCACGCGGACACTCGGATCGGCGGAACAGATCACGTTCGTGACCACCGCCGGAACGCATCAACCGGCAATTTCACTGCTCATCAACGGTGTCACGATTCAATTCCTTTTTCCTGTGCACCTTTCCATTCTCCGCGCAAACACCTATGTCCGTTCGCACCCGGAAAAAATTTTTATGGATCCGTACACGGTCGGCTGGCTGTTCGAAGTTACTGCGCCCTCCGGACACTCACCCGCTTCGATTGTGAGCGGATTGAAAACCGGAGCGGAAGCGAAAGAATGGATGCAGTCGGAGTGTGATCGTGTAACATCGTTCGCTCACGAGTTGTCATCTGTTCCGGAGACCGGCGGATCGATCACTGTGGCGGACGGCGGAGAATTCCGCACGGGATTTGTCCGTCAGCTGAACCGGTCATCGATCGTCCGTTTGTATTGCGATTTTTTTTCCCCTCTCACGCAATGGAAGTGAAAGCCATGAGATCTCGAATAACAATACTTGCCGGCATCAGCTTCGGACTCTTCACCGGCTGGGTCCTCTTTCCCATGGTCTTGTACCGTTCGGAAGAACAGCCGCAACATTTCAGTCATCTTACGCACACGGGCGAAAAAGCAGGAATGGCGTGCGTTGATTGCCATACGACATCGGACGAAGGTCGATTTCAGGGAATTCCCGGCATCGTTAAATGTGCAGAATGCCATGCCTCGCCGATCGGCGAATCACATTCGGAACAGGAGCTGGTGAGCGAGTATATCGTACCCAATAAAGAAATTCCCTGGCAGGTGTATTCCCGTCAGCCGGACAATGTCTTTTTTTCCCATGCCCCGCATGTCGCCCGGTCCGCAATGGCGTGTACGGAATGTCACGGCGATCATGGCGTGACGGACCAACTGCGACCCTATGAAGAGAATCGTCTCTCCGGTTACAGCAGGGACATTTGGGGATCGAACATTTCCGGTCTTTCGTCGGAGCCCTGGAACGGCATGAAGATGGACAAATGCGTTCGGTGCCATGCCGGACGCCAACAACGTAATGGCTGCATCGCATGTCATCAATAGCGGAAAACACGAGTTTGTTATGACCAAAACTATCACACGCAGGGATATGTTAAAATTCGCCGGTGGCGGAGTGCTCGGAGCGCTTTTCACTCCGCTTCCGTGGAAGCTGTTGGATGATTCGGCGATTTGGACGCAAAACTGGAGTCTCACACCAAAATTGACGCACGGTCCGGTCACAACCATCACTTCCCGATGTACGCTCTGTTCCGGCGGATGTGCCGTTTCCGCCCGTTGCCTTTCGGGAATGCCGTTTTACCTTTCCGGCGTTGCGGCGGATCCTCTCTCCCGCGGCACATTGTGCGCACGCGGCATTGCCGCTCATCATATGGCTGTTCATCCGCTGAGAATTACACACCCTCACATTTTTACATCACGGGATGCGTCCGGATCGCTTGTTCCTCTTTCGATGGAGAACGGGATCGCAAAAATATCGGAGGAGATCCGGAAAGCCGACGGCCCGGTTGTTGTGTTCGATCAACGACCTCATCGGATGATCTCGGCGTTGTACCGTCGTTTTACCGATGCACTTCCCGTCGGACGGTATGTCGTCTCGCCAACCGATGAATCGACGATGCTCCGGTCATTGCAAAAAATGTCGACCGACTCTTCGGTCACGTTCGCATACGATCTCGAGAAGGTCTCGTACATACTTTCTTTCGGTACTCCGTTGTTGGACGGTTGGGGAACCGTTGGCTTCATCAACAACATCCGCCGCCACACAACAATTGTTCAGGCGGAGAGCCGGTATTCAAGGACGGCGCAGAATGCGGACCGCTGGATTCCGCTTCGGCCCGGCGCGGAGAAATATTTCGCTCTGTCGCTCGCACAGGAACTTCTCACCCGCCGTCCGATTCGAATGCGTGCACAAAAAACGATCGACGATTTTGCCCGGATGGAGCAGCAGATCGCACAATTCCCGACCAATGTCACGGCATCGTACACCGGCGCGGCACCGGATATCGTTCGGGAAGTTGCGGACCAATTGAGCACCGCCGTTTCACCGCTGGTTATCAGTTCTGCCGATCCCGGCGGCGGACCGAAGGACCCGGAGACCGAGCAGATAATCGCATTATTGAATGTGCTGCTTGGAGCGGTTGGCCGAAACCGCGGCATCGGCATTCGAAAAGAACATCAGCAGGAGACCACCCTCAACGATCTTCCCGACGGATCAGTATCGGTTTTGATCATCGACGCTGTTGATTCCGGTTACGCTCTGCCATGGCACGCGATCGAACGGAAATTGCATCCGGAACGACGGTTTGTCGTTTCGCTGGCACCAATTTTGAACGAATATTCCGCACACGCCGATCTGTTGATGCCGGCCCCGGCGCCGTTTGAACAAACGGCGGACATACCGGCACCGGTGACGTTCCATCGTTCAGTATTCGCACTTTCCGCGCCGTTGATGACGGAGAAAACAACGACCGTCGATCCTTTTACTGTCGTCAACGGAATAGCACAGACGCTGAATCTATCGGTTGGTCCGGCGGCCTTCTCTTCATCCCTCGATGAACGATTGAACTCCCTTTTTGCCGATCATCGTGGTAGTGTCGTCGAAGCGGGAGATGGGCGGACGCACTCCGTCGCTTCAATTTCTTCCGTCGATGAATTGAAAGATTTCTTGATGAAAGGGGGCGTGTGGATGGATGATACACCGATTCCGCCGAAAACGTTGCGATGGAAGTTCGGCAGAGAATCCATCTCGCACCATACAATCCCTTCTCTGTCATTGCTCGTCAGCGGAAAAAAAGGGATGTCCTCCTGCGCACACTTTTCACCGATCCTCAGCAAGATTTTTCAGGAATCCGAGCTGTATCGCATGAACGGTACGGTGTCGATTCATCCGGCAACCGGTACGTCGCTCGGATTGATCGACCGGCGCACGGCGCTTCTGACCACTGAACGGGCTTCCCGTCGCGTCCGCGTGATGTTTTCTCCGAGTGTTCCTCCGGGAGTGGTCGAAGCGGAGGTCGCACCGAATGCCAACGGCACCGAAACACCGCTCCACCCGGATCCTTTGACCGTACTGGAAATCTGCCCCGTCCGCAACGACGGAACGTGGAACGGTACACCGGTTACCTTAACTGCGGAAAATCAATGAACGCCCAAATCAATATCAAACAGAAATTCGGCATGGTGATCGATGTCGACAAGTGTACCGGCTGCGGCGACTGTGCCGTCGCGTGCGCCGTGGAGAACAACATACCACCGGCGGTGCACGCAACGAATAAACGCAACGGCATCACATGGATGAACATCACCCGGGTCGAGAATCAACAGTCGTATCCTGATTGTGATTCTGTTTCCATCCCGATGTTGTGCCAACAATGTGAATCCGAAACCCCCTGCATGACCGTTTGTCCTCAAAATGCGGTCGATGTCGATCCGGCGACCGGAATCGTAGGACAAGTGCCGCAACGATGTCTCGGTTGTCGGTATTGTATGACCGCATGTCCGTATCATGCCCGATATTTCAATTGGCGGGACCCGCAGTGGCCGGAAGGGATGAAACAAATGTTCAATCCCGATGTCGCTCCGCGCATGCGCGGGGTGGTGGAGAAATGTAATTTCTGCCACGGCCGGCTCCATCGCGCGCAGGAAAAAGCCGCCGCCACCGATGCTTCGGCGGTCGAATATGTGCCCGCCTGCGCAGAAGCATGCCCGCATCAGGCGATCATCTTCGGCGATCTTAATGACGATCAATCGGCCGTTGCCATCGCATCGCGTCAAGTGCAAACGTTCCGTTTTTTATCACGTCTCGGAACGGAACCCAAAGTGTATTACCGATCAGAACGGCCGTGGGTACGCTCGATGGCCGAACGTTCGCTTACTCGAAGTCCTATGGAGGGATATCATGGATGATCGATGGATCCCGCGCGGTGTCCGAAGGATGCCGTTTCGACAATTTTTGATCTGGATTTTCCCCTGGGTGATCCTCCTCGGCATCGGAGCATATGCCATCTATCTCTGTCTTGCGGAGGGATTGTTCCATACGAACATGGACAATCGATTTGCCTTCGGCATTTGGATTTTTCTTGATTTGACGGTGATCGCCCTTGGTGCCGGCGCATTTTTTACCGGATTCCTTCTGTACATCCTCCGACGGCATGAACTAAAAGCCGTCATCAATTCCGCCGTCGTGATCGGACTGATCTGTTACAGCGGTGCCGTGCTGGTCTTGATGGTCGATGTCGGACAGCCGCTGCGGGCATGGTTCACCTTCTGGCATCCAAACACCCATTCGATGCTGACGGAGGTGACATTTTGTTTGACCTGTTACCTTGTGGTGTTGCTGATCGAATATGTGCCGATCGTTCTTAAAAACCGCCGTTTACGGCAAATCCCGAAATTCCTCGTCTTTGAATTTCAGCTGCACAAGCTGATGCCGGTGTTGGCCGGAATCGGGACGCTTCTCTCCTTCTTTCATCAAGGATCATTAGGCGGATTGTTCGGAGTGCTGCGGGGGCGCCCGTTTGCGTTTCGTGAGGAATTCGGGATCTGGCCTTCCACATTTTTTCTCTTCGTCCTGTCCGCTGCGGCCGCCGGACCGAGTTTTATCATGCTCACCACACGGCTGGTGGAACGATTGACGAAAAAAACTTTGGTGCGGCCGGAGGTGTACTCCCTGTTAGGAAAAGTCTCCGGGGTGATGCTGGTCGTCTATCTCTTATTAAAATCGATCGACACTTTGGTGTGGATCAACAGTACGTCGCCGGGAGCAGGTTTCGCCGCCTTCGAATATTATGCGACGCAAGATTTCGGTCCGTGGATCCTCTTTCTGGAAATCGTCGTGTTGGGATTGTTCCCCGCCCTGGTATTGCTGCAAAATAAATACCGGCAGCACCGGACCGTTTTGCTGGCCGCGGGGACCCTCGTCTGCTGCGGCATTATGGTAAACCGGTTTGTGATGACGATCCAAACGCTGGCATTGCCGACGCTTCCTTTCGACGAAGTGCTCCGGTATGTGCCGACCTGGGAAGAGACGGCGACATTCGCTTTTGTGATTGCATACGGAGTGATTCTCTATTCATTGACATACCGATATTCGATTCTTTTCCCTCAGGAACGGGAATTGTCGTCATTGACGACCGTAATTCCGATCGAACGCACTCCGGTGACGACACGAAGCTCCCGGTTGCCGCGATTCGTTTCGACACTGATGGGCATGATGCATCGCACCCGGTAACTATTCGGAGGATTTATGTTTCCCTGGGTTTATGAATTTCAATGGTCCGTATTTCACGTCACCTTTCTCATTTTTTTTCTCGCGGTTTTTACGGCGATCATCGGCACCGTGCTGATTGCCATGCACCGGACATACCGGACGGCGGCAGAAAATACAACGGAGCCGATTCTCTGGCATTCAACATTTGACGATCTCCCGCCGGTTGCGAAAAAGTGCCGACATGAACTTTCCGGAACATTACGTTCCCGTTCGTGCGATAATGAGTTCCGTTGTTCGGATTGCCGGGTCCACGCCGCCATTCGTGCCCGAAAACGGCCGGCCGCCCCGCTGCAGTTTGAAGCGTTCGGTTTTACCATGCCCCCCTATCGCAAATATCACCGCGGACACACCTGGGTGCAGGAGGAAAAAGACGGTACGATGACGGTCGGCATCGATGATTTCGGCCGCAGGATCGTCGGAAAACATTTTTCCGTCGAACTGCCTCCGGTGGGGACGCATCTCTCCGTGAACGGCAACGGCTTGCTTGTCCGGCGGGTGAATTCAACACTCCGGCTGCTGTCGCCGATCAGCGGAGAAGTGGTGGAACACGGTCGTGAGGAGAATGATTGGTATCTCCGCATCAGGCCGGAAGGCGGGAACGGTGCGACCGACCATTTATTGAGCGGTGATGAGGTGCCGGCGTGGATCAACAAGGAATTGGAACGGTTGCAGGCCTCATGCCGAATCGGCGGAGTCGGAGTTGCGTTGGCGGATGGCGGCGAATTGACGAATGATTTTCACCGTTACTATCCCGACGCAGATTGGGACGGGATACTCGGTTCAATGTTTTTGGATGCATGACGTTCACCGCTGTTCTTCTCGGACCACTTCGAGATACAGATCTTCCACTTTTTTCCGCGCCCACGGCGTTTTCCGGAGGAATGTCAGGCTGGACCGGACGCTCGGATTTTCGTTAAAACAACGAATGTTGATGCACTTTCCGAGTTCCTCCCAGCCGAAATGACCGACAAGATGGTTCACGATCATCTCCAGCGTTTTTCCATGAAGCGGATTGTTCGGCTGGGAGTTCATAGGAATTTTTATTTCACCGGTTTCAACAGCAGATCATGAAAATCAAAACTAAAATCGGTCGCCGGAGAGACCGCTTTCATTTTTGCATGTTCGATTGAACCGTCCGGATGCAAAGAAAAGGTGACGAATGAATCGGCGCGCATTTCCGGATCGTTCCATCGTGCGATAAAAGTGTTGTATTGATAATGTTCAAGATATCCTCCGAGCGCCGGCGTCGGAACCATTTGCATGAACAATTTCCCCTCTCTCATTTCGATCCGGATATCGCCGTACCATGCATCCGAATAGGTACCGGCATATTTGATCAGCGGCAGCGACGGCGAAGAGAGAGAATCGCGGATTGCTGAGGTCTTTTGATCGGCGGCAGTATTTGCCGAATCAGTTCGCTCCTTCACCGCTTTGTAGGCGGCGATCCAATCATATTTTTCACCCAGAAAATGGTCCAACGCTCTCCAGCCGATGGAATAAAACGCTCCGCCGACTTCCTGATTCGTAAACACGGCCACACCCACGCGCAAATCCGGAATCAACGCCACCAACGAGACCATGCCGGCCAAGCCGCCCGTATGCCAGACCATTTTTTTTCCGCGATAATCGCGGAGGAAAAATCCCGCTCCATATCCGGCAAAATTCGGCTGCAGAGGTGTCAGTTCCTTCGCCACCTTTCCGACGGCGATCGGCGTCTGCACCGTCCACAAATACCGTGCGGTGGCCGGCGTGAACAATTTTGTACCATTCGATGCCCGGCCGGAATCAAGCTGACAGATCATCCACTGTGCGATATCCTCCGCATTGGTGTTCACGGTGGCTGCCGGGTTGGTCTTTGCGCTGTCCGAAGCGGCGACGGGACGGACGACACCGTTGATCTCCGCATGCGGTGTCGCCACATTTCCCCGTTTCACCGCTTCGGCGAACGTCAACGTGCTGTTGTTCATACCGAGCGGATCGTAGATTCTCCGTTGTACGAACCGGTCCCACGGCATGCCGCTGACCGCCTCGATCACTTCGCCGGCAATAAGATAGAGAATGTTGTCGTAGGCATACGTGCTGCGAAAGCTTGTCGCAAGCGGAATATGTTTGAATCGTTTGACCACATCCTTTTGATCATACGTATTGGTTGGCCAGATCAACAAATCGCCGGCACCGAGTCCCAGTCCGCTGCGATGGACGAGCAGATCGATGATGCGCATCTCCTTCGTTACGTACGGATCGGAAAGTTGAAACCAGGGCAAATGGTCGACAACCCGGTCCATCCATTTCAATTTTCCGTCGTCGACCAGCATTCCCAAGGCCGTGCCGACAAACGCTTTGGTGTTGGAGGCCACGCTGAAATTTGTTTTGCTGTCCACCATCTCTTTTGTTCCGATGGTTTTGACCCCGTATCCTTTCGCGAGAATTATTTTCCCGTCCTTGACGATTGCAACGGAAACACCCGGAACGTTAAACGTGCGTAACGTCCGCTCGACATACGCGTCGAAATCTTTCGGCATTTGCTGCGCATTGAGGGAGGAAGCACAAACAATAAACACGAAAATCAATCGTTTCATGACCGGTCCTTTCGAGATAAAGTGTGGAACAATATAGAAAAAAAAATATTCCGGAGGATACTCTCTTTTTGAACAACCTATTCCGGAGAAACTGGTCCGTGTAACCTGCGCGAGATGGTTTTCGTAATTGGGACCGATGTTTTTTTACACAATGGACTCCACTTCCGGACAATTTTGTATGGAACCGATCACCTATCGTTTGACGACAAACGGACATTCCTCCGCTGCGGAATATTCCTCTATCATCTCTTCTTTTTCGACGGAACTCCTTCGACGCTCCGAATATTCCCTCGGCCACACGGCAAAAAAATACCGCCAATTCCTGATTGCGTACGGTTTGGAGGAACCCCGCACCGTCGAGGAATACACTTTCGAACTCCTCAATCTCGGCGTGTTGTGGGGCCGATACGGCGCCACCGCCGTGCACATCCGCACCGCTCCCTTCCGGCTCCTGGCGCGCCTCGGCGAATGGCGGAAGCGGTACCCGCGCTTCAAACCGATGATCGATCTGCTGCGCGGGTTCCTTCTCGGCATTTTCCTGTTCCCGGATGAAAAAAACCAACAGAGGAAAACAATATCTACCGTAGGACAGATCGAACGACTGGTCGCCTGGCTGGAAGCGACGGGTGACTTTCGGGAAGATGCGTTTCGGTATATCCGGTGGATCGCTTACTTTCATTCCCTCACGGACGGAGTGTTCTTGCGCACCGCGAACGAAATAGTACAATTTTCCGATTGGTTTGAATCGGAAAGTGTTCGAGTGTTGGGAGTTTTTACTCCCCACGTTGAGCAGTTTATTCAGGACAACGAACGGCGGTACCGGTGGCGGGAAGATCGTTTTGCATGTTTGCGCAACAGGACGGAATATCATTTGAACATGGTCGGCGCAGAGATCATGAACCGTGCATACCGGAAGTCCTTTCTGCACTGTGAGAAAAAAACCGTCCTGCTTCCCGGTTGTATGCGGAAGCGATCCGCCGCCGACTGCGAAGGGATCAAAACCGCAAAAGGGATCATGTGCACCGGATGCGAAGCGGACTGTTCGGTGAACAAAATCCGTGAGATGGGAAAAATCAAAAATTTCGATACTATGGTGATACCGCACTCATCGGATCTTTCCGTTTGGAAAAATCACCCCGATGAACCGTATTCCGCCGTGGTGGGAGTGGCGTGCCTTTCGGTACTCGTGCAGGGAGGATGGGAATTGCAGCGGAACAATATTCCGGCACAATGCATTCTGTTGAACGAGTGCGGATGCAAAAAACATTGGCATGCAAAAGGATTTCCGACAACGCTCGACATGCGCACGGTAAAGGAAGTCGTCGCCGCATAACGGAAGGCGTTATTTCAGATACATCATTTTTTTTGACTGTTGAAACACTCTTCCTCCACCGGCACGGGAAACGGCGGTCAACCGGTAGAAATAGACTCCGCTCGCAAACTGCACGGCATTCCATTCGATCGAATGGGTCCCCCGGGGTAACACTCCTTCGTCAAATGTTCGCACCACCCTTCCCAGGATATCATAAATGGTCACTGTCACCATACTCGCCGACGGAAGCGAAAACCGAATAAACGTGGCGGGATTAAAAGGATTGGGATAATTTTGGTGGAGTGAAAATGTTTCGGGTATATCATCCCCTTCTCTCACCGGCGAGATCGCCGACGTAAATTCGAATACATCCTTTCCGGTAATCGGTTTATATGTTGCTATTCTATAAACATCGCCTGCATTAGGCAACGTCGAGTTTACGTCACCGTCAATAAACACTTCCCAGGAGAGAACGTCCTTTCCTGCCGAATCCTTTTTGAAAAAATATAAATCGTCGCCAAAGGACAATTTCCCATCCGGTGACAGTTCCGTGAGTACCAACGGGGTCTTTTTTTGCGTGGAGAGATTAAAGACCGTAAAATACAACGGCACGGCTGTCGCGCCAAAATATTCCGCCGAAGTATCGACGACGGTGTCGGAAATCCGAATTTCATAATCCGCCGCTTCCGGAATTCCGGTGATCACCCCTTCGGGAAGCGTCAATTCGGGAATGATCACTTTGGTAAAGAGATTAGATGATCCGACGGTCCACCGCGTCGAATCCTTGTTGTGTGTCGGTACGGCGAAATCGCGCACGGATAAACGTAATCCGTCGAACAGCGGTCCTTCCCCTCCGTCCCCCGCCGTTCGCGTCGGCGGAAGCGCCATAACGTTCGCCGTCATGTTCCGAACGGAATAATATTTTGATCCGTCCGACGAATCCGTAAACGCCACGCGATACGTACTTCCCGTCAGCGCCGACACATCGCTCACATTCACCGAGAGGATGCCGGTCCCGGTCCCGGCGATCTGTTGCAACGATCCGACTTTTTGTCGTTGATTATACACTTCGAACAACGTGGAAATGACGGTTGCGCTTGCGGCACCATCGGAACAGACGATTTTAACGCGCGTTGCGGGACTGTTGGCAGACGGGAGTGTGTTCCACGTATATTGTCCGGAGTTCGGAACATCCTGCGCGATCAATGACCATGTGGTGCCGTTGTCGCTGCTCGAATACATCGAAACGGTCAGCGGATCCCCTTCCGCGTCGGCCGCCTGCCATTGGATCGATTGTTCACCGGACACGATCACGTTGCGATTCGGCGCCAGCATCACCACATCCGGCGCGCCATTCCCGGGATTGTCGATAGTGAAATCAGCCGCGGACTGTGCGATGCCGAATATCGTATCGCCGAAGATCTGCACGCGTACTTTATATCGCGTACCATCCTTAACGGTGGCCGTATTCCACAGGAATGACGAATCCCGTGCGGTGGTCGTCAACAAATTTGTCCAGACCAACCCGCCGTCGTTGCTGTAATCCAAAATCGTCGTAACGGAATCCGATAATGTCCCCGCCGACCATTGCAGCGAAACGTTTCCCGAAATTTTTGCGGCCGGTGCAATGTTGAACACCACCGGCACATTCGCTGCGGCGGCAACGGCGGATACCATTACTTTACCCTGGCTTAACGGAGTGGAAAAACGCATCATCCGTCCGACCGTCGATGAAATGTCGATCTGGCTGTAGACGGTAGAATCGACGACTCCTTTGGGTGTGTCCGGACCGACGAAAAGACACATGATATGCCGGCACCCGTCGCACCCGTCGCCGTGACTGGTAAAGTCACCGGGATGCCTTCCATGATCGTTCGTGATGATCATGGTTGTCTTGTTTTTCAGCACGGGATCGGACTGGATTACATTCCACAAAACGACGCACATCGAGTCGGCATACCGTATGCTGGCAAGATAATTGTCCCAATTGTTTGCATGTCCTTCAATGTCGGTTCGCGGTATATTCGCAATGGCGATTTTCGGCTTGTATTGCTGCAGCAAATACTTCAGATTGTCGAAGGCAAGTCCGTCGTCCGCAGCAACGGCGGAGGAGCGGACCGATGCGGTATATTGTTCTCCGTATTCGGAATGCGTACTCGCTGCGAGAACGTTCAATTTGTCTTTCCCCAACGCCACCCACAAATCAGTTGCCGGAGCATTTTTTTGTTTCCGATAATATTCAAATAGAGAGGGGTGGAATGACCGTTGTGAACCGTCGTTCGCAATGTTCTGCCAGACGCCGCTGAGAATGCTCGCGTGGCCGGGATTTGTCTCGGTTTTGCCGTTATTATAGAAGGAGGTGTAGATGGTCCCTTGCGGCCGAAGCGTATTCCATATGTGCGGTATGTATTGATGCGAGGAATCCCCGAATGTTTCGCTGTACCGCGGTCCGTCGATCACCACAATCACCGTATGCTGCGTCCTCTGTGCAGAGACCGGCACCGATATCACGACAAAACAGAACAACAACGGAAAGAGCCGGAACACTGTGGTCATGAGATTCCGCGTTTTTTCTTTTCAATGATTACTTGTACATCAACCGGTTCATTACACACCGAACAAACATACCGTCGGGTGGTTTCATTAAAATCCGGCTCCCGCGTTTGTTTGCAATTGGGGCATTTAATTTCCAACGGTGATTGGTGTCGAGGTTTCGGCATAGGTGTTTTTCTTCAATGTAGCGGATTTCTTCCGTTCCCGCAATCGACAAACGCGTCATAAAAAACCCTCTGATGCAGCGTGATAATTTCGTATTTTATTGCTCCTCTTGGGAAAGAATGGCCGGTTCAAGTCCATTGTCCGTCACGCACACGATCACATTATGACAAAACAGATCAGTCCCGTTCTTATTGCGGCGAAAGATATTTCCATTCGATTCGGCGAACAGGTAGTCTTGAAAGAGGCCTCGTTGAATATTCATCAATCGGATCGGATCGGATTGATTGGAACAAACGGATCCGGAAAATCGACGCTCATCAAGATCATCGCCGGTTTGCTTCCACCCGATTCCGGGGAGATCTCGCGAAAACGCGACATGATCACGGGATATCTTTCTCAAGATTTTACACTCGACGAATCGAAATCGGTTTTTGAGAATATCATGGACGGAGCGCATGACGTCATCGACATCCTCCGGGAATATGAATCGCTGCCGTACGATGCGGAACGACGGCATGTTCTGGAAGAACATATTCATTTGTTGGACGGGTGGAATCTGGAGAACCGCGTGGAAGCGGCGATGCATTCGTTGAATGTTCCCGACAAATCGCGTTCGATCGCCACCTTGTCCGGCGGGGAAAAACGCCGCGTCGCCCTCTGCCGGGCCATCATCTCCCGCCCCGACCTGCTCATTCTCGACGAACCGACAAACCATCTCGACACGGAATCGATCGAGTGGATGGAGAAATTTCTTTCGGGCTATACCGGTGCCTGTTTGTTCGTCACGCACGACCGGTATTTTCTCGATTCCATCGCCAACCGGATTGTGGAACTGTCCCACGGACTCTGTTATCCGCATGCGGGCAACTATACCGATTTTCTCATCGACAAAGCGGAACGGCAAGCGCAATTGGAGAGCGAGGAAAAAAAGAGGAACAATTTTCTCCGCCGGGAATTGGAATGGGTGCGACGCGGTCCGAAAGCGCGGACGACAAAATCCAAAAGCAGGCTGAAGAATTATTTCGAAATTGCCGACAAGGAAGGATATCAGGCGGAAAAAGAGGTGCAGCTGCTCATTCCCCCTCCTGCCGGACTGGGTTCGACCGTCCTGAATTTGAAACATGTCGGGATGGAACTCGGCGGGAAAAAACTCTTTTCGCACATCGATCTTCTCTTCGACAAAAAACGAAAATTAGGAATCATCGGCCGGAACGGCGTCGGCAAGACGACGTTGTTGAAGATCATTTTAAACGAACTTTCGCCGACCACGGGGACGGTGGAAGTCGGCGAACGGACGCAGATCAATTATATCGACCAATCCCGCATTGCGCTGAATGATGACAATACCGTACTGAAAGAGATCGGCGAAGGAAATGACTGGATCATGTTTGGAGAACACAAAACCACGGTCTGGACCTATCTCCGTCGTTTTCTGTTCACCGATGACCGGATCAACACTAAGGTGGGAAAATTATCGGGAGGAGAACGAAGCCGTCTGCTGCTCGCAAAAATTTTGAAAAACGGGGGGAATTTTTTAATCCTCGACGAACCAACGAATGATCTCGATCTGCCGACGTTACGCGTACTGGAAGAAGCACTGGCAGATTTCGACGGGTGTGTTATCGCCGTCAGCCATGACCGCTATTTTCTGAACAGGGTCTGCAACGGCATCCTTGCTTTCGAAGGCGGAGGGAAAGTTCATTTCAGCGAAGGGAACTACGACTATTATCTGGAAAAACGCGCCGCCCGGCTGATTGCCGATGCGGAAACGGAAAAGCAAAAAAAGATCGAAGATGCGGTGAAACCGGAACCCAAAAAGCTGAAATGGAAAGAGGCAAAAGAATTAGAAACGATCGAACAGGATATTCTCTCCGCGGAAGAAGAAGTCCACCGGATCGAAGCACTCTTTTCCTCGCAAGATTTTTACGAAAAGTACGGAAATTCCATCGACGCGTTAACCAAAGAATTGAGCGAGGGTAAATCTAAAGTTGAACGGCTCTATGCCCGTTGGAACGAGCTGGAAGCGCTCCGCGGCAATGATTGAAGGCAAACACGAATGAACGTGACGGTCACCTTGCAGATGACCGTCACTGTTGGTCTCTCCGTAATTTCCGGTTCAAGTTCTTTACATGCCCAGCCAATAGCTCACTTTTAACATAAAAATATTGTCCGGTTTTACATTAACGATCCGGTCTATCGATCGGCCGAACTGAAAATCCCCTGTCCCCTCGAAATCTTCCCTGCTCTGTGTCCAGACCAAAAAGAGAGCCGAACCGGGTAAATATTCCCAACGCAACACCGCATTGCCGCGTAATGACCGGTAACTGAAGTCAGGTTTCCCCAATCCAAATGCCGACGACGTTCCCGCACCGTCCGGATCGACGGAATAGGCATACACGGCGCCGGTCGCATCGGTCATTGGCGCGATCGTCGTACCGTTCGTACCGTACGTGGTAAAGTCGTACGATTTCGGCGAACGTAATTCTTTATAGTTGGCGTATTGTCCGGAGGCAAAATATGGCTGAGCAAAGATCTGGAAACTGAGTTCGGGATTAAGGATCCAATTCAACCGGATCGTCGCACCGAGAGTCGTTTGATCCAGATCGGCGAAGATGTATCGCCGGCCGTATGTGGAGACGGCGTTCGCATCGGCTCTGGATGTGATGAACTGAGCGGTGCTGTTATCGAATGAAAGAAACGGTCCCATCGTGAAGGTAAACGTCGGCGTCACTTTCAGTTCCGTTTCCACATACGCATTCACATTTTCGTCCGCGCCGCCGGCATTCATTCCTCCGCCGGCGTACAAGATCCACCAATTCCGGTTATCGCTGTACAGGTTCAATCCGAATGACCGTGACGACGGATTCACCATTAACGGTCCGCCGCGTGTCCGGCGAGCACTGAATGTTTCCGGACTGTACTGCAGACGGATATTCCCGCCGTAATAATTCAATAACGTCAGGAATCCGTTCGCCCAGAAACCTTGCGCCGTTTTATTTCCTCCAAAATCAAAATTCACGAAGGTCGCCACATCAAATCCGGCGAATCGATACACCTCCGTCGGATCGCTCCATCGGTAACCGGTAACCACATGCGCGTTGATGACATCGGCGAATGACAGGAAACCGAGATCGTTCGCCTCAAAATTCGGATTGATTGCCCCAACCGCGGCGTTGAAGGTCCATTTCCCCCGGTTTTTGTTCAGCATCAACCGTCCCGCATATCCGGTCATCGACGTCAGTGAACTGTCCACCGACACATGGGAAACATCGGGCCGCTGGAAATAATGGCCGGAACTCCGTTGCAAGGAGATCAACTTCGATTTGTTTCCTTGGATCGAGGAGACGCCCGCCCATCCGGTTAAAACGTAGGTCCGTTCCTGGTCGAAAAATGTCCAGCCGTCCGCCGCCGCCACGACCGCACTGCTGTTGATATAATTTTCCAAAATGGCATCATCGAACATCCGATGTGTATAGGTGGTTAATACTCCAAACCCTTGCTGGCCCCGGTCGAAATCCCTTTGCGTCCGGAAAACGCCGTAATACGTCTTCGGTTCCATCTCCTGCCTCGACCGTGCACCGCTACGATCGATCTCCGCGAACTCCCGGTTGGTCAACGCGTGGATCATTCCCACTTTCCAATCATCACCGATTCGGCCTGATATTTTTCCCGCTCCGAGAATTTTGGTACCATTGGGGAGATCGGCGTAGTCAAACAGCGGCAGACTCGACGTCGGCCGCTGAGGATTTCTTCCGATGCGGCGGCTGTAGAAAAGGGACGGGTTGCTCCAGTTGAACGACCAATTGTTGTTGGAACCGCCGTTGCCGAACCGGAAAATACTGACTCCTTCCGTGAAGAACGGGCGTTTTTCCTGAAACGATGTTTCCACATCGGTCAGATTCACCACTGCAGGATCGACTTCCACCTGACCGAAGTCGGGATTGATCGTTCCATCCAGAGTGAGGCTTGTGCCGAGTCCGACTTTGAGATCGACGCCGCCCCCCGGAAGATATTTCGATCCCGGATTAAACGGATCGTTCGGATCATTCCCGATATATTCCGCCCGGCCGGTAACGTACGGCAGCACTTCCAAACGCGATGACGGTGAAATACCTTTCAGTCCGACGAGAGCGGGAAAACGCGAAACAAATCCGTTCTCATTGCGCGGTGTGTAGACCATCATCGCTGTTTCATTTTTTCTGCCGATGTACCGCTCGAAATTGATTCCCCAGGTTTGCTCCTCTCCTTCTTTGAATCGGAGCTGTGAAAAAGGAATTTTCATCTCTACCACGTACCCGTCCGGATGAAGCTGCGCCACTCCCTCCCACACCGCATCCCAGGAAAGTTCGAATCGGCCGTCGTTTTCCACCAATCCGTCCGCTTTCGTTCCGGCGGCGGAGACATAAAAAAGATTGCCGGTCATTTTATCGTGGTACGGGTCGAGGTACACGATAAATCCGTCCGACGGATCGCCGTACACAAAATCGCGCCGGACCAGCCGTGCAACAACCGAATCGGCATTTTTGTCGTACAGTTTAGCGGCGATATACAACGCTTCGTCGTCATACGCGACCCACGCTTCGCTTTTTTCCGATCCGGGCGCACCTTGATCCGGTTCCCGTTGTTTAAATTCGACGAATCCCGGACGCTGCCAGATCCGCTCGGACAATGTTCCGTCGACTTTGACCGGTTCATTGGTTTTGACAGCTGTGATGGATGAAGCGTGCAGAAGAACAACGAGGAAGG
>CAZRWF010000032.1:0-29669 GCA_964603685.1 uncultured Chitinophagaceae bacterium
CCCAAAATTTCACTTGGTTTCAGCAGGTTCGTGTGTTATATTGACGTTGTTTAACCAGGTAAAATCGCTTAAAACAACGAAAATTCAACAATTTCGAGCAGGTCGTTGAACAAATTGCTCTTTCCCTTATCATTTTATCTCTTCGTTTCACTCCTTACCGTAACACCACTATTTTCTCAGCAGTTATTCCTTGAAAATGGCGCCCCCTCACATCCGGAAGTGCTCGGATTTGCGTCGTCCACTCGGACCGTCATTGATCTGAACGGAACGTGGGAATATTCGCTCGATAACGGCATCAGTTGGCGTACGGTGAAAATACCCGCCGCTGCCGATTATGAAGGGAAGATCGTCTATCGCCGGAAATTTAAGGCGACCGACCGGCTTATCTCGGACAATCGTTTCACGTTCGTTTCCTACGGCATCAACCATCGTGTCGAAATTTATATCAACGAAACCTTCGTCGGCCGCCATGAAGGAGGGCACACCTCCTTCTCTCTTACCATTCCGGAAAATCTGATCCAAATCGGCGATGAGAATGTCATCCGCCTGGCGGTGAATAATACATTGGACTTCCGATCCACCTTCCCGCCGCGGCAGCAGGTGCGCGGGTGGAAAAATTACAACGGATTGCTGCGCGATCTGTTCATCGTGGCCGAACCGACCGTCCGCATCGATAAAGCAAACGTGGTGGTGGAAGCGATCGAACCGAAGGCGGTGAAACTTCTCGTTTCAGTCCAACTTACAGCGGAAGAATCCCGTCTGGCGATGTTGTCCGGAAAAAATTTCGAACTCTCTGCGGAAGTGTTGGAGAATTCCTCCGGACTTTCCGTCGGCAAACCGGTGATCGTACCGGTGACGCTGGCCTCCGGCAGTGAAACCTCCGCACAGATCTCCGTTGCGGTTCCGAGTGCAAAATTGTGGTCTCCCGATACGCCGGACCTGTATTCGGTGAACATCCGTCTGTCCGTTGTGGAAGGAAAAAAAGATTCCCTCATCGACGAACGGTCGTTGATCACCGGCATCCGCACGTTGACGAAGGATAAAACGCGCTTGCTGTTGAACGGCGCACCGGTCTCTCTCCGCGGCGTTGTGTGGATCGAAGATTCGGAGCGGTACGGCAGCGCCCTTACGTACGAAGCGATGGAAAAGGATGTGGCGCTGATTAAAAATCTCGGTGCCAATGCGGTCCGCATCGGATTCCATCCGCCGCATCCGTTCTTTCTGCAGTTGTGCGACCGGTACGGGCTGCTGGCGATGGTGGAGATTCCGAACTTCGAGATTCCGGCGAAAATATTGGAGCAGGAGAATTACCGGACCGCGATGACGGACTATCTCACGTCGGTGATCGAACGGGACAAATACAATCCGTCCGTCATCGCCTGGGGTCTGGGCGAAGGATTCGGCGCTTCTACCGATGCGGAGCGGAACATCGCAACGGCGCTGCAACGGACTGCCAAATCGCTGGACGATCGGCCGACCTATGTTGTTTCGCGCGGCGGGAACGATCCGGCTTTGATGGCGGCGGATATCGCGGCGATCAGCTTTCCGAATGTCGACGTTCGCACGCTCCGTACGCGCTTGACCGCGTTCAAAGAATTGCATGCGAAAAAGCCGGTGATCGTCGCCGGATACGGCCGTTCGGCCGAAGATCAGAACAAAAACGGCTACAGCGATCCTCACTCGCAGGAAGCACAGGCGCGGAACATTCAGCAGAAATTTTCGGCAATCAAAGAGGCGGATATAGCGGGTTCTATGGTCGCCGCGTTTAACGATTTCCGGAGCGATCGTCCGATCCTCAGTGTTCCTCCCGTTCTTCCCGAAGTGCAGACGATCGGATTGGTGGCGATGGACCGGCAAAAAAAGGTCAGTTATGATATCGTCCACTCTCTGTACCATCAACAGAAAGTTTCGGCATTGCCGATCGGAACGTTCGTTCCGGAAACGCCGTATTTATACGTGGCGATCGGATTGGCACTGTTGATCGTCGCCGCCTGGCTGGTAAACGGCAACCGCCGGTTTCGCGAAAGCACACGGCGCGCCATTTTTAATTCCTACAATTTTTTTGCGGACATCCGGGATCAGTTTACGCTCCCGTTGTTCCACACCACCATCACCGCGGCGATTATCGCTGTGACCGTGGCGGTGATCTTCTCGAGCATTTTGCATCACTACCGGACGGACGTGGTGCTGGATTACCTGCTCTCCCATTTCCTGTCGGACGACCTGAAAAATATTGTCATCGCGATGGCATGGAATCCGTTGGTGAGCATCATCTATATTTCGGGAGCTCTGATCGGCTGGTTTATCCTGCTCACATTGTTCATCCAGCTCTTCGCCATGGCGGTACGGGTGAAGATCCGTTGGTTTCATTCCTATTCTATCGCCGTGTGGACCGCACTGCCGTGGGCTTTTTTTATCCCGGTCGGAATGATCCTCTACCGGGTGATGGAGAGCGAACCGTACGTTCCGTGGGTAATGACGCTGGTCGTGCTGATGTCCGTGTGGGTGTATGTGCGGACCTTAAAAGGAATTTCCGTTATTTATCACATCTATACACCGAAGATGTACATGGCCGGGATCGTTTTCCTGTTTGTCCTGTTCGGCGGATTGTACGCCTATTTCGACTATGCCAATGCGTTGACCTCCTATGCGGAATTTTTTGTTTCCCGCATTTTTCCGTTCGTCCATTAATCGTCCTCCGGAATGTATCTTTCGAAACTGGAAATTGTCGGCTTTAAATCGTTCGCGAACAAAGTGAATCTGTCGTTCGACGTCGGACTGACTGCCATCGTGGGTCCGAACGGCTGCGGCAAGACGAACGTGGTCGATGCCATCCGCTGGGCGCTGGGGGAACAGAAGCCGAGCCGGCTGCGAAGCGACAAGATGGAAGACGTGATTTTTAACGGCACGAAAAACCGCAAGCCGCTCGGCATGGCGGATGTGTCGCTGACGATCGAAAACACCAAAGGGATCCTTCCGTCGGAATACAAAGAAGTGGTCATCACCCGCCGCGTGTACCGTTCCGGTGAATCCGAATATTATCTCAACAAGACCCTTTGCCGCCTGAAGGACATTAAAGATCTTTTTATGGACACCGGCATGGGGTCGGACGCCTATTCCGTGATTGAGCTGAAGATGATCGAGACCATCCTCAGCGACAAGGCGGATGAACGACGGCGTCTGTTCGAAGAAGCGGCCGGCGTAACAAAATACAAAGTCCGCAGGAAAGAGACCTTCACAAAACTGGACCATGTGCAGGCGGACCTCGTGCGCGTGCAGGACATCGTAAAAGAGGTGCAGAAGGCGGTCAACTCCCTCGAACGGCAGGCGAACAAGGCGGAACAGTTCAACACGCTCTCCTCCGAACTGCGGACGAAAGAGATCGATTTGCTGGAGCATGAGTATGTGGAGATCGTCCGCTCCATCGATCCGCTGCGGGAAAAACTCACCACCGCCGTGGATGAAAAAAAGAAAATCAGCGACGAACTTTCTTCCGAAGAAACGCTGCTCGACGAACTGCGCGACGAATTGGCCGCGCTGGAATCCAAATTGAACGACGTGCAGATGGAGTTGAACGACCATCAGCAGAAGATCAACCTGTCGCAACAGGCCCGGGTGAAGGCGAGCGAGCGGACGAATTCGTTAAACGAAGCGATCGAGCGGTACACCAAAGAAAAAGAGGAACTGCAGCATCAACTGCCGGAGTTGGAGTCGCGCGCCGCCGAATTGAAGTCGTCGATCGACGGAACGCATACGGCGGTGCTCGCCGCCGCGGCGCTCTACGGCGAGAAAAAAGAGGAGTTGGATGCGTTCACCGGGGAACTCGACCGGAAAAAAGGAGAGGTAAAATCCAAACAGGACGAAGTGATCGCCCTGCTGCACGAAATCTCCTCCCGGCGCAACGAGTACGAACGGACCAAAGCGCGGATGGAGAATATCAACGGACGCCTCGAATATTCCGGCGAAGAGAGCGCGTTGTATACCACCGAGATCTCGAAAAATTCCGCCACTGTTACGGAGTTGACGGCGCAGGACCGTGACTTGCGAAAAAAGTTCGCCGAAGCCGAGTTGTTCGCCCTCAATGAAGAATCGAAAAAGGCCGCGCTTCTCCAGGAGATCGAAGCGCACCGCAACGAAGAATTCGAGATCCGCACCACCATCGAACGCCGCCGTTCCCGGCTCGATTTTTTGCAAGGGCTTGTAGAAAGTCACGAAGGATTTTCCGAAGGGGCGAAATTTCTCATCGGTCATGAAACATGGAAATCGTCAGTCCAAACGACGGTGGCCGATGCGTTCACGACCGATGCGCGGTTCCGGCCGGCGCTCGAAGCGGCGCTCGGCGATGCCGCCGGATACATCGTCGTCAAAACCATCGACGATGCGCACCGCGGCGTGGAGTTGTTGAAATCGGGAAATAACGGCCGCGCCACGTTCGTCTGCCTCGAATCGATCCCGAACCTGCCGGACGAGAAACTCGATATTATCGAAGGCGGCGTCGTCGCCTGGGCGACGGAATCGGTCCGCTGCGATGCACGCTTCGCTCCGCTGCGGGATTTCCTTCTTGCCAATACATTGATTGTGGAAGATGTGCGTGCCGCGACGGCGCTGGTGCGGAAATATTTTTCGCTGAAATGCGTCACGCTGGACGGAGAATTGGTGACCGGATCGGGCATTCTGCGCGGCGGCAGCAACGACGCGGAAGACGGCGGATTGATCGGTAAAAAACAGCAGATCGAGGAGCTCGAAGCGGAGATCGCCCGGTGGAACGATCGGTGGGAATCGGTCCGGAAATCGATCGCGGAAAAGGAATCCCTCGCCGCCGGTATCGACGTAAAAGGACTGTTCGACGCCGCAAAAAAGATCCAGCAGCAGATGACCACCGTGGAAATGCGCATTGCGCAGATCGAATACGAAAAAAGCAGAATGACGGAGAACGTCCGCCGCAACGAGGCGGAGAATGCCCGGCTGCGCGAGGAGTCCGACACGCTGCACCGCTCATTGTTGGAGATGCTGCCGGCCATTCAGGAAATGGAAAAGAAAAAATCGGCGGCGGAACAACAATCCGGTGCCGCCGCCAGCGAACTCGAAACGATGGAAGTAATGTGGAACGAGTTCTCCAAAGTGGCCACCGACGCACAGCTGGAGATGATGCGGCTGGAGAATGAAGAGAAAAAATCGGCACGCGAACTGGAATACACCAACGCCACCATCGTCAATTTGAAAAACTCCTTCGCCCAGCGCGATCAGGATATTGACAACGCGCAGAACGAAATTGAACGTTTGAAAGCGGACCTCGTGAGCAACGCCTCGGAGTTGGAAGATCTGGACCTGCTGTTGAAGGAGATCGTGGAACGGAAACGGGCCGCCCAGGCGGACTTCAATGCCAAGCGGACACAATCCCATGACATTGAACTAAAACTGAAAGACGCCCGCCGCCTGCATGACACGTCGCTTTCCCGTTCGCACGAGCTGGAAATGAAGATCACCGAACTGACGATGAAAGCGGAAAATCTCGCTGCGCGCGGAAAAGAAGAGTTCGATCATACGGTGGAGCTGAAGGAATTCCCCGACGGCGATCCGTTCGACATTGATGCCGCCAAAGAAGAAGTGCGGGTGATGAAAGAAAAAATCCGCTCGCTCGGCGCGGTCAACTTCGCGGCGTTCGACGAATATACCACGGAAAAACAACGTCTGGAATTCATCACCACGCAGCGGGACGACTTGATCGAGTCCGAAAAAACGCTGATGCAAACGATCGAAGAGATCAACAACACGGCGCAGCGCGAATTTCTGAACACGTTCGAAAAAATCCGCGAGAATTTTATCACCACGTTTAAAGGACTGTTCGACGAAGGGGACGAGTGCGATCTTCGCCTGGAGGACGGCGTGGACCCGCTGGAAGCACGGATCGAAATTACCGCGAAACCGCGCGGCAAACGCCCCACGTCCATCGATCTGCTTTCCGGCGGCGAAAAGACATTGACGGCCATCGCGCTGCTTTTCGCCATTTATCTCGTGAAGCCGTCGCCGTTCTGTATTCTCGACGAGGTGGACGCGCCGCTCGACGATTCCAACATCGACCGGTTCGCGCGGATCATCCGGAAATTCAGCGACAATACGCAGTTTATCATCGTTACGCACAATAAACGGACGATGGAAGCGGCCAACGCGATGTACGGCGTCACCATGGAGGAACAGGGAGTCTCGAAACTGGTTTCCGTCCGCTTCAACGAGAACAAAGTGGCGGCCAATTAGCGGCGTCGTCGGGGAAAAAGAAAAGAGAAGAGAAGAGGAATGGAGCAGAAATTATCGTACGCCGTGTTCACCGATTTCGACGGAACGATCGCCATGGACGACATCGGCGATGCGTTGTTCCTGCGGTACGGCGATGTCACGGTCTGTTCCGAAAATTTTGACGCGTACCGCAGCGGCCGGATCGATGCACGCCAATGTTGGATAAACGGATTTGCGACGATCCCGCCGATGTCCCGGCAGTCGATGACGGAGTTTGCGCTCGGCCACGCGGTCGACCCCGGATTCCGGCCGTTCGTCGAATATTGCGACTCGGTCTCCATACCGGTAACGGTGCTGAGCGACGGATTTGATGCGTACATCGACCCGGTGCTTGCACGTGAAGGATTGTCCGCGCTGCCGCGATGGACGAACGCGGTCCGGTTTACGGAAAACGGAACGATGGAGCCGGTCTTTCCGCACACCGATGCTGAATGCCGCCGATGCGCGAATTGCAAACGGAACCATCTCGTCACGCGTTCAACGGATGACCAGGTGATCGTTTATATCGGCGACGGCATTTCGGACAGGTGTCCGGTGCACTATGCCGATCTCGTTTTCGCGAAAGATTCGCTGGTCGCTTATTGTGAAGAGCGGAACATCACCTTTCACCGGTTTAATGATTTTTCCGATGTGCTGACACGGTTCCGTGCGATCGTCGAAACGAAAAAGCCGCGCAAACGGCGGACGGCGGAATTGGCACGGAAGGATCTCTTTTTGGGAGAATAACCATGGACGTTCGTTTAAAAATATTCGAAATGCGGAGTTACACGCCCATACCGTTTCTCATCGTAATGGTGGTGTACGCCGAGCCGACGATCACAACGATCATCGCCGGTGCCGTCATCGCCCTGATGGGTGAAGCGGCGCGTTTTTGGGGTGTGTCGATTTGCGGAAGCGAAACCCGCACGACCGGTGTGGTCGGCGCGACGAATTTGATTACGGACGGTCCGTTCGGGCATGTCCGTAATCCCCTGTATGTCGGAAATATTTTGATGTACGTCGGCGTGGCGGTGATGTCCAATGCTCTCGTGCCGTATCTCGCCGTTGCCGTGTTCGCGTGGTTCGTCCTTCAATATCATCTCATCGTTTCCCGCGAAGAGGAGCATTTGCGGACGGCATTCGGCGCCGAATATGAAACTTATGTGAAAAATGTACCCCGGTTTTTCCCGCGGTTAACGCGGTATGCGGGGGACCATTCGTTCCATCGTGAGGCCGATTTTTCCCGCGGTCTCCGTTCCGAAACCAGGACGCTGCAGGGATTTGCGGCAGTGATCGGACTGATTCTCTTCCGTTACTTTGTGAGATAAAATGAAACGGCGCGTGATGGTGATCGCGGGTGAAACGTCCGGCGACCTGCACGGCGCGGGGGTCGTGCGGGAATTAAAACGGGCAAATCCATCGATGGAAATTTTCGGTATCGGCGGCGACCGGATGCGCAAAGAAGGAATGGATCTCACCTATCATGTGCGGGAAACATCCTTTATGGGATTTGTGGAGGTGGTGAAACATCTTCCGCTTATCCGGTCGGTGGAGCGGACGATGGAGCAGTTGTTGAAATTTAAGAGGCCGGATGCTGTGTTGCTGATCGACTATCCGGGATTCAATTTGCGATTCGCGCGCGCGGTAAAACGGTCCGGCATTCCGGTGGTATATTACATCAGTCCGCAAGTATGGGCGTGGAAAAAAGGACGCGTAAAAAAGATGCGCGGGTTGATCGACCGGATGCTGGTGGTTTTTCCGTTCGAAGTTCCGATCTATGAAAAAGAAAATGTGCCGGTCCGATTCGTCGGCCATCCGTTGATCGAAGAATTGGCGGAGATGATGTCCCGCGATCAGTTCGGGAAACGGTTCGGCATCGATCCGGCGAAAAAATTCATCGCAGTGATTCCCGGCAGCCGGAAACAGGAGATCGAAAATCTTTTTTCGGTGATGGTCCGGGGTGCGGCGGCGGTGGCCGGATCGGAAAAAGAAGTGGTGGTGGCTGTGGCGCCGGATCTTCCGTTGGAATTGTATCAACGGCATCTGCCGCCGGAGACCCGCGTTCGGTTCGTGCAGCATGCCACGCATGAGGTGATGAAATATGCGGAGTTCGCATTCGTCACGTCCGGCACCGCGACGCTGGAGACGGCCTGTCTCGGAACGCCGATGGTGGTTGTCTATCGGACGTCGCTGATCACGTATTGGATCGCTGCGATGGTGGTGACGATCAAACATATTTCGCTGGTGAACATCGTGGCGGAGCGGGGGATTGTGCCGGAAGTGATCCAGAACGCGGTGACGGTTGAGCGTTTGACCGCCGAAGCGCGCGCGATCATCGATTCGCCGGAGCGGTATGCGGCGATGAAAGAGGATCTTGCAGCGGTCCGCGCAAAACTGGGAAGCGTCGGTGCCTCCGCCGCCGTTGCCGAATCGGTACTGTCGATATGAAACAAGCGCTGATCGCCGCGGTGGTGCGCCGCGTTCTGTGGTTCGTGGCGTTGATCTGGTGCCGCACGCTGCGGATCTCGTTCGTGCGTCGCGATGCGGTGGATGATGTGCGGGAAAAGGGGAAAAATTTTGTGGTGGCCTTCTGGCACGGTTCCATGTTCGTCGGTTGGTTCCTTCATCGTCCGGCGAACGGAGAGAGGGTCTCCGCGCTCGTGAGTCAAAGCGATGACGGCGAATACTTGTCGATCATACTGGAGCGCTGGAAGTATTCGATGATCCGCGGTTCAAGCCATATCGGCGGGAAAGAGGCGATGATGTTGATGACGGAGAGCGTCCGTTCCGGATCGACGCTGGCGATCACGCCGGACGGACCGCGCGGCCCGCGGCATGAAATGAAAATGGGGGCCGTACGGACGGCACAATTGGCGAATGTTCCGCTGATCCTTTGCGGCATCGGCATGCGGAAAAAACGGTCGCTGCGCAGCTGGGACCGATTCGAAGTTCCCTTGCCGTTTTCCCGGATCGCTGCGGTGTACGACGGACCGTTCGTCGTCCCCGAACATTTGGAAGGCGAACCGCTCGATCACTTCAAACGTACGATGGAGCAACGGTTGAACGAGTTGCAGAAACACGCCGAGGAAACCGCGTGAAACCACAGCCTTGGCTGGCGCCGTTAACACCGCTGACCGCAGCCGCCGTGGAAGTACGCAACCGGTTTTTCGACGCCGGACTGTTCCGGTCGGTCGATGTAGGCGTACCGGTGATCTCGGTCGGAAACATTACGACCGGCGGAACGGGAAAAACTCCGGCGGTGAAAAACATTGTTTCGCTGCTGTCGGCGGAGGGGAAACGGGTTGCCGTCATCAGCCGCGGATACGGCCGCCGCAGCCGCGGGATGGTCGTGGTGAGCGACGGTAAAAATATTCTGGCGGATGCCGATTCTGCCGGCGACGAAGCGCTGATGATTGCTTCCGGATTACCCGGGACGGTCGTGATTGTGGATGAACAACGGGTCCGTGGTGCGGCAACGGCGGTGAAAGAGTATCACGTTGATGTGATCGTTCTGGATGATGGATTTCAACATCGTCATATCCGCCGACGGGCCGATATTGTTCTGATCGACGCACACCATCCCCCTTCCCGAACGGCGATGCTGCCGGCGGGGTACCGGCGCGAACCGATCCGAAATCTCCGGCGGGCCGATGCGGTGGTGATCACAAAAGCGGACGATCGAGCGCATGCGGAATCGGTCATAAAGAGTGAGCGTCTGCCGGCGGGCATTCCGGTCTTTTCCGGTTCGCTCTCCGTTGCCGGTGTTGCCCATCTGTTCGGCGGTGTCCGTCAGTCCACCGACATCCTGAAAGGACAAGCGGGGATACTACTTTCGGGGATCGCCCGCCCGGAACAGTTCCGGAGAACGGCAATCTCCGCCGGATTGCGGATTGCGGACGAGATGGTGTTTCCGGACCATCACCGATTTTCGGAAAACGACATTCAACGGATGACGGCTCTTTTTGCAGCGGTGAAGGCGGATGTCATCGTGACAACGGAAAAAGATGCGGTGCGGCTCCGGCCTTTTCGCGACCGATTGGAGCAACTGCCGATTTTTGCTGTGCTCGTGAATATGGAAATTTTTCAACCGGAACAGTGGAAAGAATTTTTATTGCAGCACTCCCGATTATGATCATTGCCGTTACCGACACCGGGAAACCGGAAAAACAACAGATCTACCTGAACTGGCTCCGTTCCTTCGCGCCGGAAGCGCGATTCGACACCGTTTCGTACCGGAACGGCGAACCAACGTTACAAGGTTACGACGGATTGGTGCTCACCGGCGGCGAAGATGTCGATCCGCAATTTTCCAAAGCTTCGCCGGTGGAATTGGTGGAAGAGGTCGACCGGGCACGGGATGAATTCGAATTCCAGCTATTGGAACAATCGCAGCAACGGCGGCTGCCGGTGCTCGGCATCTGCCGCGGATTGCAGGCGGCGAATGTCTTTTTCGGCGGAACGTTGATCGCCGATCTTCCCTCCGCCGGATTTTCGCATCATACGGCGGCGAAAAATTTACCGGAACTGCGCCACCGGATCCGTGTGTCCGGCGGTACGATTCTCGGCACCATCGCGGGTGAAACAACCGGCGAAGTAAATTCTTATCACCATCAATCTGTGTTGACGCCGGCGGATTGTTTGGCCGTCTCGTCGCTTTCCGAGGACGGCGTGATCGAATCATTGGAGTGGAAAGATCCCGCTGGGAAACCGTATTTGATGCTCGTACAATGGCATCCCGAGCGAATGAAGGATGCGGACAACCCGATGACAACAAAAGTCGGCCGATCGTTTTTCGACGCCGTCCGGCTGATTCACCGTAACGATGTACTCATCGCGCAGTGATGCGTGATTCTTATTCACAGTGGGCCCATGAGCCCGAAAGGAACAGTGCACTATGAAACTTTCCGATTATAAATATCCGGTTCCGCGGAATCTCATCGCGAAACACCCGGCCAATCCGCGCGACCATGCGCGCCTGCTGGTGGTAAACCGGAAAGAGGAGACGATCGAAGACCGGCATTTTTACGATGTGGCCGAGTACTTTGAAAAAGGGGACACGATGATCGTGAACGAGACGAAAGTGTTCCAGGCCCGCCTGATCGGCAAGAAAGAAAAGACGAATGCGAAGATCGAAGTATTCCTCCTGCGGCAGTTGAATGTGGAGGACAATATCTGGGACGTGATCGTCGATCCGGCCCGGAAAGTCCGCATCGGCAACAAAATCTACTTCGACAACGGAAATCTCTGGTGCGAGGTGATCGATAACACCACGTCGCGCGGTCGGACCGTCCGTTTTAACTACTCCGGCGACTTCTTTAAAGTAATCGACAAAATCGGTTTGACGCCGCTGCCGGGATACATCAAACGGGAACCGACGGCGAAGGACAAGGATGCCTATCAAACGATTTTTGCCGACAAGATCGGCGCCGTTGCCGCGCCGACGGCCGGACTGCACTTCACCAAAGCGCTCCAGAAAAAAATGGAACGGAAAGGGATCAGTTTCGCCCCGGTGATTCTGCACATCGGACTCGGCACGTTCCGCGCCGTGGAGGTGGAGGATCTGACAAAGCACAAGATGGATTCGGAATATTTTCAAGTGGACGAGCACACGGTGAAACTCGTCAACAAGTCGATCGATTCCCGTCGGAAGGTCTGTGTGGTCGGCACCAGCGCCATGCGGGCCGTGGAATCGGCAGTGACGACGACAGGGCATCTCAAACCGCTCCGGGGATGGACCGATAAGTTCATCTTCCCGCCGTACGATTTTAAAATCGCCGACCGGCTGATAACGAACTTCCATATGCCGGAATCGACGCTGCTCATGCTCGTGGCGGCGTTCGCCGGCCACGACCTGACGATGCGCGCGTACAAACACGCGATCAAAAAAGGTTACCGGTTCTACAGTTACGGTGACGCGATGCTCATTCTGTAGAGGTCGAACTCATGGAAATGTTCCTTTCGACGAAATTTTTCATTCTGCTGGCGATCAATCTGGCGCTCGCCGGCACGTTTGGATATTTGCTGACGCGGAAGCATCTGCTCTCCTATTTCTCGAAAGGACGGTGGTGGCTCACGTGGTTGTCCGTGGCGATCATTACGTTGATGGACGAACTCACGTCGATCTTTTACGCGCCGAGCGAAGCATTCCGGGTGATCGGCACGAATGCGATCGTGTTCATCATCATCACCTCGCTGTTCATCCGTCTCATCTCCACCCGAATGGTGGAGATCGCCGAGATTTTGGAGTTTCGCGGCATCAAAGGGGGCGGGGTCTACTCCTTTTCCTATCTCGTGCTCGGACCCTCCGTGTCGTTCGTCGCCGTCGCTTCCATCATCGTCACCTATGTGCTCACCGCCAGTATTTCCACCGTCAGCGCGGTGGAGAACGGCATGTCCTTCTTTCAGGTGTCCGATTTCGGCAAGTTTCTCCTGCAGGCCGGCATCATCTGGTTCGTGGCCGGGATGAATATTCTCGGTATTAAGGAAAATGCGAAGTTCACCTTTATCATTTTTATCATCGCCGCATTGGTGCTGGTGAACTTGCTGTCGGCCGGCATCATTCAAATGCAGCCGCACAACTGGGAGACGGTCGGATCGAGTTTTACCAACGTGGCGGTCGGACTCGATTACGGCAACGTTTTCAATTCCTTTTTCTTCATCGTTATCGGTATTTCCAGCTGTATTCTCGCGTATTCCGGAATCGAATCGGTGGTGCAGACCGCCAGTCTGGTGAAATCATGGCGCGAAGTAAGCCGGGCTTATTTTTTCCTCGCCTTAACTACCGGTATTTTTACTCCCGTTCTGGCGATGGTCGTCCTCTCGTCGGACATCAATATCTGGGAACATGAGACCGATCTCATCACCCAGTTCGCGAAGATGACCGGCGGAGTGCCGTTCGGATACATCGTCGGCGGTTTGGCGAGCATCCTGTTGATGATGGCGGTGAACACGGCCTACATCGCCTCCAGCGAATTGATGGAACGGGTGGCGCACCGGTACGGATTCCATTGGATTATCAAGACCAATCAACGGCAGTCGCTTTACCGTATTCACATCGCCAACGGACTCTTTTATACACTTATCATTTATTTCACCGGCGGCAGTCAAAATGTTCTCGCGCAAATGTATGCGCTTGGTTTGGTGGCGAGTTTTACGATCAATGTCGGTTGTCTGCTGATCTACCGGTATTCCATGGGGACGAAGGACAGCCGGGCGTACAATACTTCCCGGACCGGTACGTTGATTATCTTTATCATTCTCGCCAGCTGTTTTATCTACCTCGGGTATCATAAACCGCTCGGAACGTTGTTATGGTCAAGTGTGACGGCGATCTTTCTGCTGATCGGCCTGCGCGTTGCGCAAACGCGGGCGCCGGAGATCAAAGAGATCGCGCAGACGGACCAGCCGTTGAACATGATCTTCCATCTTGTTGAGTCGGAAGCGGAGAACATTCACATTTATTTCCGACGGCCGAACGAAAACGCGCTGCATGTGGATGACAACTCCTCCGCGTTCATCAGTCTCTATCATCCACGACAGGGGATTCCCGAAAAAGTGGCGAAAAACCATTTCCGGTTCGCCAATCAAAGCCAGTCGGTCTATCAAGGCATGCTCGAAATATTATATGCGTTGGATTATGAACTGCCGCACAAGAAGATCACCGTCCATCTCGGCTGGCCCACATCGTCGTGGATCGACCGTCTCTCCATCGGCGTGATGATTTTCAGCGTGATGCGATTGCCGAAACTATTCCCGCGTTTCAATTTTGCGATTGAATATTTCGGGAAGCCGAAACCGGTGAAGGGTTGATATGTTTACCAGCGTGATCATTCCGGCGGCGGGATTCGGGGAGCGGATGGGGGCGACTATCGGCAAACAATTTCTCCTGTTGAACGACCGGCCGATCCTCGTACACACGCTCGACCGATTCGAACAGAGTCCGCTTGTGCACGAGATCATCATCGCCACGCAACGCGCTTCGTTCGGCCTCATCGAGGAGTTCATCGCCAAATACCGATTCACCAAAGTCAAACCGCCGGTGGAGGGGGGAGAACGCCGGCAGGACTCCATCGCGAGGGCATTGTCGGCCGTCGATTCCCGATGCGAAATTATTTGCGTCCATGATGCCGTTCGTCCGTTCGTGCGGCTTCAGGAGATCGCCCAGTCGATCGAAACCGCGGCCCATTACGGCGCATCCATCCTTGCCGTGCGGGCAAAGGAGACGATGAAACAGGCCTCCACGGACGGACGAGTGGAGAGGACCCTCAACCGGAGTTCGTTGTGGAATGTTCAGACGCCGCAGACATTCCGCCGGCAGATCCTGATTGATGCGTACGCTCATGCAGCGGAAAAACGGTTGACGGCGACGGATGATTCGTTTTTGGCGGAACAAATCGGCATCTCACCGATTATTGTGGAAGGGAGTTATGCGAACATCAAGATCACCACACCGGACGATCTGTTGCTGGCCGAATTGCTTCTGAAGAGATTTGTTCCGTAATTGACCCGATCTTGATCCGAAAAAATCGTTGAGAATCTCCACACCTCCCCGTGGCAGCAGAACGACGAAGTTCTTGCATCTCATCCTTCATTTTCCTTATTTTCCTAAAAGTTTGTAAAGGACGTCTTCATGGAAAATCTCGCCATCGTATTGCTGCTCAGTTACATCATCGGATCGTTTCCGACGAGCATTGTTGCGACCAAACTCGCCAATGCCGGCGATATCCGAAAGTTCGGCAGCGGCAATGCCGGCGGGACGAATGTTCTCCGCATGCTCGGCTGGAAAATCGGCGTCGCGGTGATTCTGTTCGATCTTTTCAAAGGAGTAGTGGCAACGTATTACGTTCCGCAAATTTTTTGGGATCCCAACACGCTGCCGTTCGACAATACGACGCCGTTCCAGGATTTCACCGTGGTGCAGATTATCTGCGGCATCGCGGCCGTGCTCGGACATATTTGGACCCTCTTTGCGGGATTTAAGGGAGGGAAAGGGGTTGCCACCGGCGCGGGAATGGTTCTCGGATTGGCCCCGGTGGAATTCGCCGTGGCATTGATCGTCTTTACCGTTGTGTTCGTCTCCTGGCGGTATGTGTCGCTCGGCTCCATCATCGCCGCACTGGCAATCCCGACGACGATGTTCATCCGCGAGAATTTCTTCCATGTGGACATTCCGGGATATCATACGCTCGTCTATTTTGCCCTTGCTGTTTCCCTGCTCATTACGTACACTCACCGTGAAAATATCAAACGACTGCTGGCGGGAACGGAGAACAAGCTGACGCACTTCAAAGGATCCGGCCGGTAGTCCACTTTTCCCCTTTCGAGGTCTGTTCATGCGCATTTCTGTTTTGGGAGCCGGAAGTTGGGGAACCACACTCGCCATCGTTCTTTGCGAAAACTTCCGGGATGTCACGCTCTGGAGTTACCGCGAGGATCAAACCGAGGAGATGCGCGACCGCCGCACGAATGCGGATTATCTCCCCGGCGTCACGCTTCCGCCCCATCTGAAAATTACCCATGATGTCGGTGAAGCGGCTTCCAAAAAGGATCTGATCGTCACCGCCGTTCCCTCCCAGTTTCTCCGCAACATTCTCAAAGACATCGCCACCCTCGATCTCACGAAAACCATCATCGTGAATGTGGCGAAAGGGATAGAAAACAAGACCCTCATGACGATGTCCGAAGTGATGATCGACATTTTGGAACACGAAAAAAAATCGAACATCGCCATCCTTTCCGGTCCGAGCCATGCCGAAGAGGTGGTGAAGAAGATCCCGACCGCCGTCGTCTCCTCGTCGTTCAGTGCCCGCACGGCAAAGATCGTGGCGCATACGTTCAACACTCCCTATTTTCGCGTCTACGTGTCGGACGATATCCGCGGCGTGGAACTCGGCGGCGCATTGAAAAACGTCATTGCCATCGGTGCAGGAGTGGTGGACGGAGCGGGATTCGGCGACAACACAAAAGCGGCGATTATTACCCGGGGAATTGCGGAGATGACGCGTCTCGGAGATAAAATGGGGGCGCTGCCGCGGACCTTCTCCGGGCTCTCCGGAATCGGCGATCTCATCGTTACCTGCATGAGCAAACACAGCCGGAACCGACATGTCGGCGAACAGCTCGGCCGCGGAAGAAAGTTGGAAGACATTCTCGGCGGAATGATGATGGTCGCCGAAGGGGTCGCCACGTGCCGCTCCGCCGTCGATCTCGCCAAAAAACATCACACCGAAATGGCGATCTTTTCCGAAGTCTATAACATCATGTTTGAAGGGAAGGAACCGCACCGCGCGACGGAAGATCTTATGGGACGGAGTATCAAAGGGGAGCATTGAACGGTCGGGATGTATGATACAGGCCGCAGGATCCATGATGCAGGGCGGTTGAGCGGATCATCTTAGGACAAACGACGGGTGGCATCTTCACTTCGTTTCCTGTTTGTCCTTTACTATTTTGGAGCCGATATGATCAAATTTCTTTTTCTGTTTTTTCTTACCATGACGCTGCTGCACGCGCAGCAATCCGCCGACATCATTTTTATCAACGGGAAGATCTGGACGGTGGACGCATCTACACCGGAAGCGGAAGCGGTGGCTGTGTTCAACGGCCGGATCATTGCCGTCGGTGCGTCGAAGGAGATTCGACGGTATGCGGGAAGCCGGACGAAAGTGGTCGATCTCCGGCAGAAGCGGATGCTTCCCGGATTTATCGACAATCACACGCATTTTATGAGCGGAGGATTCCAGCTGCAGAGCGTCGACCTCCGTACGGCGAAAGATGAAGCGGAATTTGCCGCAATCATTAAAAAAAGGGCGGAAGATCGTCCCGGAAAATGGATCACCGGCGGAGATTGGGACCACGATCTGTGGAAAAGCGGAGCACTTCCGACGAAAGAACTGATCGACCGGTTTACGCCGACCACCCCGGTGATCGTGAATCGGTACGACGGCCACATGGCGCTGGCGAACAGCGCGGCACTCCGGCTGGCCGGCATCACCAAAGCGACGGCCGATCCGCCGGGAGGAACGATCGTCCGCGATCCCGTCACCGGCGAGCCGTCCGGACTGCTCAAAGATGAAGCGATGTCCCCCGTCTACCGGATCGTTCCGGCCCCGACGAATGATGATCTGCTCACGGCAGCACGGCTGGCATTAAACGAAGCGAAAAAATTCGGCGTTACGTCCATACAGGATATGTCGTACAATTACGGAGAGCGGGATATCACCACGTATCGCGAACTGCAGCGGCGCGGCGAATTAACGGCGAGAATGAATGCGACGGCATATATTTCCCAATGGAAACATCTTGCCGCCGCCGGTGTGCAGGCGCCGTTCGGGGACGACATGGTCCGTATCGGATTTCTCAAAGCGTTTGTGGACGGATCTCTGGGTTCTTCGACGGCACTTTTTTTTGAAAAATTCCTGAATGAAGAAACCTATGGTCTTCCGATGGATGTTGTGACCGACGGCCGGCTGGAACGCTGGGCGACGGCCGCGGACAGTGCTCGACTTCAGCTGCGGATTCACGCCATCGGCGACAGTGCCAACAGTCTCTTGTTGGACATGTTCGATCGGATCGTCAAAAAAAATCCGACATGGGACCGCCGGTTCCGCATCGAACATGCGCAACACATCCACCCGAAAGATTTTGCCCGTTTCGCCTCGCTCGGTGTGATCGCTTCTGTTCAGCCGTATCACGCCATCGACGACGGACGCTGGGCCGTGAAGCGGATCGGACATGAGCGGTGCAAAACGACCTATCCGTTCCGCACGTTTTTGGACAGCGGCGTCAGAATGACCTTCGGGAGCGACTGGACCGTCGCTCCGCTCAATCCTTTGCTCGGCATCTATGCCGCGGTTACGCGCAGGACGATCGACGGCGCCAATCCGGACGGTTGGTATCCGGAGCAGAAAATTTCCGTCAAAGAGGCGATCGAATGTTATACGATCAACAATGCCTACGGTGCATTTGAGGAGAACGAGAAAGGGAGCATCAGTGTCGGGAAACTGGCGGATTTGGTCGTGCTGAGCGACGATATTCTGACCATCGATCCGGTGAAGATTGAAAAAGTGTCGGTAGAGATGACAGTGCTGGGAGGTAAGATCGTTTACGAAAAAAAATGAAGGCTGAGGCGCGGAGACGGGGAGTGAAGGTAAAAAGAACGCCGCACTGTTGGTGCGGCGTTACTTTTTCTTTTGTGCCTGTGTGTGAGTCCTTATTTATTCTTCCTTGTTTTGTAGTTGTCATACTGGATCGACTTCTTCGCTTTCCGTGCATCGGTCTCTTCTCTGGCGGTTCGTTGATACGATTCGATCTTTCCCATCTGTGAACGGACCGATTCGCCGCTTGCACCCGCCGCTGCCGCCGCCGGTGATCCGGTGATCATATCTTTCGCCTCGTTCAGCATTTCGGCGGCATCTTCCTGCCGCCCTTCGTCTAACGCCTGCATCGCTTGTTCCACTTTCCGTGCCGAGACGGCGATATCCGCTTTCGCCTGCGTATTGATGTCGCGATTCCGTTCCATCTCAGCGTGATCGTTCGTATACGTCACCCCGGCGGAGAATGTCGGGAACGACGCGATGATGGTACTGCTGATATACCGCAACTCGCCGGTAGAGACGATCGCTTTCCCGCGGCCGGGCGGGACCGAAAGTTCCACCGTCAATTCCCGCGTGTCGCCGCTGTACAGATCCCCGACAGGGATGATCAACCGGTTCTGTTCAGAAGAATATTCACACCCGACCACATCGGAGATCTGCACGCCGTCGCCGAGCGACAGATGGACGGCGGCATTTTGTGCGAGGATGGAGGAGACCATGTCGAATTCTTTCCGGACGATCGATGCCAGCGAGTTCGGATGTTCGATGAAATAGTAATTTCCGCCGCCGCTTTCGGAGAGTCCCATCATCAGATTCTAATTATAGTCCAGCCCGACACCCTTCGCGGTAACGGAGATCGATTGGTGCCGGTATTTCCGCGCGAGAGTATATAATGCGGCAGGATCGGTCATTCCGGTGTTCGCCAGTCCGTCCGACAGCAGCACCACACGGCTGACATATTCTTTTCCGGCGAATTTTTCCGCTTCCCGAAGGCCTTCCTGCAAACCTCCGCCGAGATTGGTGGAACCGCGCGGGAACACTTCGTCCACCAGCTTTTTGATAGCGGAACGATGATGCCCGATTTTTTTCGCTTTCCGGAGCACGTCGACCGCGTCATCGTAGACCACCAACGAAAGAATATCGTTCGGCTGAAGTTGATCGATGAGAGAGGCAAATGCCTTTTTCGCATACTCCATTTTTTTCTGGTCACTCATCGAACCGCTCCGGTCGATCACCACGGAGAGGTTGATCGGCTTTCGTTTGTTATGGGCGGTCAATTGCGGAGCGGTAATCGTCAATTGCAGATATGCCGTCCCCCCTTTTTCCGTCATCACGGGGCAGTTCAGTGTGCCGTTGATCGTAAAGAGGGGAGAGGGTTGATGCCGCGTCATTGCCGAAACAGGCAACAACACGGCAAGCAGCATGGTGAAGAGCAGCGAACGTTGGGTTTTCATAGTTCCTCCTTTGGATTTTGTGGAAGGGAATGTGTAATTTCTTCTGTTCACCTTGTGCTTATGGATGTCATTAACTGTCGAAAGGTCAATGAAGCCGACGATCCTCTTCCTGCATGACGATGCACACATTCTCGACCGGATGCGGCAAGGAGAGGACGATGTATTGGTGATTCTTTATGAACAGAACCGTGCGGCCGTTTTTTCGCTGGTGACGCGGAACAACGGCAGCGCCGATGATGCGGAAGATGTTCTGCAGGAGGCGGTGATCATTCTTTGGGAACGGGTGCGCAGCGGAAGATTCGAATATGCGGCAAAACTCAGCACGTTCGTCTATGCCGTCGCCAAAAATGTCTGGTCCCGAAAACGGATGCGTAAACTTCGGGAACCGGCATCGGAGATCGACGAAAATACGTCCGATCCGTACGAGCCGACAGTTCTGGAATCGATGATCCATTCCGAACGTTCGGAACAGATCGCCGCGGCCATGAAACAATTGGGGGATCCCTGCCGGACGCTTCTGATCCTCTATTATTATGAAGAAAAATCGCAGGAAGAGATCGCCGCACAGATGGGATTTGCCAATGCGGCGACGGTAAAATCCAAAAAGTATACGTGCAAAAAAATGTTGGAAAAACTTCTTCAGCCGTTGAAATAGCCGGCTCCCGAAGTGAGGCCGTCCGGGCGGACGCGAGTGATTGATTATGAGTGAATCAAAAAAATATTGGACCGACGATCCGGAAATGGTGGATCGGTATGTCCGCGGGGAATTTTCTCCGGAAGAACGGCGCCGGCTTGATGCGGAAATCGCGGAGTGCGATCCGTGCCAAAAAAAGCTCCGTACGGAGTTGGAGATCGCCGCCGGCATTCGACGGGAAGGGCGCGACGCAATGAAAGCCGTTCTTCGGAAAAAAATCCGACGGGAACGGGCTTTGCAATTTACGTCGTTCCAATGGATCGGTCTCGCCGCCGCCATTGTGATCATCGCCGTCGGTGTCGGGCTGTTTCAGGTGTGGTTCGGCGATATGCAGCGGCCGACGCAGTTCCGTCAGGAGATCGTGTTGACGCCGCAGAATGATTCCGCCGGAAATGTCATTCCGCCCGCGAGCGGGGAAGAGCGGAGCGGAGGATCAGGTGAAACGTCATCGCCGGCGCTGGCGGAATCCCGTCGAACGGATCGACCGGCGGAGCCGGCTCCCGATGAGCTGGCGGAAAGCATATCGGAAGCGGAAGCACCGGCGGTGAACGGCGCCGTCGATGATACTCGTTCCGTGGCGGCCCGCGAGAGTGCGGCAGAAGCAAAAGATGCGGCTGTGAACGAAGAATCCTCTGCGATCTGGCTGATCGGAGAAGTGGTGATGATTCCGCAATCGCGCGGTATGGCGGGCGAACGGTCCTTGCGCAGCACGGAAATACCTGCCGGAGCGACTCCGGAGGGTGCGGCGATGGAAAAATCGGAACAGGGAAAAATGCGGGTGACAACGCAACGTGCAAAAAAGAACACCGGCATCGTGCTCCACCGGGCCCCCACACGCGAACTTCCGGTCGGTCGGCAGCAATCCCGATCCGCCCGCTCGAATGAAGTCGAAATCCAACTCACCCGTTCGAAGGAAGGTCTTGCCGTTACGCTGTATTCGGACGAGATAACGGAGAGCGCACTGAACGAAATTTCCGTCGAATCTCCGGCGGACGATTCTCTCGTCGTCACATTGCCGAACCAACGAATTTCCCTCCATCTTCCGGCCGGATGGAATATTCCGGCGGCACGCCGTCGATGATCGGTCAATCCTCCACCGAAATTCAATATGTCAAAGGAATCGGTCCGGTACGCGCCGGAGTGCTGCGCGGGATCGGGATCGATTCCATTCAATCGCTGCTGTACTATTTCCCGTACGATTATCTCGACCGGTCGCGGATTACAAAAATCGGCGAGCTGCCGCGTCTGGTGGAGCCGGGGAACGAAGTGACGGTGATCGGGACAGTGTTCCGTACCGAAGTAAAATACACGCGAAATAGGAAACGAATTTTTTTCCTGACGGTCAAAGATGAGACCGGATACGTCACCTGCGTCTTTTACGGCGGCGTCGAATGGTTTCAGAACGCGTTCACCGCAGGAGAAATTCTCGCCCTCTCCGCCGTGCCGGAGCTTGACAAATTTCACCGCGTGCAGTTCGTCCATCCGGAATTCGACCGATTAAAGACGAAGGACGACGAGGATGAGACCGATTGGAGTTCGCTGCTCCACACCGGCGCCATCATTCCGAAATACCGCTCGGGAGAAGAACTCCGGAATGTCGGCCTCGACAATCGCGGATTCCGACGCATCATCAAAAACGCACTGACGGCGAACCTGTCGTCATTGTCGGAACATCTTCCGCGGGAAATCCTCCAGCGGCAAAGGCTGCTCGACCTCCCTTCCGCGGTTGCGATGATCCATTTCCCGAAAAATTATGCGGAGCGGGACCACGCCGTACGGCGGTTGAAGTTCGACGAACTGTTCTATTTTCAACTGCTGATGGCGTACCGGAAAAGGGAATTGCGCGGTGCGTTGAAAGGAATCCCCTTCGTGCCGTCGTCTACTCTGAACGGACCCTTGTTGCGGTCGCTTCCGTTCGCATTAACATCCGCCCAGGAACGGGTGATCCGGGAGATCCGTTCGGACATGGAACGTCCCGTGCCGATGAACCGGCTGTTGCAGGGGGATGTCGGCAGCGGAAAAACGATCGTCGCCGTGACGGCGATGTTGACCGCCGTGGAGAACGGATATCAATGTGCATTGATGGCGCCGACGGAAATCCTGGCAGAACAACATTGGCGCAGCATCTCCGATGCCGTGAAAGGACTTCCGGTCAATATCCGGCTGCTGGTGGGAGGACAGAAAAAAAAGCTGCGGGAGGATGTGCTGGACGAGATCCGCAACGGCACGGCGCAGATTGTCATCGGAACACATGCGCTCATTCAGGAACAGGTCCGATTCGCGAATCTCGGACTGGCCGTGATCGACGAACAACATCGTTTCGGCGTTTCACAACGAGCGGTTTTGAGGGAAAAGGGGAAAGAAAATCCCGATGTGCTGGTCATGACCGCAACGCCGATTCCGCGCACACTCTCTCTGACGGTCTACGGCGACCTTGATGTCTCCGTCATCGACGAATTGCCGAAGGACCGTCGGCCAATCCGTACCGCCGTGCGCAGCGATAAGGATAAGAAGAAGATCTTCGATTTCGTGCGGACAGAAGTGACGGCGGGGCGTCAGGCGTACGTAGTGTATCCGCTCATCGATGAATCCGAAAAGATCGATCTAAAAGCGGCGGTGAAAGAGTATGACATGCTGCGGTCGTCGGTGTTTCCGGATTTTTCGGTCGGACTGCTGCACGGAAAACTTTCTTCCGAAGAAAAAGACGATCTGATGCAGCGGTTCAAACGGAATGAGATCAAGATCCTCGTCGCCACCACGGTCATCGAAGTCGGCATCGACGTGCCGAATGCAACGATCATGATCATCGAAAACGCCGAACGGTTCGGGTTATCGCAGCTCCACCAGCTGCGCGGCCGGGTCGGCCGCGGTGCGGCACAGAGTTATTGTATATTGGTAACGGACAGCCGGTACGAACATCGGACGGTGCAGCTGGCAGCAAACCGCGCGGAGGCGATCGCCGAGGTCGCCGCCGCAAAACGCCGGCTGCAGACCATGGTTGACACGAACGACGGTTTCCGCATCGCCGAAGTTGATCTCGAACTCCGGGGGGCCGGGGAATATTTCGGCACTCGGCAGAGCGGACTGCCCGGGTTTACGCTGGCGAACATCGTGACGGATGCCGATATCGTCACGGCGGCGCGTTCGGAGGCATTCGATCTGGTGGAGCGCGATCCGCATCTTGCACGGTCAGAGAACAAAAACATCCGGAAAGAGTTCGAATTTGTCTTCAAAGATTTATTATCTTTGGTCCGGATCGGCTGATCGGCGCAACCGCCGGCCGGTTCAGCCGTAACACTGCGAACACACTCAGGGAACCGCATGCAGCCATTCAAGATCTCCTCCCTCGCCGTACCGCTGGTCCTCGGAATCGCCGGACTCTCGCTCTTTCTCCTGTGGCGTGCCGATGTTTCTCCGAAAGCCTCCGTCGATTTGAAGATTTCCCGCAGCGAAGCGATCGCCGCGGCAGGGAAGTTCCTGTACTCCATCGGACTCCCCGCCGACGGTCACAGCGTCGAAGCGTCGTTTCAAATGAATGCGGCAACCCAGCACTTTCTCGTGAGTCAGTTCGGACTGCGGAAGGCGAATGCGGTGATCCTTGCCGATTCGCTCATCATCCACCGGTGGATGGTCTACTTCTACGACGCCGGTGCTTCCACCAGCCGGATGACCAACCAATACCGGGTGTGGCTCAATCAGCATGGAACTGTCGTGGGGTTCAATCATATCGTGCAGGATTCCGCGCAAGGAGCCAAACTGACGCTGGACAGCGCACAATCAGTCGCCGAAAAATTTTTAGGACATGTGCCCGAGGAACTCGGTCGTTATTTCCTGAAACGGACCTCGAGCATCAATCTGGCGAAACGGACCGATCATACGTTCATTTGGGCTTCGGCGGATTCCGTCGCGGAAGCGCGCACGGAGATCACAGTGAGAATCCAGGGTGCGTCGGTCGGTATGTTCAGCAAAGAATTTGTGCCGCCGCAAAGTTTTGTGCAGTGGATCGCCGAACGGTTCAGTTCGATTGCGGCCGTCGTGATTGTTTCATATATCCTCATCTTTTTCCTTGTCATTTTTATCATTTCCATTTTCTTGAAGAAATATCACGAAGGAGAGGTGGGGGTCAAGAGTGCGGTATACGTTGCCGCCACGTTGTTCGGCCTGACGGCACTGACCATGATCGTCAGTTATGAATCAATCGGTTTCGGCGTGCAGTTGGGGGATACGAACCGGACGGTGGTGAAATTGCTGTTGTTCGGACTGATTCTCTTTGTGGTGTACGGATTTTTAAGCGCGATGACGTTCGCCGCGTGGAGTGTCGGTGAATCGTCGGCGCGGTACGGGTGGAGCAAAAAGTTGTCCGGTATGGACTCGTTGTTCCAGCGAAAATATTTCACCGCAAACGTTGGTTATTCCGTCGTGTGGGGTTACGGATACGGATTGGCGCTTCTCGGATTCATCACCGCCGTGTATTACGGAATGTCGCACGCCGGATCGGATTTCATCGCATCCAATATTTCCCTTGGTGGAATTCCCGAATCGTATTCACCGTCGGTCTTTGCCGTTTCCGGGGCAATCGTCAGCGCGATGATCTCGGAAATCACCTTCCGGCTGTTCGCTCTTTCCTGGTTGAAGGAAAAAATCCGGTCCCGGTGGATCGGTGTTGCTGTTTCGTCGTTCCTCTGGTCGTTCACCGCGCAGACTTTGTGGGATATTCCGTTCGGTACGATGTATACCGTCTGGCAGTTCCCCGTGTTGTTTGCTGTGGGTGTGATGCTATCCATCGTCTATTTGCAGTATGGGATTTTGACCTCCATCATAACATCGTCGATCACCACCGCCATCGGAATAATCGAACCGGTGTTGTTCTCCACCGGTGGAGCCTATCAGATCGAAATAATGCTCTTCGGAATTCTTTTTGTCCTTCCGCTTGTGATCGCCGTCATCGGGTTATTCCGGGATCAGGAATTCCAATTTACACCCGATACGACCCCGTCCCACATTAAACGGATCAGCGAGCGGGAACGGATGGCGAAGGAACTGGAGATCGCCCGGGCAGTACAGATGAAACTGCTGCCGAAAGAAAATCCGAAGGTGTTGGGTTTCGATATTGCCGGGATCTGCCTGCCGGCCTACGAAGTAGGGGGTGACTACTACGATTTCGTCATCCTTGGAGATCAGAAGATCGGCATCGCGATCGGGGATGTTTCGGGCAAAGGGGTGCCGGCGGCGATCTATATGACACTCACCAAGGGGATACTGCAGTCCCATGCCGAAGAGAACGTCTCGCCGAAATCTGTCCTGAGCAAGGTGAACCGGCTGATGTACAAGACGATTGAAAAAAATTCCTTCGTCAGTATGTTCTACGCCATCATCGATCTCACATCCAAGTCCATCCGGTATTCCCGGGCCGGACACAATCCTGTGATTTTGGCAGGTTTACGCGACGAAAAGCACGAATTTCTCACTCCGAAAGGGGTCGCACTCGGTTTGGATGACGGTTCCGTCTTCGATTCGGTCCTGGAAGAGCGGGAATTCGATCTTCGCAGCGGCGACATACTCGTCTTCTATACCGACGGATTCACCGAAGCACGGAACGAGCAGGGGGAAGAGTTTACGGAAACCCGGCTCCTCCGATCCGTCGCCGGGGCCAAAGAGCGGACCGCGGAAGAGATCATCAACGTGGTGGTACGGGATGCGAAAAAATTTTCCGGCGACGCCGAGCAGCACGACGATATGACGATGGTCGTGGTGAAAGTACTGTGAATATTTTTTTTTCTCCTTATGCTCATCTGTGAATCTGCGGTGAAAAATTTTCACCGCACCCGCCTCGAATGAAATTTCCTTCATCGACCTGAAAAAGTGTCGCGCACACTTGACAACTCTCATTAATTCCGTATATTTGTAGTGATTATGAGATGTCAAAACGGCTGTCGAAACCGTTCTTTGATGTTGTGTTGATCGACCATCGTCGTGAAAAAATAATCGTGCAGCAGCAGGACGATGGATCTTTTCCAACAAACTGTGAAAGGTAACCAAATCTTTTTTTTGGTACTCTTCTGAATGGATGTAGCATTAGTCTACAACGTGAAGAAGGAAGAGAACTTGGTCGCGGCGAGCGACGCTCTACCTTCGAGTCATCATCAACAACCGACTCACACTCAAACACAGACCACACCAAGCGCCGACGCTTTTGCGGAATGGGATACGATCGACACCATTCACGCTGTCCGGGATGCTCTCTCTCTCCGTCACTCCGTTTCTCTGATTGAAGCCGACGAACACGCGTACGAATCGCTCCGCACATCGCGGCCCGACATCGTGTTTAATATCGCCGAAGGACGTTTCGGCGCATCGCGCGAAGCGCAAATCCCCGCGATGCTCGAGATGCTGAACATACCGTACACCGGTTCGGATCCGCTCACACTCGGCATTTGCTTGGACAAGTCACGCGCAAAAGAAATTCTTTCCTACTATCATATTGCCAATCCGAAATTTGCCGTTATCTCGTCCCTCTCCGAACTTCAGTCGCTCGAATTTCCCGTTCCTGCCATGGTAAAACCGCTCTTCGAAGGATCAAGCAAGGGGATTTTCGATTCCTCGCTCGTACATTCGATGAACGAACTGACGGAACAAGTGCGGAAGGTGCTTGAAGAGTATGATGAACCGGCGCTCGTGGAAGAATTTCTTCCCGGACGGGAATTCACGGTGGCGATGCTCGGCAACGGCGACGATCTGCGCGTGCTGCCGATCGTGGAAATTAAATTCGACTCGCTGCCGCCCGGAGTTAATCCGATTTATTCCTACGAAGCAAAATGGATCTGGGACCGGTCGGACAATCCCCTCGACATTTTCGAATGTCCCGCCCGGATCGACGGAAAGCTTAAAACGGCTATAGAAGGTCTTTGCCGGAATACCTATAACGCACTTCGGTGCCGGGACTGGTCCCGGATCGACGTCCGGCTGGACAAAAATGGCAGTCCGAGCATTATCGAGATCAATCCCCTTCCCGGAATCCTCCCGAAAATAGAGGATAATTCCTGTTTCCCGAAAGCGGCAAGAATGGCAGGTTTGAATTATAACGACATGCTCAATGCCGTGTTGGATGCGGGTATGAAACGCTACCATCTATTATAATGTCCCGGCCGATCCATATCGCGATCATCTATAATGAGCCGACGGTGGAAACCGAAAACGGTCGCGATTTTGCTTTTAAATCGGGCATCACGCACGAACACAGCACCGGATGGATTTCGGCGGCGAAGACCGACGGAAAAATCGACCTCTCCGAAGTGGGTGTTCTGGAAGAGAAGGAAGATATCCAATTAGCCCTTCGCGCACTCGGTTATGAAACGTCCATCTTCAACATGTCCGACGATCTCGACCGATTTCTCGCGTACTTAAAGGCGATGCAGCCCGATGTGATCTTCAATATGGTGGAAAGCCTCGGTGACAATGCCATTCACGAAATGCATGTGGCGGGAATCTACGAATTGCTCGGCATTTCGTACACCGGTTCCGGTCCGTGGACGCTCGGTACGTGTTTAAACAAAGCGCGGACGAAAGAGATCCTCTTCTACAACGGCATTCCGACGGCGCGGTTTCTGCTCGTGCACGATGCGGAACTGCTGGAGGAGAAAAAACTGACGCTGCAGTTCCCGATGATCGTCAAACCGAGCGCGGAAGACGCCAGTGTCGGCATCGACAATCATTCCATCGTCACCACCTTCGCCGAGTTGAAGGAGCGGACGGCGATGATCATTAAACAATTTGACGAAGCGGCGATCATCGAAGAGTACATTGAGGGACGGGAATTGAACGTGGCGATCCTCGGAAACAATCCGCCGCAGGTTTTGCCGATCTCCGAGATTGATTTTTCCAAACTGCCGGCCGGGTATCCGAAGATCGTTACCTACGAGGCGAAATGGATGGACGGCACCGCGGAATATGAAGGGACCCAGGGAATCTGCCCGGCGCCGCTGCCGGCGGAAGTGGAAGCGGAAGTGAAAGATGTCGCCCTCCGTGCGTACAAATTGATGGGTTGCCGCGATTATGCCCGCGTCGACATCCGGTTGTCCAAAAATATGAAACCGTTCGTCCTGGAGGTGAATCCGAATCCGGACTTGTCCGACGATGCCGGATATTACCGTTCGGCCAAAACGTACGGATTGTCCTACGCCGATGCGATCGGCAAGATTGTGGGATTCGCCGCCGAACGGCGGATCGAAAAGAAGAAGTAATGGTCGTCCGAAAAACCGAGCAGCAGGATTTTGAACCGATACGCTCGATCGTGGTCGCCACCGAAGTGTTCAGTCCGGAAGAGATCGCGATCGCGGTGGAACTGCTCGAGATTTATCTGAACGATCCGCAGCAGGAAGATTACGAGATGTTCACCTATGCGGACGGCGACAATCGGGTGCTCGGTTATATCTGCATCGGTCCGACCCCGGCCACCGCAGCGACCTACGATCTGTATTGGATCGCGGTCGATCCTGCGGCGCACAGCAAAGGGATCGGCACAGTGCTGTTGAATTATGTGGAAGACCATTTGAAGCGGAAAGGGGGGCGGTTGTTGATCGCGGAAACGTCGTCCACCTCCAAATACGACAATACGCGTCAGTTCTACGAAAGAAAAAAATTTCAAAAGCTGGCGCACATCAAAGAATATTATAAACCGAACGACGATCTCGTCATTTACGGCAAGTACTTGTAACGATTGTGTTTCGATAACATCCTATTCACAACAGAAGGCACTTTTTTATGGAACTCTGGCAGGAAATGCTAAGAGCAAGCGTTGACAGCGGTAAAGATCTCGTCGATCGGTTCGGATTCGATAAGGAGCTGGCGGAAAAACTCAATTCGTTGTTCCACATCCGCATCAATCCGTACTATCTCAGTTTAATCCGGTATCCCGGCGATCCGATCTGGCTGCAATGCATTCCTGATGCAAAAGAACTGGAAGAGGACGGTTTTCCCGACGATCCGTTGAATGAGGATGCGCACAGTCCCGTACCGAGCATTACGCACCGGTATCCGGACCGGGTGTTGTTCCTCACGACGAGCCAGTGTTCCATGTATTGCCGTTTCTGCACGCGGAAGAGAAAGGTGGGAGATTCCGGCAAGATCAGCATGAAATACATCCAAACCGGTTTG
>CAZRWF010000033.1:0-29531 GCA_964603685.1 uncultured Chitinophagaceae bacterium
TTCCTAAGTTCATCATTCCGTTGACTTTAGGGCATTTTTTCGATAAATTTTGAAGCGAAAGTTTTTCCTTCACCAATCGTTCTCCTATGCAATCGTATCTGCCGATTTTCATGCTGCTGGGGGTTTCCGCGTTCCTCGGTGTGGCATTTTTGCTGCTCCACCGGTTTTTGGGACCCCACCGCCCGAATCCCGAAAAACTCTCCACGTATGAAAGCGGCATGCCGCCGATCAAGTCGGCCCGCGAACGTTTTTCGGTCAAATATTACATGGTGGCGGTGCTGTTCATCCTCTTCGACATCGAAGTGGTCTTTTTGTATCCCTGGGCAGTGAACTTCCGCGCGCTGGGATTGTTCGGATATGTGGAGATGGTCCTCTTCATCGTGATTCTGCTGGTCGGTTACATTTACATTTTGAAAAAAGGAGCGTTACAATGGGATTAGAGCATGCCCTCGGCGATACCGCGTTGACGACCACAATCGATTCGGCAATTAATTGGTGCCGGAAAAATTCCCTCTGGCCGATGCCGCTCGGTATTTCGTGTTGCGGTATCGAGATGATGGCGTTCGCCATGCCGCGGTTCGACGTGGCACGGTTCGGCGCCGAAGTGTTCCGCTTTTCTCCCCGTCAATCCGACTTGCTGCTCGTCGCCGGCACCACCACCTACAAAATGGCAACCGTCGTCCGGAAAATTTATGACCAAATGCCCGATCCCAAATGGGTGATTGCCATGGGCGCCTGCACTTCTTCCGGCGGCATGTACCGCACGTATTCCGTGGTGCAAGGCATCGACCAGTTTTTACCGGTGGATGTGTACGTCGCCGGATGTCCTCCCCGGCCGGACAATCTTCTTCATGCGTTGATGATGATCCAGGAAAAGATTCAGCGGGGCGAAAGCCGCAGCACCCCCATGACGGTCGCCGCCGAACGGGCGGAGAAACAACAACTTCTTCAGATTCAGGGTATCGCCAACAATTAAACCGGCACCATTGCCGTTCCGTTGAACACGAAACTGACCACGTATGCTGACCACCGTTGTCGATAAATTACACGCGCAGTTCCCTTCCGGCATTCTTGCCGTGAAGGAATTCCGCGGCGAAACCACCGTCCACGTCAAAAAGAGCGACATCGTTGCCGTCTGCAATTTTTTAAAAACCGACGATGCCTGTCTTTTCAATTATTGCAGCGATGTCTGCGGCGCGGACGCCTACACTCCCGAAAACCGGTTCGAGGTGATCTACAATCTGTATTCCCTCACACACAAACACCGGATCCGATTGAAAGTGTTCGTGGACGAAGCGGATATGCATTGTCCCTCCGTCACCTCCGTGTGGCCCGGCGCCGAATGGCCCGAACGGGAAACGTTTGACATGTTCGGCATCCGCTTCGACGGCAACAACGACCTGCGGCGGATGTATATGCCCGAAGAGTTCGAATATTATCCCCTGCGGAAAGATTTTCCCATGATGGGGGTCCCGGATTCCATACCGCTTCCCCGGAAGTAATCTTTAAACGACCATTACGATGAATCTCGAACAAGCTATGGATATCCGGCAGCAGCGCATTCTGGCTGCCCTGGAAAACAAAAACACCAGCGTCTATTTCGATGATGCGCTGGAGAATCAGATGATCCTCAATATGGGACCGCAGCATCCGGCAACCCACGGCGTGCTCCGGCTGCTCATTAAGCTGGACGGCGAAACGGTTGCCGCATGCGTTCCCGAACTCGGCTATCTCCATCGGGGGTACGAAAAACTGGCGGAAAATTGCTCCTACCATGAATTTATCCCCCACACCGACCGTCTCGACTATCTCTCCCCGTTGATGAACAATACCGCGTACGTTTTGGCGGTGGAAAAATTGGTTGGTATCGAAGCACCGCGCCGCGCGCAATTCATCCGGACCATCATCTGCGAAATGGCGCGGGTCTCCTCCCATTTGCTCGGCATCGGTGCCCTGGCGATGGATGTCGGCGCATTGACCGTGTTCACCTGGGCGTTCCGCGAACGGGAAAAGATGTACGATATTTTTGAACTCCTCACCGGCGCCCGATTCACCACCAGCTTTACCCGCGTAGGCGGACTGGCGCACGACATGACACCCGAAGTCATCGCCGCCGTCACAGAATTTTTCGATCAGTTCCCGCAGAAATTCAACGAGTGTATCACCATGCTGAACACGAACCGGATCTTCGTTGAACGGATGGACGGTGTCGGCGTGATCTCGCAGGAAAAAGCGATCGCGATGGGAATGTGCGGACCGAATCTGCGCGCGGTCGGATTGGACGAAGACATGCGCCGCACGCAGCCGTACCTCGTCTACAATGAATTGGATTTTTCGATCCCCGTTTTTTATGACGGCGACTGCCTCTCCCGGTATTATGTGCGGCTGAACGAAGTTAAAGAGAGCGTAAAAATCATCCGCCAATGCCTCGACAAGATGCCGGCCGGACCGGTGCATGCGAATGCGCCCAAAAAAGTCCTTCCCCGCAAGGAACAGGTCTATACAAAAATGGAAGAGTTGATCCACGACTTCATGCTGATCAATTTCGGCGTTAATCCCCCGGTCGGCGAAGTGTATCATGCCATCGAAGCATCCAAAGGCGAACTCGGATTCTACATCCAATCCCGCGGCGAAGGCCATCCGTGGCGGTTGAAGATCCGCTCCCCTTCATTTATGAACCTGCAATCGACGCCGCTGCTGGTGGAAGGGGGAATGATCTCCGACATCGTTGCCGTTCTCGGCAGTCTCGACCCCGTGATGGGCGAAGCGGACAAATAACGTTTCTGAACCGATAGACACCATGCTCACACCACAAAATCTCGAAAAAGCAAAAGCACTGTTCGCACGGTACCCGGAGAAAAAAGCCGCCCTCCTCCCGATCCTCTGGATCGCCCAGGAACAGGAAGGGTGGATCTCGCAGGAGATGATGAAATTCGTCGGCGACCTCGTCGGCGTTCCCTACGCGCACGTGATGGGCGTCGTGACGTTTTACACGATGTTCAATGATAAAAAACTCGGCACGTATCACATCGAAGTGTGCACGAACGTCTCCTGCATGCTGCGCGGATCGGACAAAATCGTCGCCGCGGCGGAGAAGGTCTGCGGCACCAAACTCGGCACCACCTCCGCGAACGGAAAATTCACTATCAGCGAAGTGGAATGTATGGGGGCCTGCGGCGGTGCGCCGATGATCGCCATCGGCGAAGAGTATCACGAACATTTGACTCCCGAAGCGGCGGAAAAACTCCTCGCCGGTTTACCGTAAACTGATCCCCGGCATCCGGATATTCCCGCTGCCGCCGATGACAACAATCGATTATGGAAAAATACATTCTCCCGGACATCAAGAACTATCATCAGATCGACGTCTACGAACAACACGGCGGTTACTCTGCGCTGAAAAAAGCGCTGCAGATGAAACCCGATGAAGTGATCGAAGAGGTGAAAAAGTCCGGACTGCGCGGCCGCGGCGGCGCCTGTTTCCCTACCGGATTAAAATGGTCCTTCATGCCCAAAGGGAACGACAAACCGAAATATCTCGCCGTCAACGGCGACGAGTCGGAACCGGGCACGTTTAAGGACAGGATGATCTTTGAGTTTAACCCGCACATGATGATCGAAGGGATTCTCATCGGCTGTTATGCCATGGGGATCACCGCCGCGTACATCTACATCCGCGGAGAATACGGGAAATGGATCCGCATGGTGGACAAGGCCATTGCGGATGCGTACGCCAAAGGATATGTGGGAGAAAACATCCTCGGCACGGGATTTTCCACGAACATCTACACGCACAAAGGCGCCGGAGCGTATATCTGCGGCGAAGAATCGGCGCTGATGAATTCGCTCGAAGGGGATCGCGGTTATCCGCGCATTAAACCGCCGTTTCCCGCACAAAAAGGATTGTGGGCCTCCCCGACAACCATCAACAATGTCGAAACAATGGCGAACGTTCCGCTCATCATCACCAAAGGGTCGGAGTGGTATTCCAAGATCGGCGCCGCAAAACATCCCGGACCGATCCTTGTCGGCATCAGCGGTCATGTGAACAAACCCGGCGTGTACGAAGTACCGACCGGCGTACCGCTGTTGACCCTCATCAACGATGCTCAATACGGCGGCGGTGTTCCCGGAAATAAAAAAATCAAAGCGGTCATCCCCGGCGGTTCCTCCACCATGGTGCTGCGGGGCGAACAGCTGGACGGCGTCTGCATGGATGCCGATTCGCTGAAAGCGGCCGGCTCATCCGTCGGTACGGCAGGTTTGATGGTGATGGACGAAGAGACCGACCTCGTCCGCGTGCTGACGCGGATCGCACATTTTTACCATCACGAATCGTGCGGACAGTGCACGCCGTGCCGTGAAGGAACCGGCTGGCTGGAAAAGATGCTGCACCGTTTCGAACACTACGAGGCGCGCCAGGAGGATGTCGATATGCTCGTTACCGTCGCCAACCAGATTGAAGGAAATACGATCTGCGCCCTCGGCGATGCGGCGGCGTGGCCGGTCCAAAGTTTCGTAAAACGATTCCGCGAAGAGTTTGAACAACGTGTGAAGGTGAAAGCGGACGCCGCGGCGGCGTAACGGCGGAAAAATTTCCAACGCCGATTCTTCGTGATCGGCGTTTTTCTTTTTCACCAGTACAACGGAGAACTGTTTGACACGATTGCGTCTGCTCCTCTTCTTCGTACCGTTCGCGCTTATCGCGCAGCAACACCCTCTCCCCGTCGAACATTCCACGCTCCTTCGCGCCGGCAACGCGTCGTTCGCCGCCGGTGTTTCCTATTTTCAGCAGCAACCGTTCCCACTCTCCGGACTCACCGGCAACCTGCTGAAACTCGGCAATCTTCGGTTCGCCATCTCTCTCAGCGATTATGTGGAACTGCAGGCGGACGGCACCCTTTTGAACTATCTCACCGTTGAACGACGGGATTCCGCCTTCAACACCGTCCGGACCACACGAGCGGCGAGCACCGGGGATATCGGCGACTTCACCGTGTGGACGAAGTTCGGGGTGTTCAACGAATATCTACACGGGATCGGTTTCAGCGTCCGCTTCGGCATACAACTGCCGAACGCCAGCAACGAATCGGGGCTCGGCGTGGATGAAATGAATTTTTATTCCCTGCTACTGTTTCAAAAACATGCCGGAGGCCGGTGGACGGTCAATGCCGGTCTCGGCATTCTGAGCGATCCGACGGTGCTCGGCCAGCAGCACGATGTGTTTCTCTACGGCGCGGAATATTTCCTGCCGGTGTCGGATAACCTATCGGTGTTGCTGCAGACGGCCGGCCGGGTCGGCCATGAAGGGATCGGCATTCATCGGCTGGCCAACGGCAAAATCGGCGTCGAACGGGACTTCGGAAAATTCTCCGCATCGTTTTTTGGCGTTGCAAATTTTACCCCCTCGGACAATGCGGTCGGAGCGGAACTACAATTGACCTATTATTTTCACGTATTGGATATTCCTCCATCACCATGAGCCTTACACCGCGCGCCCTGAAAAAAGGGGATGTCATCGGCATCATCTCCCCCGCCAGCCCACCCAGCTCCGCCGAAAAAATCTTTAAAGGTGCGGAATATCTCGAACGGCTGGGATACCGGGTAAAACTCGGCAGCCATGTGGAAAAGGTGTACGGATACCTGGCCGGCACCGACCGGGAGCGGGCCGATGACCTCAATGCGATGTTCGAAGATCGTTCGGTCAAAGCCATTATCGCCGTCCGCGGCGGTTACGGCACCCCGCGGCTTCTTCCGTACCTCAAATATGCCGCGATCAAAAAAAATCCAAAAATTCTCGTCGGTTACAGCGATCTGACCGGACTGCAACTGGCGATCTACCGCAAAACCGGTCTGGTTACCTTTTCCGGACCGATGGCGGGTGTGGAAATGTTTAAGGGGATCGATCCGTTCACGGAAGAACATTTTTGGAGGACGATCACCTCTCCGAAAAAACAGGGAATCATCGTCAATCCCGATCGCCGGCCGTTCGTGCCGATGGTCGCAGGGAAATCGTCGGGAATCCTCCTCGGCGGGAACCTTTCGTTGATCGTTTCGCTTGTCGGCACTCCCTACCTTCCCCGTTTCGAACGATCGCTCCTGTTTATCGAAGAGATTGAAGAAGAGACCTACCGTTTCGACCGGATGATGAACCAGCTGAAATTGAGCGGCATCCTCCGCCGCTGCAATGGGGTCATTATGGGGGAGTTAACCGATGTCAAAGCAAATGATGCGACAAAACCGTCGCTGACCGTGGAACAAGTGTTGCAGGATTGCCTCTCCGCAGCGGGGAAACCGGTGATGACCGGACTGGTCTACGGTCACGTCCCGCGAAAAGTGACGATGCCGATCGGCATCCGCGGTACGATGGATGCGAACGCCGGCACGCTCTCGTTCGATGAGCCGGCTGTGCGATGACCGGACTTTTTTTGGATTTGGGCCGATAAAACCGCTGATTTTATTGACAAACCATCCATTTGTCCTTACATTTGTGCAGTAATTTTTTCGTGTTCCGTTCCGTCGAAGGATATTTTGTGTGTTGAACATCGCCGTTTTTGCATCCGGACGCGGTTCGAATTTCGAAGCGTTACATCGTGCGATCCGTGAAGAGAGGTTTCCCGCAGCGATCGCCGTCGTCATCAGCAATAACTCGTCGGCCGGTGTGTTACCGTTGGCTGCATCGTTCGGAATTCCCGCACACCATATCAGCCGGCTGAAATTTCCCGATGAAGAATCTTTCCGGCAGCATCTGTTGACGACGCTGCGTGCGTACCATGTGAATTTTATCGTGCTGGCGGGATACATGAAAAAATTGGACGCCGGCATCATCCGGGAATTTCCGAAACGGATCATCAACATTCATCCGGCGCTGCTGCCGAAATTCGGCGGCGAAGGGATGTACGGATTGAATGTGCACCGCGCCGTGATCGACGCGGGCGAAACCGCGTCGGGGGCAACGGTCCACTATGTGGATGAGGAATATGACCGCGGCGCGATCATCGCACAGCGAACGGTGCCGGTTGATCCGGGTGAGACGCCGGAATCACTGGCGGAAAAAGTGCTGCGCATCGAACACACGCTTCTCCCTTCCGTGGTGAGAACATTTTCAGAAAACGTATCGGCCTAAAAGGATCTTTGTCTTTGCTCTCCATCAAACGTGCTCTCATCAGTGTGTCGGATAAACGGGGAATCGTGGAATTCGCGTCGGCGCTTCATACGCTCGGTGTGGAAATCATCTCCACGGGCGGTACGTATGCTCTGCTGACCGCCAACGGTATTCCCGCCAAACAAATCTCCGAGATCACCGGATTTCCCGAAATCCTCGACGGCCGCGTGAAGACGCTGCATCCGGCGGTCCATGCCGGACTGCTCGCCGTGCTTGATAATCCCGACCATCGAAAGCAGCTGGAAGATCATCAGATCACGCCGATCGACCTCGTGGTGGTGAATCTATATCCGTTTGAAGAAACTATCGCGCGGCCGGATGTGACGCTCGAAGAGGCGATCGAAAATATCGACATCGGCGGACCGACGATGCTCCGCTCCGCGGCAAAAAATTACCGGTTCACCGCCGTGATTGTCGACCATATGCGGTACGAAGGATTTTTGCAGGAACTGCGGCAGCGCAACGGTGCGGTGAGCGAAGAGACCTGTTTCGCACTGGCACGGGAGGTCTTCCGGCATACGGCGCATTATGATGCGATGATTTCTTCGTATCTCTCCGGTCCCGAAAAGGAACTCCCGGCGACCTTCTCCCTGTCGCTGCGCAAATATGCCGATCTTCGGTACGGCGAAAATCCTCATCAGTCCGCCGCATTGTACGGCCGGTACGAGGAGTCGCTGAAAAAACTGCACGGAAAAGATCTCTCGTTCAACAATATCATTGATGCGAATGCGGCGGTGAATCTCGTGGCGGAATTCGACGAGCCGACGGTCGTCATCGTAAAACATACCAATCCGTGTGGCGTCGGCTCCGCGGAACATCTCACCGAGGCGTACCGGAAAGCGTTCGCCACCGACACCAAGGCGCCGTTCGGCGGAATTATCGCCGTGAACCGTCCGTTGGACATGCGGGCCGCGGAAGCGATGAACGAAATTTTCACCGAGATCATTCTGGCGCCGGACTTTGAGAACGGTGTGCTGGAGTTTTTAATGAAGAAGAAGGACCGTCGCATCGTCCGGATCATGCGTCCGCCGGAACCGGGTCTCGACCTCCGCTCCGTCGCGTGTGGATTGCTCGTGCAAACCTCCGATTCCGCCCGCATCGACCGTTCCGCGTTGCGCGTGGTCACCAAACGGCCGCCGACACCGGAAGAACTGAACGCGATGATGTTCGTCTGGAAAGTGACGAAACACGTGAAATCCAACGCCATTGTCTACGGTTCCGTCGACCGGACCCTCGCCGTCGGGGCGGGTCAAATGTCCCGGGTGGACTCTTCCAAAATTGCCGTATGGAAATCAAAGGAAAGTAACTTATCTTTAACCGGCAGCGTGGTCGGATCGGACGCGTTTTTTCCGTTCGCCGACGGGCTGCTGGAAGCAATCGGCGCGGGAGCGACGGCGGTGATCCAACCGGGCGGTTCGATCCGGGACGAAGAAGTGATTCAAGCGGCGAACGATCATGATATCGCCATGGTCTTCACCGGAATCCGACATTTCAAACATTAATCACAAAGCGCATTATGGGTGTCTTAGACTATTTTTCCGCGGATATCGCCATCGATTTGGGAACCGCCAACACGCTGGTGTACATGAAGGGCAAAGGGATCGTCCTCAACGAACCGTCGATTGTCGCCTTCGACCGGAACACGAAAAAGATCGTCGCGATCGGCAATGAAGCACGCGAAATGCTCGGCCGGACGCACCGGGATATCCGCACCATCCGTCCGATGCGGGACGGCGTGATCGCCGATTTTGAAATCGCGGAAGGAATGCTGCGCGAGTTTATCAAAAAAATCCATTCCAGCTGGATGCCGAGCCGGCGCATCGTCGTCTGCGTGCCGAGCGGCGTGACCGAAGTGGAAAAACGTGCCGTGCGCGATTCCGCGGAACATGCCGGCGCGAAGGAAGTGCATCTGATCGCCGAACCGATGGCCGCTGCCATCGGCATCGGATTGGACGTGGAAGCGCCGGTCGGAAACATGATCGTCGATATCGGCGGCGGAACGACGGAAATCGCCGTCATCGCCCTCTCCGGCATCGTCAACGAAGAATCGATCCGCATTGCCGGGGACGAGTTGAACAATTCCATCATCCAGTTCTTTAAAAAGAATCACAACATCCTCATCGGCGAACGGACCGCGGAAGCGATCAAATGCGAAGTCGGATCGGTGATGCCGATGAAAGAAGAGGTGACGATTCAGGTGAAAGGGCGCGATCTCGTCAACGGCATTCCGAAGACGACCGAAGCGAGCTCCGTGGAAATTCGCGAAGCGCTCAACGAGAACATCTCCTCGATCATCGACGGCGTGAAAATGACGCTTGAACGGACCCCTCCCGAATTGGCCTCCGACATTCTTGACCGCGGCATCATGCTCACCGGCGGCGGCGCCCTCATCAAAGGTTTGGACGAGCGGCTTCGCCTGGAGACCAGTCTGCCGGTCCACGTCGCCGAAGACCCGCTCACGGCCGTTGTCCGCGGAACGGGTCGCGTACTGGAGAATCTCGAAAAATATCAGAAAGTGTTGTTGACCAGCCGACGGTATTGATCCGCGATGATCCAGCGACTCTATCAATATCTGTTCCTCTTTAAAGAGTACGTTCTCCTCTCCGTCCTGGTTTCCGTCTCTCTCGCTCTGCTGATCATCAACGACAATCCGCAAATCCGGCAGATTCGCTCGCTTACCGTCGGATCAATCGGTGCCATCCAGCAGACCTTCTCCTTCATACCGAACATTACCGCCCTGCAGCGGGAGAACGACCTGCTGCGCCGCGTGAACGTCCATCTCGCCGATGAAGTGAACCAACTGCGCGAAGCACGGCTGGAAAACATCCGCCTCCGTTCGATGATCGCTCTGCGGGAAACATCCACCACGCCCCTGATCGGTGCCAAAATCGTCGCCAAAAATCTCAACCTGCTCCGGAATACCATCACGCTCGATGCCGGTTCGGACGACAGCGTACACATCGGCAACCCGATCGTTACCGGTGAAGGCCTGGTCGGGCGTGTCATCGCCGTGAGCGGCAACTACGCCATTGGCCAGCTGTTGATCAATGTCGATTTCCGCGCCAGCGCGAAGGTGCAGCGCAGCCGTGTGGACGGAATTATTGCGTGGGACGGCAAAACGCTGTTGTTGAAAAATGTCGCAAAGACACAGGATGTGAAAGAAGGGGACGCCGTGATCACCTCCGAATACAGCAATGCGTTCCCGCCGGGAATCAAAATCGGCATCGTCAGCGCGATCGCGGAAATACCGAACAGTCTCTTTAAGCGGATTGAGGTCGTTCCGACCGTAAACCTGACGCACACGGAAGAGACGTTCGTGATGGACTATGTTCCCAGTTTGGAACGTCTATCGCTCGAATTGCAGAAAAAATGACCGCCCCCATGGAATCACTTCTTCGACGACGGACCGTTCTCTTTTCGCTGTATCTCCTGTTTTGGACTCTGTTCACGCTTTATTTCACCAGCGAAACCTACATATTTTATCAGACGCAGACAACGTCGCTCTATTCGTTCTGGTTCATGTTTCTTCTCATCGTGCCGGAAGGAGCCGCCTGGGTCCCGCTCGGATTGTTCGTGCTCTGGTTTGCCCGCCGGTTTCCGATCACCCGATCGAACCTTTTTCCTTCTCTCGGCGCCCATGCGGCGGTGAGTATTCTCGTCGCCCTCATCCACAGTGTGATCCATGCGTATCTTGCGGGATGGATCGGCGTGTGCCAGCAGATGCCCGCCTTCGCGGGCCGGCCGCTCGATCTGCAGGAACATATCCTGTTCAATCTCACGCTGCGTTTCCACCGGAATATCCTCACCTACGGCGCCATTGTCGGACTCACACAGGGTGTCCGATATTACATCGCGTACCGCGACCGGTTGTTGCAGGAGTCGATCCTTGAAAAGCAACTGGCCGAGGCGCGGTTCCAGGCGGTGCAGCTGCAATTGCAGCCGCATTTTCTCTTCAATACCATGCACACCGTTTCATCCTTGATCCACACGGAACCCGATACGGCACAGCGAATGCTCGTCCGCCTCAGCGAACTTCTCCGTTTAACGTTGACCGAACGGGATGTGCAGGAACATCCGCTGAAGGACGAATTGTCGCTCGTCGAAAAATACCTGGAGATCGAAAAAATCCGGTTCGATGACAAATTGAATATCACCCTGGACATCACCGACGAGACCCGCAACACAAATGTACCGAACCTGATCTTGCAGCCGCTCGTGGAAAATTCCATCAAACACGGCATCGAACGATCATCCGCTCCCGGCACAATCTCCATCTCTTCGCGCACCAAGAATGACACGGTGGTCATCGAGATCCGGAACACCGGGCCGATCCGCAGCGGACCGAAAAATTTCCTCGGGATCGGTCTCTCCGCCACCACCGCACGGTTGCACCAATTGTACGGCAACCGGTCCTCTTTCCGCCTCTTCGAGCAAGAGGGATCGTGCGTCGCCGAACTGATCATTCCCGCCCGGACATGAAGATCGTCATCGTCGAAGACGAATGGCACGCCCGGAATCATTTGCAGCGATGCATTGAACGCCACAAGGATGCCGTGGTGACCGGTCTTTGTGCCGACGGTGCCTCCGCCATTGAAACAATTCTTCGTACGCGGCCGGATGTGCTGTTTTTGGACATACGCATTCCCGATCCGGATGGCTTTGCGGTTCTCCGCGCACTCCCTTCGCATGCGCTGCCGCTTGTCGTGTTCGTTACCGCCTTCAGCGACTTTGCCGTGCAGGCATTTGAAGTTAACGCGTGCGACTACATCCTGAAGCCGTTCGAAAACCGCAGGGTCGATGCAGCTCTGGACAAGATCCGCTCGATTCTTTCCCGTCATACGATCTCGTCGGAGTTGAAAAAACTGAGTGCAGTCCTGAACGATCCGGCAACCGCATCACGGTCCACCGTGCTCCCGGTAAAATTCAAAGGAAAAATCATCCTGATTCCTTTCGACGAAATTGAAGCGGCGGTATCGGACGGCGACTATGTGACGATCCACACCGCAAAATCCAAACATTCGGTCCAGTTGACATTAACACGGTTGATCGCGCAATTGCCGCAAGAATTCCGGCGCGTCCACCGCTCCGCCATCGTCAACACATCCCACATCAAGGAATTACGGTCGAAATTCCGCGGTGACTACGATGTGGTGCTCCGCAGCGGCCGCATCGTTCGGATGAGCCGTTCCTTCCGCGATTCGTTCCGCACCTTCATCGAACGCTGATCCATCCCTTCCCGTACCGTCCTGTCGGTATTCCTGTCCGTTTCACCGATATTCCGTTTTTCCGCTGCGACAATATCCGTAGGTTGTCATCCAACAACCATATACTCCACAACAAAGGAACGTTATGAATCGGCTGATCTGCTTTTTAATATCAATTATCCTCGTCGTTCCGTCGGAAGGCCAAACTTGGAAAACCGGCGCACCGATCCCCATTCCCGTCCGCGCGGGAAACGCCGCGTCGTACGTCAAGGGGGACAGCGCCTATCTTTTTATCGTCTCTGGCCGCGGACTGAATGATGCCATGACCTCGGCAGTGCAACGGTACAGCGTCGTCTCCAATTCGTGGGATACGGTGGCGGTGCATCCGACCGGACTGCTGGGCGGCGCCACCGCGGTGTTGAAAGATTCGTTGTATTTGATCGGCGGCGTCATCAATCCGCCCGGCTCCGGAGAACAAACCGTTTGGAAATACAGCATCAATGAAAACAGCTGGAAAACAGTGAAAAATTTTCCCTTTCCGCACGGGGACGCGAAGGCGGTGGGGTATCAGGACAGCATCATTTATGCCGCCGGTGGGTTTAATGTGATCACCTCTGCGATCGTGTATATGTACAACGCACACACCGATACCTGGAAACAGGCAACGAGCATTCCGTCGCCGACCGGATTAAATTTCGGGGGATTTGCGATCACGGGCGATACGCTCGTGTATATCGGCGGCACCAATTCATTCGGTTCGCGAACGTATTACAATGACGTGTATGTCGGCGTGATCAACCAGTCCGACCGTTCCTCTATCGCATGGAAAAAGGGGGCGTCGTTTCCCGGCGCCACACGGACATTTTTCGACGCGAATACGTGGAAAAACGGGATCATCATGACCGGAGGGAGCACCAACAACACATTTAATACGCGATCGAATGAAAATTATTTTTACGACGCCGGAAAGAACAGCTGGACGAAACTGCCGGATAAACCGACCGAATGGCTCACGGGCCAAAGCGGATCGGTGCGACTCGCCTCCGGGGAATGGATTCATGTCTGTCCGAGCGGTTACGGCGCTGCCGGGTATCTCTCCCAAACGGAGATCTTTTCGAACACACCGACTTCGGTAAAAAAAAATGACCGGAGGAGTCCGACGATGACGACGTTCGACATCTATCCGAATCCGTTCAATCCGGCCACCACAGTCCGACTCTCTCTGAACGAGCGAAGTCTCGTGTCCGTGAATGTGACCGATCTGTTGGGACGGATCGTGCGGCGGCTGACCGCGGGGGAATATGCGGAGGGAGAATTTTCGGTGTTGTGGAACGGGAAGGATGACGCACAGCGCCCGGTCGTTTCTGGAATGTATTTGATCACAATGACCGCTGCCGGTCGAAACGGGGTGTCGACGGAGACGAAGAAGGTGATGCTCGTAAAATAGCGGTCCGTTTACCGCAGCGACGACAACAGCGCTTGCATGTCCGCCGGCAGATCCGATTCGAACCGCATCATTTTTTTCTTCTGCGGATGAATGAAGCCGAGTTTTTTGGCATGCAGCGCCTGCCGCGGCATCAGGTCCAACAGATTGTGCGCCTGTGCTTTAGTTTTGGCGGTGGCTTTTCCCAGGTGAAGTTCCCTGCCGCCGTACGTTTCGTCGCCGAAAACGGGATGATGGATATGCGCAAGGTGGACCCGGATCTGGTGCGTTCGGCCTGTCCGGAGATGCAGCCGGAGGAGCGCGAGAAACTCGAATTGTTCCATCACTTCATATTCGGTCACGGCCTGTTTTCCGTCCGGCGTCACCGCCACTTTTTTCCGATCGCTTTTGCTTCGTCCGAGCGGGGCCTCGATCACACCGGAGGTTTCCCGGAACACTCCCCAGACAACCGCTTGATATTCCCGTTCGGAAGTTTTTTCCGCGAACTGTTTCGCCAGTTTCTGATGCGTCGTTTCATCCTTCGCCACCACCAGCAATCCGCTCGTGTCCTTATCCAACCGGTGTACGATACCCGGACGCACCGTGTCGAACTCCTCATCCTCCTCGGCATGGAGTGACGACAGTTTTTCGGAGTGAAACATCAACGCATTCACCAGAGTACCGGAATAATTTTTATACGCAGGATGGGTAACCATGCCGGCCGGTTTGTTCACTACGAGCAGCGTCTCGTCTTCGTACACGATGGTAAGAGGAATATTCTCCGCTTTCACTTCCGGCGGATCGGGACGGGAAAGACGGACGTCGATCCGGTCCCCCGGTTGCACGGCATAACTCGGCTTCACCGTAACGCCGTTCACGAGTACTTCCCCGTTTTTAATCGCCTCCTGCACTTTATTGCGCGTCGCATTTTCGGTATGCGACGTCAGGTACAGATCCAACCGTTCCTTTGCCTGTCCGGGAGGTATCGTGATGGTAAAATTATTCTTCATGATCCGGGTGGGCAGAAAAAAGAAACCCGCACGAATGCGGGCATCGTCGGAATATGTGTGTACCGATCGTTCATCGGGACGGCGTTGTTTCGGTGGAGGAATCGGCCGAAGAAATTACGGTCGTCGCTTCGACCGGCGGAAGCGCCTCTTCCTGATCGACGATGGAGCGGTGGAAAATCAGCATCATCATCACACCGACGGATACGGCGGCATCGGCGACATTGAAAACCCAAAAGCGCGTGAGGTAAAATCCCCACAGATCAATGTTAATAAAATCGACGTCAATAAAATCGACCACTTTTCCGTGAAACAGCTCCGATTCGCCGTAAATGACGCCGTAAAATGTCCGGTCAATCAAATTGCCGATCGCACCGCCGAGAATCAGCGCGAGGGAAAGCCGGAAAAGCAGTTTTTCGCGCCGCATGATATACAGATAGAAGAGGATGCCGCCGCTGGCAACGATCGAAAAAAGCGTGAGAAATAATTTCCAATCCCACACTTCGATACCGAACGCCATTCCGGGATTTTCGATGAAGGTGATCCGCAAAAAATCGCCGATCACCGGGAAGGACGTTCCGAGCGGCATGCCGCTGTGGGAGATGCCGAGCCAGGGTATGTCGATCCCCTTGATCCAGAATTTGGTGATCTGATCGATGAGGACGATGACGGCGGTGACGTACAATACTCTCACTGTTACATTGTCCCTTTTTTCAGATTTTTACATTCGATGCAGAGCTGCGCATGCGGCACTGCTTCGAGCCGGGCTTTGGGGATCAGTTTTCCGCAGTTGATGCAAAATCCGTACGTTCCTTTGTCGATCCGTTTCAGCGCGTCATCGAGATAATTGAGAAATTTCCCTTCGCGCGAGGCGAAAAGAAATGTCTTTTCCCGTTCCATCGCATCGGTGCCCTGTTCCATGTGCGTGGAGTAGGTGGAGTTTTCGCTGGCATATTCCCCGGTAGTCACATCCATCATGCTCTCTTTCAGGATCGCCAATTCTTCCAGGATCTCCTTCCGTTTGTCGACGATGATCCCCTTAAAATAGGCGAGCTCTTTCGCGCCGAATCCTTTTACGACCTTTTTTTTCACCGGTTTGGCCGCCTCTTTTTTCGGTTTCACCGAAGAGGATTTCGGACGGACCGCCTTTTTCGCCGGTTTGGATTTCGCCTTTGCTGCCGTTTTTTTCGTCATTGTTGTCCTTTTAAAAATGACTGGTTTACACTTTGGTGATGGAGATACGGCATTGTTCGCCGTTGATCTCTTCGGTAACGGAGTTTCCGTTCACCGGGGATTGTTTCAATTCCACCGACAATGTTTCGCTGTTGATATACGCGGAAGAACGTAATATCGCCTCCGCCAGTTCCCCCTCGGCAAAAAACGCAATCGAGATCCGGTCGGTCACTTCCAGTCCGGAATCCTTCCGGATATTCTGCACTTTGCTGACGAACTCGCGGGCATATCCCTCCGCTTTCAGTTCGGGGGTCACTTCGGTGTCCAGCGCGACGGTCACGCGGCCGTCGGAGGAGACGACCCATCCTTTAATTTCGTCGGCAATAATTTCCGCGTCGTCGCGGTGAATGATCGTCGGAATTCCGTCGACAGAAACGGAGATCGATCCTTCCGCATCCAGTTGTGCGATCTGCGGCGGCGTAAATTGTTTGATCGCCTCCGCCACTTTAGCGGTCGTTTTCCCGTGTTTGTTGCCGAGCACGCGAAAATTCGGTTTGATCTTGTACGTAATGATATCCTGATCGATTTTTGCGTCCAGTTCTTTTACGTTGATCTCTTCCAGGATGATCTCTTCCACTGATTTCAGCAGGGAATATTCCGTCTGGTCGCGGACGGGAACGAGAATTTTTTTCAACGGTTGACGCACTTTGATGTTCGCTTTCATCCGCATTGCGCGGACCAAACCGACGATCCGGATTGCACGGTCCATCCGCTGCTCCAGTGCCGGATCGATCGCCGCGGTGTCTACGGCGGGAATCGCCGACAAATGCACCGACGCAAACGGTTCCTTCTTCGTCGCCGCATTGAGATTCCGGTATATCTCGTCCGCGAGGAACGGTGCGATCGGCGCGGTCAATTTGACAATCGTGTCGAGACATTCGTACAACGTTTGATACGCGGCCGTTTTATCCTTGCCTTTTCCGCTTTTCCAGAACCGGCGGCGGTTGCGGCGGACATACCAATTGGAAAGGTTGTCCAGCGTAAAATCGGCGATTGCACGGGACGCTTTGGTGAGATCGTACGCATCCATGTGCCGCCGGTATTCCTGCACCAGCGAATGAAGCGAAGAGATGATCCAACGGTCGATCTCGCTCCGTTCGGCCACCGGCACGGCCGGTTCGCTGTGATCAAAACGGTCGATGTTCGCATACAACGCGAAGAACGAATACGTATTCACCAGCGTGCTGAAAAATTTCCTCTGTACTTCCCCGATTCCCTCTTCGTCAAACAGCGTCGGCCGCCAGACGGGCGACTGGGAAACAAGGTACCAACGGGTGGCATCGGCTCCGTATTTGGCGATCAAACCGAACGGATCGACGGTATTCCCTTTGGATTTGGACATTTTTTGACCGCTTTTGTCCAGGATCAATTCGTTCACCAGTACATTTTTGTAAGCCGGCGCGTTGAACAAAAACGATCCGATCGCATGAAGGGTGTAAAACCATCCGCGCGTCTGATCGATCCCTTCAGAAATAAAATCGGCGGGATAAGCACCGTCGAAGATCTCTTTATTTTCGAACGGATAATGCCATTGGGCGAACGGCATAGCGCCGGAATCGAACCACACGTCGATCAATTCGGGCGTCCGTTTCAGATACGAGCCGTCTTGTCGTTTGAACGCCAGCCGGTCGACGGTCGGCTTGTGCGGATCGAGATTTTTGACGTCGTTCTCCGTGAAGATCTTCCCGGTCGGTGTTCCGTTCTCATCCAGCCATTCTGCACCAACCAGCTCGGCGAAACTTCCCACACATTTCATCTCCTGCAGATCGTCGGAGACCCAGATCGGCAGCGGTGTTCCCCAATACCGGTCGCGGGAAAGCGCCCAATCCTTATTCTCTTCCAGCCAATTGCCGAACCGGCCTTCCCCCACTTCGCTCGGAATCCAATTGATCTGTTTGTTCAGATCAATCATCCGCTGCGCGTACCGTGTGGTGCTGATATACCACGAATTGCGCGCGTAATACAGTAAAGGTGAAGAGCAGCGCCAGCAATGGGGGTAGCTGTGTTGATACTGTTCTTTTTTGTAAAGAATGTTCCGCTCTTTCAGGTTCCGGATGATGTCGGCATCTGCATCTTTAACGAACTTTCCTTTAAAATCGGTCACCGCCTCTTCGAACTCTCCCGATTTGTTTACGGGATGAATGGTCGGCAGTCCGTACTTCCGGCATGTTTGATAATCATCCTCGCCGTATGCCGGAGCCATGTGCACGATCCCGGAACCGGAATCGGTCGTGACGAACGTTCCTTCCACCACATACCATCCTTGTTCTTTTACCGGATGATAATTGAAGATCCGTTCATATTCCTTTTTCAGCAGCTCTTTCCCTTTAAATTCGGCAACGACCGCGTACGATTCTTTCACGACCTCCAAACGGGCTTTGGCGAGGATCAAAAATTCGCCGGTCGGTACTTTGTCTTCGCCTTTTGCCTCCAGCAGTTCGATCTTCACATAATCGATCTCGGGGTGAACGGCGAGCGCCACGTTTGCGATGAGGGTCCACGGCGTTGTCGTCCAGACGAGAAAATGGGTATTCGTCTCCCCTTTCACTTTCATCTTCACATACACGCTCGGATCTTTCACATCTTTGTAACCGAGCGCCACTTCATGAGAAGAGAGGGGGGTTTCGCAGCGGGGACAATACGGCTGGATCTTGTATCCCCGGTAGATCATCTGTTGGTCGTAAAATTGTTTCAGCGCCCACCAGATCGATTCGATGTAGTTGTTTTCGAACGTAACGTACGGATCGGAGAGATCGACCCAATACCCCATCTCCCGCGTCAGCTTCTCCCAATCGGCTTTGTATTTCCAGACCGATTCCCGGCAGAGCTGGTTGAATTTTTCCACGCCGTACGCGAGAATCTCATCCTTATGTTTGATCCCGATCTGTTTTTCCACTTCGATCTCCACCGGAAGGCCGTGCGTGTCCCATCCCGCTTTGCGGCGGACCTGGAATCCGTTCATCGTCTTGTACCGGCAGAAGGTGTCCTTCAACGTCCGCGCCATCACATGGTGGATACCGGGACGTCCGTTCGCCGTCGGCGGGCCTTCGTAGAAGGTGTAAGACGGTTTGCCGTTCCGGGAAGCGATCGAATCTTCGAAGATTTTTTTCTCTTCCCAGAATTTCAAGATCTCCTGCTCGACGGCGGAGTATTGGATTTTATCAGTCAGTTCTTTAAACATCGGTCTATAATCTCGCGACAACTTCTTTCATGATGGCGGTCAGTTTCGGTTCCGCCTGATTAGCGACCGCAATCACCTCTTCCAGCGATACCGGCCGCAGCGCATCGGGAAAACATTCATCCGTCATAATCGAAAATCCGAGCACGTTCATTGATTGGTGAACAGCCACGATTACTTCGGGAACGGTGGACATGCCGACAACATCGGCCCCGATGCCGCGGAGAAAACGGTACTCTGCCCGTGTTTCCAGGTTCGGTCCGGTCACCGCTACAAACACCCCTTTTTGCAGGCGGATCTTGAGGTCCAGCGCAACCTGTTCGGCCAAAGATATCAGGGACCGGGTATACGGTTCGGTCATGTCCGGAAATCGGGGCCCCAGCTCATTGTCATTGTGGCCGATGAGCGGATTATCGCCGAGCAGATTGATGTGGTCGGTGATGAGCATGATATCCCCTTTGGTGAAGAGCGGATTCATGCCGCCGGCGGCGTTCGAGATCATTAACGTTTTCACCCCGAGGAATTTCATCACCCGGACGGGAAAGGTCACCTGCTGCATGGTGTACCCTTCGTAATAGTGGAACCGTCCCTGCATCGCCACCACCGATTTTCCGCCGAGTGTGCCGAAGATCAATTTCCCTTTGTGGGATTCCACCGTCGACACGGGAAAATGTGGTATATCGGCATAATCGATCGCCGTTTCGATCTGTATCTCTTTCACCAATCCGCCGAGTCCGGTGCCGAGAATGATCCCGACCGGCGGTGTCGCAGAGGTTCTCGTCCGGATGAACCGGACCGCGTCATCAATGTGTGTTCGCAGCGTGGACATTATAATTTTCGCAATACGTCATCAATATGGAAATTTTCTTTGCCGGTCCCTTGACTGAGATCCCGTTTGTTCATCTCTTCATCCGCTTCCAATGCTTTGATCAATTCCACTTCGGAATTGAGGAGGACTTTTAAGCGGCTGATCAACGCTTCCTTTTTCGCCCGGAGGTTCGTCACCTCTTCTTTTGCCCGCATCACTTCCATCCGGGCATGATCCAGAATCTGGCTGGATTTTAACTCCGACTCCTGAATGATCAATTCGCCCTCTTTCCGGGCATTATCGATCGTACGGGCGCTGTTTTCCTGCGCTTGCATCAACACTTGCTGCAGATCGCGTTCTTTTTGTTTGTAATCCCGCAGCTGCACTTCGCTTTCGATCGCCTGTTCCCGCATCTCCTTCACCTGTTTCAGAAGGTCGGCAAACTCGTTCGATAACGTGTCCAAAAATGCATCGACCTCCACCGTGTCGTAACCGCGGAGTACTTTTTTAAATTCCTGTTTTTTGATGTCGAGTGGAGTCAGTTTCATACATCCTCCTGCGTTAGGTGGTGGTGTTGGTGCGTGCTCCGAAGATCGCGGTTCCGATGCGGATCATCGTCGCCCCTTCTTCGATCGCAATATCGTAATCATGCGTCATTCCCATGGAGAGGACCGTCAACGGTTCCCGCACCGCCCCTCTCCTGTTCGTCTCGTCAAAAATGGACCGCAGCGAAGAGAATGAAACGCGCGATTCCTGCTTGTTTTCCGTGTAGGGACCGATCGTCATCAATCCTTTCACTCGGATATGCTCGAAACGGGAGATTTTTTCCACGAAGGAGCACGCATCCTCCGGCCGGACGCCGAATTTGGTCGCTTCTTCGGACGTATTCACCTCCGCCAGCACATCGATTATTCTGTTCGCTTTCCCTGCCCGCTTGTCGATCTCCGCGGCCAACGATTCGCTGTCGACGGAATGGATCATATGGATCCATTCGCTGATATATTTCACTTTGTTGGACTGCAAATGACCGATAAAATGCCATCGCAGGTTTTTGTGCCGGAGTTGATCAAACTTTTCGACCAATTCCTGCACATAATTTTCGCCGAAATCCATGGAACCGGCTTCCACCGCCTCAAGAATCTTGTCCACCCCGAATGTTTTGCTGACTGCGATCAGCGAAATCTCTTTGGGGTCCCTGCCGCACCGAATGGCGGTTTTTTTGAGATTTTCGCCAATATTTTGAATGTTTTCAGCTATCATCCTTAAAGAATAAGTAGAAATATACTTCATTATCTCTCTAAAAACAATAAACATCATTGGAACAAAAATGGGCATCACACAATGCCCATACTGTTGTTCCACGCTGAATTTGAGAAGGATTTCACCCGTCTAGCATCGACCGCACCTGAAGGATGAGTTTTTCGGGTGAATAGGGCTTGGAAATGAACTGAATTCCGGGACGTTGTTCGATCTCCTCTTTGACGGAATCCTCCAAATAACCGCTGACGATGATCACCGGAACATCCGCTTTGGTTCTGCTCATCCGTTTATACGCTTCCCACCCACCGAGCCTCGGCAACCCGAGATCGGTAATGATCAGCGAGATGCGGTCTGCATTTTTTTCAAAAAGTTCCACCGCCTCCAGTCCGTCATGGGCGGTCAACACGGTATAGCCGTGGTTCTCCAAGTGTTCTTCCAACAGTTGCACCAGCATCGCTTCGTCTTCCACCAGCATCAATGTTTCGTTTCCTCGGGCAACGGGGATCATGCTCACCGTCGGGGAAGTGACCGGTACGGTCGATTGGTTGAGCACAGGAAAATAGAGTGAGAAGGTCGTTCCAAATCCCGGTTTGGAATCGCACTCAATGAATCCTTTATGGTTCTGCATTATCCCGTACACCACGGCAAGTCCGAGTCCCGTGCCTCTTCCCCGTTCTTTGGTGGTAAAAAACGGTTCGAACACGCGGGTTTTTGTTTCAGCGTCCATCCCCATCCCGGAATCGGAAATCTCCAGCAGAACAAACGGCTGTTCTTCGGCTTCGGTCGGCGGCAACGACGCGTCTTTCGTGCGGATCAGCGAGGTAGAGATCTTCAGGATGCCGCCGTCGGGCATTGCATCGCGTGCATTCAAACAGAGATTCAACAAGGCCTGGTGGATGTGCGATCCGAATGCCGATATTTCCGGAATACGATGATCGATCTGCACGTCCACCGTGATCGTTTTCGGGAACGTCTCGCTGACGATCAAGGTCACTTCTTTGACGATTTTGTTCAAATTGATCGGCTCGAAGATCACTTCACCTTTGCGCGCGAAGGTGAGCAGTTGCCGCACGAGATCGGACGCCCGCTCACTCGCTCCCATGATGGCATTCGCCCGTTTTTCGATCTTTTCCGGATGTTCCTTGTCGCGGTACAGCAATTGTGTATATCCGAGAATGATGGCAAGAATGTTGTTGAAATCGTGCGCAATTCCCCCCGCCAGCGTGCCGATGCTCTCCATTTTCTGTGCTTCGAGCAGCTGCTCTTCCAATCGTTTGAAGGCCGTGTTGTCGAAAATATAACCGTTGATTTCCGACAGATTTCCGATGTCGTCGAAAATGCCGACCAGATTTTGCACGACGAACACCGATTCACCGCGCAGATCTTTCATTTCGGCTTCGCTGTATTCGATCTTTTCCGAACCGTAGATCATTTTAATCAGATCGTCCCACTGGCGCGGCGACGAATACAATTGCCGGATGTTCGAACGTTGTGCGTGTTGTTCGGAGTCGAATCCGAAGATTTTGACGAACGACGTGTTCACCTGCCGGATCGTGCCGTCCGGCGTTGCGCTGAAATCGCCGGTGAGGTCGTTCATGAAAAATTTCCGGTACCGCTCTTCACTCACCCGCAACGCTTCTTCGGCCGATTTCCGGTCGTCGATCTTTCGAATGACGTTGTGATATTCCTGAACGGCCCCGTCCGGCCGGCGGACCACACGCATCAACTGTTCCACCCACTCGATGGTGCCGTCGTGACGGAGCCCGCGGAACTCCATCGCCAGATCGTTCTCACCGGAACGGAGCAGATCGGCCACTTCGCGCAGCACCCGGCGCCGATCCTCATGCGCGATTAATTCAATAAATGATTTTCCCATCAGCTCATCCACGGAGTACCCCGCCTCCTTGGAAAGATTCGGGCTGCCGTAAATGATGTTCCCTCGCGGATCGAGGACGAAATACGCCTCATTGATGTTCTCGATGAGATTGCGATATCGCTTCTCACTCACCACCAGACGAGATTGCGCCTCTTCCGTTTCGCGAAGCGCCTGTTCGGTCCGTTCCTTCTCTTCCCGGAGATTTTTTGTTCTCTCTTCCACCTGCGCCAGAAGTTCTTTTTCGCGTTTTTTCGAGGAATTTTCTCTGTAACGGATGCCGAAGACCACCGCCAATGTCAGCATCATTGCCATGGCGAACAGGAACGGTGCGGTCTCATAAAATTCGGGAAGGATGGTAAAGCGGATCGAAGCTCCCGTGTCGTTCCAAACACCGTCGCTGTTGGAAGCGATCACTTGAAATCGATAATCGCCGTACGGCAGATTCGTAAAATAGGCGGTCCGGCGGTTCCCCGCTTCCTTCCACTGTTCGTCGAAACCTTCCAGCCGGAAACGGAACCGGATCTTCTCCGGCGATGAGAAACTGACGGCCGTGTAATGGAACTCAAAACTGCGGTTGAGGGAAGAAAGCTGCAATTGATCATCCATTGAGACCGGCTTCCCCTCAACGAGAAATTGTTCGATATACACCGGAGGAGTCCGTGTGCTGCGCACGATATTGTACGGATCGACAATCAACAACCCGCTGCTCGTCGGAATCCACAGCCGTCCGTCCGCCGCCGTGATCATACCGGGAGTGCCGGCGCCGAACTCGCTGCTGGGAATGCCGTCTTCTTTGTCGTACCGGGAGCCCGGAAGGTGTTCCAGGGAGTCGATCCCCAGCACGTCCGACCGTTTGATCCGGTACAATCCTTTATTTCCGGAGAACCAGAAATATCCGGCGGTATCTTCCGCCACGCCATGGATCGTGGTGGAAAAAAGATCGGTGGTTGTTCGATACGCGGAGAAATTCCCGTTCTGCCACCGGGTGTATCCGCCGCCGCCGAACATCCAATAAATCCCTTCCGAATCCTTGAATATTTTTGCGATATAGTTGGTGTGGATCCCCGATTCCTTTTTGTAGACCGTCACAGTAGAGTCACGAAGAATATTGATTCCCCCGCCCGCCGTACCGATCAGGATCGCACCATCCGGCAATTCGGCGAGTGAAACGATAAAATCATTCGACAATCCGTTAGCGGTGGAAAATTGCCGGAACGTTCCGCCCGAAAACTTATTCAATCCGCCGCCGTTCGTCCCGAACCACAACGTGCCGCGGGAATCTTCCAGCATCGAGAGGATAAAATTGTTGCTGAGTCCGTCCTTCGTCGTATAATGAGTAATGGTGGATCCGGATATTTTGTTGACTCCCGCGCCGCCGGTGCCGACCCAGATGTTTCCTTTGGTATCCTCCAGGAAGGACCAGATGAAGTTGCCGGTCAAACCGTCGTCGGTGGTGACGGAGGAATATTTCCCTTTTTCATATTTCGTAATACCGGCACCGACGGTGCCGATCCATATCCGTTCGCGCGAATCCTTAAACACCGCCCGGAGGTTATTTCCGGAAAGCCCATCCTCCGTTGTTAACACGGTGAATTTCGATTCCGTCAATTTGTGCAGCCCTCGTCCCTGCGTCCCCAGCCACAGATTCCCCTCGATGTCGCGGATAACGGAAGTGAGGAATTCCACCGGCACGGAAACCGGTTCGAACGGCCGCACTGAAACACCGGTGGAACGAAACAGTCCTTTTTCCAGAGTACCGAACCACATTTCTCCGTTGTCGTCGCGATAGATCGTCCAGATCACCGAACTCGGCATCCCCTCCTTTTCACCGTAACTCCGCACCGTTTCCTTGACAATGGAGCAGAGGCCGCCGCCGTCCGTACCGACCCAGATGGTGCCGTCCGCCGATTGGTTCAGCGACATGATCATGTTGCTGGAAAGACCGTTGGCGACCGTAAATGTTTTCGACGAAGTCCCGTCATACCGTACAACTCCGCTGCCGTAGGTTCCGACCCAGACATTGTTCCTCGCATCCACGAACAACGCCCAGATATTCGACAAGGGAGCCGCGCTTATTTCCGTCCGCCGCCGCACGGGAATTGTTCCTCCGTAAGAATCGACGCCGGAATTTGTGCCGAACCACATCGTGCCGGAGGAATCTTGCGCAATCGCGCGGACGATATTATTGCTCAATCCTTCCTGTTCCGTAATTACCAGAAGGGAGTCGTTTTTGATCCGCCACACCCCGCCGCCGTACGTGCCGGCCCACACTCCGTCATCGCGGTCCACAAACAGGGTAACGATGGGACTGTTGGGCATGGAGGGAAATTCATTCGGGCCGAAGTGAACGAACGATTTTCCGTCGAAACGGACAAGGGTTTGACTGGCGATCCAGAGATAACCGTCCGACGTACGGACGATCGATGAGACGGAATTCTCCGGCAATCCGTCCTCGACGGAATAGATGGAATGTACAAATCGGGTAGTGTGGTTCCGTTGAAAGGAGAAAGCGACGGTCGAAACGACGAAAAGAAAAAAGAAAATGCGGTTCAATGAAGATCCGGCGTAATGATCATTGCGCATGAAATAAAAATGTCGGAATACGGTGATGGAGACGTATGGAAGGTAGGTGTTTTCCGAGATTTCTACAAGAGGGGGCAAAAGAAAATGCTCCCGCGGCAAGCGGGAGCATTCGGACCGGTACGCCGATGACGGTCATTTTTTTGCGGCCGATATTCGACGTTCCTTTTTCGCCGGACGTTCCTCGGCGGGGGCCGGTTTGATGGTGAGTACGGGACACCCGGCGGTGCGCACCACCCGTTCCGCGACGCTGCCGAGCAGTACATGCTGTAATCCCGTCCGGCCGTGGGTGTTCATGATGATGATGTCGATGGCATGCTCCGCCGCATATTGAACGATCGCCTGCGGCGCATTCCCTTCGGTGATCACCACGGTGATCGGTTTCGGGAAAAGTGTCCGGAACCGTTCGGCAAATTCCTGCAATTTTTTCTTCTCGTGTTTGATCACTTCTTCCCGGAATTTGTCGAACGTGAGATCGACCGTATGATAGGCGACGGAGGGAAGATTGTCCACGCTGTAAAAGAGAGTGACTTTCGCCTTTTCACTCGTTGCGAGCCAGGCGGCGTATTCCATGGCGGAATTTGATGCGGAGGAAAGGTCGGTGGTAACGAGAATGTGTTTGATCGCGATCATAAAAACCTCATGGACGTCGTACATGAAGAAGTTCAGAGTTGCTGCAATTGTTCACGGAATTTTGCAATGCGGACCGTCAGTTCATGGACCCGCTTCATGATCTTCTCGAAATCCAGCGGATATTCCGGGTGTTCCTGATAAAACAACAAAACTTTTTCCACTTCTACGGAAAGTTCTTCCAGCGAACGTTGTTCGTTCAACAGTGAAACGGCAGTGTTGTTCAGTTTCTTCATGAGATCACTTTTCCGTGAGTTGAAAATTGAATTTGATGGCGACCCACACCTGTACCGGACCGCTGTTCATCACGCCGGGGGTGAATTGATATTTCATTGCTGCAGCCAACGCCGGTGCCGTGAACACTTCCCCGCCGCTTTCTTTGATCACCACCGCCTTTTTCGGCTTGCCGGTCTTGTCCACCAGAATCTTCACCCACACATATCCTTCCATCCCTGCCCGCCGCGCCAGATCCGGATAAACCGGTTTTTCCGAGGAGATGATTTGCGGCGTTTTTTCCACCGGAACAAATTCATTCATTCCCGGTTCATCATCTTCGATCCGCACATCCTCTTCGATTTGGATCGCGCCGCCGCCTTCCGTTCCGTCGCCGATCGCCTCACTGGAAATTGCACTCATCTCCGTCTGCGTGGCGATCGTCTGTTCCGGATTGATTTCCGCATCCGGTACCGGGACCGGAGTGCCGATACTCGGTTTTGCTACCGTGCCGACACCGATCACCGGTGCCGTCATCGAATTTGTGATGGACGGCGGCGGCCCCAGCTCGCTGTACCGCATGATGCGGATCTTCACCATCGGTGCTTCTTCCGTCATTTCATTGTAGTACTGTCCCGCATAATACAGCCCGATCACTGCACAATGGAACAGGGCGGAGAATAACAATCCTTTTTCCAGATTGATCCCGAGCAAGGCCCGGAGTTCTTTTCGCGCTTGCGCGACAGAATACGATCCGGGCAGCACGGCGCTTACGGTATGTTGTCCGGAACGGAATTTGAACGGCAGCGGATGATGAAACGAGATGTTCATGATGCGCTCCTTTCTCCACACACAAAAAAAGTGTGCAAAGAGCGTACCGCGCGGAATGACCGGTTTTCCGTCGGTTTTTCAAATGAACACAACGCGGTCGGATTTCAAAGATAGGAATTTCGGAACGGGATTCGCGGCGGCGGGAATAATAAAAAACCGCCGATGGTGCGAACCATCGGCGGTCGGGAGGTATTGCGAAACAGGATCTAAAATTCCGGAGCCATCTCCCACTTTTCGGGAGAACGCCAGAGCTGGGACAGAAGCATGTCGCGCATCAGCATGAACTCTTTCGGCAGCCGGTCGTACAGTTTAATGAACAGCTCTTCGTGGGAAAGGATCTCTTTTTTCCACAGTTCTTTGTCGATGGCCATCAACTCGTAGAACTGCTCCTGTGAAATATCGTGCCAGCCGGTGAAATCCATATCCTCGTAGCGCGGCATCCAGCCGATGGGGCTTTCGATCGCAAACGCCTGTCCATGCACACGCTCCACGACCCACTTCAACACGCGCATATTCTCTCCGAAACCGGGCCAGAGGAAATTTCCTTTCGCATCCTTCCGAAACCAATTCACGTTAAAAATCCGCGGCGGATTATAAATCTCCCGGCCGATCTTCAGCCAATGGTTAAAATAATCGGCCATGTGGTATCCGCAGAACGGCAGCATGGCGAACGGATCGCGCCGGACCTCGCCGATTGTGCCGGCGGCGGCGGCGGTCATTTCCGATCCCATCGTCGCGGCATTGTATACGCCGAAATTCCAGTTGATCGCCTGCGTGATCAGCGGAATGGTCGTGCTCCGCCGTCCGCCGAAGATAAAGGCGCTGATCGGCACGCCGTCCGGATTTTCCCAGTTGGAATCGATGGAAGGGCATTGATGGGCCGGCGCCGTAAATCGTGCGTTCGGATGGGCGGCGGGCGTTTTGCTCTCGGGTGTCCATGCATTTCCGCGCCAGTCGGTCAGTTTTGCCGGTGGTGTTTTGGTCATCCCTTCCCACCAGACATCCCCGTCTTCCGTCATGGCGACATTGGTGAAGATTGTATTCTTCGTAATGGTCGCCATCGCGTTCGGATTCGTCTTTTCAGAAGTCCCCGGAGCCACGCCGAAATATCCCGCTTCGGGATTGATCGCGTGCAGCCGTCCGTCCGATCCCGGCTTGATCCACGCGATGTCGTCGCCGACGGTCGTCACCTTCCATCCGGCAAACGATTTCGGCGGGATGAGCATCGCAAAATTTGTTTTACCGCACGCGCTCGGGAACGCCGCACCGACGTACGTTTTTTGTCCTTCGGGGGATTCGACGCCGAGAATCAGCATGTGTTCGGCCAGCCATCCTTCGTCGCGAGCCATGGCGGAGGCGATGCGCAGAGCGAAACATTTTTTTCCGAGGAGCGCGTTGCCGCCGTAGCCGCTGCCGTAGGACCAGATGCTCCGCTCTTCCGGAAAGTGAACGATATATTTTTGATCTTTATTGCACGGCCACGGCACATCTTTTTGTCCGGCGGCGAGCGGCATGCCGACCGTATGCACGCAGGGAACGAACTCCCCGTGTTCTCCCAGCACGTCGTACACCGCTTTCCCCATCCGGGTCATGATGCGCATGTTCACCGCCACATACGGCGAATCGGAAATTTCCACGCCGATGTGGGCGATTTTTGATCCGAGCGGACCCATGCTGAACGGCACCACATACATCGTCCTGCCGCGCATGCAGCCGTCGAACAGCTTGTTCAGCGTCATTTTCATTTCGCGCGGATCGACCCAGTTGTTCGTCGGGCCGGCATCGGCGCGCCGTTTGCTGCAGATAAACGTGCGGTCCTCCACGCGGGCAACATCGGACGGATCGGAAAGGGCCAGATAACTGTTGGGTCGTTTTTGCGGATTCAACTTTTTGAACGTGCCGCTTTTCACCATCTGTTCGCACAGATCGTTGTACTCTTTTTCGGAACCGTCGCACCAATACACATTGTCCGGTTTGGTGAGCGCCGCGATCTCTTTGACCCATTGTGTGAGCCGTTCGTGTTTAACGTAGGAGGGTATTTCCATGTTAAATTCCCCGGGGAAAAAAGGTGAGAGATAATATTTTAGTGCAGAAACATACGACTATTTCGGTGTGAATTCAAC
>CAZRWF010000034.1:0-16746 GCA_964603685.1 uncultured Chitinophagaceae bacterium
CTTTCTGGATGTGCCGGTCATATAACCTGTCTGTCACATTGACGGCATGCGGTGGCGACACCCAGTGGATCGTCGACTTTACTTTTCGGTTTGCACCGGCCATGCCGCTTTTTGTGTCGGGATCGTACGTGCAGCGGATCTCCGCAATATTTCCCGAAGCATCCTTCACCACTTCTTCGCATTTGATGATGTACGCGTATTTCAAACGGACCTCAGTCCCGGGCGAGAGTCGGAAATATTTCGGGGGCGGGACCTCGCGAAAATCGTCCTGATCGATGTACAATTCCCTGCCGAACGGGATCGTTCGCGTTCCGCCGTTTTCTTCTTCCGGATTATTGACCGCTTCGCACGTTTCGGTCTGTCCCTCCGGATAATTGGTAATGACGATCTTGACGGGGTTAAGCACGACCATGGCGCGCTGCGCGTGTTTGTTCAGATCTTCGCGGATGCTGAATTCCAGCATCGACACGTCGATGGTGCTGTCCCGCCGTGCAACACCGATCATGTCGCAGAATTTTTTGATCGCGTCGGCGGTATATCCCCTCCGGCGCAAACCGGCGATCGTCGGCATGCGAGGATCGTCCCATCCGCTCACGTGATTTTCATTCACCAGTTTCAAGAGCTTGCGCTTGCTTAAGACGGTGTAACTCAGATTCAGACGGGCGAATTCGATCTGCTGCGGGTGATAGACGCCGAGTTCGTTTAAATACCAATCGTACAACGGCCGGTGATTCTCAAATTCGAGCGTGCAAATGGAGTGCGTGATCCCTTCGAAAGAATCTTCCAGGCCGTGCGCCCAATCGTAGGTAGGGTAAATACACCAGATGTTTCCCTGACGATGGTGTTCATCATGTACGATGCGGTACATCACCGGATCGCGCAAATTGATGTTCGGAGAGCTCATGTCGATCTTCGCCCGGAGCGTCTTCGCCCCGTTGGGGAATTCCCCGGCCCGCATCCGTGCGAACAGATCAAGATTTTCGCCGACGGTCCGGCGGCGGAACGGGCTTTCCGTGCCCGGTTCGGTCAGCGTGCCGCGGGTGAGACGCATCTGATCCGCCGTAAGATCGCAAACGAATGCCTTTCCTTTGTTGATCAGAACGACTGCCAAATCGTACATCCGTTCGAAATAGTCGGAGGCATAAAAGAGCCGGTCTTCAAAATTCCCGCCGAGCCAGCGCACATCCTCGATGATCGAGTCGACATACTCCTGCTCCTCTTTGGAGGGATTCGTATCGTCGAACCGGAGGTTAAATTTCCCGTTATAATCGCGGGCGAGCCCGGAGTTCAAACAGATCGATTTGGCGTGGCCGATATGGAGATATCCGTTCGGTTCGGGAGGGAACCGGGTGTGGACACGCCCCTGGAACTTGCCGGTGGAGAGATCGTCGTTGATGATGTCGCGGATAAAGTCAGATTTTTCGGATTCTGGCATAACGAATAAAAATGATGGAGCGTCGGAACGTGAAAGTGATGAAAAATACGAAATATGGGGGGATTATCAAAAGAAGAACGCCGGCTTACAGCACATTCTCCTTCATCACTTTGGCGACCGCTTCGGCACGGGAGGAGACGTGGAGTTTTTCGTAAATGTTGTGCAGATGAAAACGGACTGTATGAACGCTCACGAACAACTTGTCCGCAATCGCCTTGTAGCTATGCCCTTCGGTCAAAGCTTTGAGGACGTCGACTTCGCGGTCGGAGAGTTCGTAATCGGCGGATGTTTTTTTCTTCGGCGCTTGAAAATATTGGAGGACTTTTCGTGCGACCTCGCCGCTCATCGGCGCACCTCCGTTGTTCGCATCGCTGATCGCCTGGAGGAATTTTGCCGTCGGGGTCTTTTTCAACAGATATCCCACCGCCCCGGCGCGGAGCGATTCGAAGATATTTTCGTCGTCGGCATAAACGGTCTGCATCACGAACTGCACGGCGGGATAACGCATTTTCAGGTCGCGGACGCATTCGATCCCCGATTTTCCGGGCAAGCCGATATCCATCAGCACCACATCGGGCTGAGTGTCGCCGATGCCGTGAAGCGCTTCGGTGTAATTTTTATAGACACCGGTGAGATGGTATCCGTCGGTCTGTTCGATAATCCATCGAAGTCCGTTGCGGATCTCTTCGTCATCGTCCACGATGGCGACGCGGATCACTTTAAATGTGGAATGTTTGTCGGTCATACCTCTTCGTGCAAAAAATTTATCGTTTTCCGGGGACTGTTACAACTGCACAGATGGTCAGTTGTCCGCCGATCAATGCAGCGGTATCGTCGCTTGCACGCTCGTTCCGCGCCCTTTCTGTGAATGAAGAGTAAAAAGACCGCCGTTTTTTTCGATCCGCACGCGCATGTTCGTCAAACCGTTCATCCGGGAAAGTTCCGTCAGGTCGAATCCTTTTCCGTCGTCTTCGATCTCGATGATGATACCGTTGCCGGCGGAGCGGAGCGCGACCGACGCCCGTTTGGCGTTGGAATGACGCACGACGTTCGTCAGGGCCTCTTTCGCCACCAGCAATACGGCGCGGATGCTGTCCGAACCGACTTTGAGTTTTTCGATATCGTCCGAAACGGTGAAGCTCAATCCGATCTCCTTCGCTTCGCATACTTCCACGGCGAAGGTGCGGACGCGGTGCAGCAGGCGCTCCATGGAGCTGTTCTTCGGATCGATCGACCAGACAACGTCGCTCATGGCATCCACCAATTCGCGGGAGATGGCGCCGACCTTTTCGGTCAACGACGGGACAGTAAATTGCGGGTCGGTCGGTTTTTTTTCGGAGACCGCCTGCCGATGGATCAAGTCCGAAAGCAGGGCAATGCGCGTCAGTCCCGAACCGATGTCGTCGTGCAAATCCGCCGCAATGCGGGAACGGATCTTTTCGATCTCCAGCAGCCGGCGTACCCGGATGCGTTCGGCCATCGCCGCGGCACCGACGATCATCACCGCCGCAAGGGAGAGGAACCACCAGCGCGCCCAGAGGGGCGAAGCGATGGCAATCGGCAGCACGGTGGAGATGTCGCTTGCTTTCCCTTCTTGATTCACCGCGCGGACGTCGAAGACATAGTTCCCCGGCGCAAGGTTGGCATAGGTGACCGACCGCGACGTGGTTGCTTCGCGCCATTCGGCGTCGAGCGGCTCCAATTTATATTGAAAGCGAAGTGCGCCGGTGTTTCGAAACGAGATGGCGGTATAATCTATAGTGAGCGTATTTTCTCCGGACGACAGTTCCACACCCTCCGATCCGTCCTCCAGCGGGTGTGCCTTGCCGTTGACGACGAGTGAGGTGATCAATACGGGAGGAAATTTTACTTCCGCCGTGTCGTTGGGGATGGTGAACATCGTTACATCAAACCGGGTAACGGCAAATGCCGCGTCCGCAGTCGCGCGGATGGTCTGCACGGGAGACTGCGTGTATTGTTGCAGTGACGCGAAGCGGACGGTCTGTTCATCCGGCATCATCATCAACCCTGCCTGTGTGCCGATCAGGATGCCGCCGTATGGCGTCTCTTCCAGGCTCCAGATTTGATTACTGATCAATCCGTCCTTGACGGTATAGTGCCGCATCGTATCGCCGGAAAAGGCATACAATCCGTTGTATCGGGAACCGAACCAGTAGGTGCCGTTGTTCGTCTGCAGCACCGATCGAAACGGAATGTTCGGCAGCCGGGCAATCGGCGAAGAGACCGTATCCAACAGATAACCGCCGCCGCTCCGTCGTATGATGCCGTTGACCGGATCGAACCCCATCAACCAGATATCTCCCGAGCGGTCCTCATACATCGCGCGGATGTCGCGGAGCGAGGTGTTTCGGCGGTGGACGAACAGGGCGGCAAGCGAAGGACGGGGATGCGGCTGAATGCCGGCAATCCCGCCCTCATGTAATCCGTACCAAATCGTTTGGCGGGAGTCGATGAAGAGCGAGATCGACAATGCCCGCGGGAATCCGTTCGTTTCGTTCAGCAAATGTACTTGCCGCAGTGTTGAAGGGAGAAGCGGCAGCCGGTCCACCGAAAGATACATCAACGATCCGTCGGCGAGCGTGATCCACAAATGACCGGCGGAATCGACCGCCACGGAGACCGGCGAAACCATGTAATTGTTGTGCCGGATCAAATGATAATGCCTCTTCCATTGTCCGGTGGTATCCCGCCAGATTTCGTACAATCCATGCGATGAGGGAATCCAGACATGCGACTCACCGTCGATAGTCCCTTTCCCCGACATTCCCGGAAAGGCGAATTGAATCGACCGCTGCTGCGTCTCGAGTTTCGTCACGCCGCGGCCGAAGCTGCCGAACCAGATATTCTGCTCGCGGTCGTGGTATCCGATGATCAGTTCATTTACCGGAAGCCCGTTGGTGGTTGTATAGATCCAGGTGAATTGTTTTCCCCCCTCCTCCTGAATCATTTGGATCCCTTCCGCCGTGCCGATCCAATATCTGTTTTGTTTGTCGAGCACGGTGAACAATGCGGCGGGAAAAGCGAGTTCGAATTTTTTGAGGACGGCACGATGTTTGACGATATAAACTGTTGCCCGTTTGGCTCCCTGAACGTGGATTGCGACCGAACTATCCGGAAGCGCGCTGACATAGATGATGCTGTCGACCGGCAGCCCGGTCACATCCGGATCGACGATCTTCCGTTCATCGGGCAAAAACCGATAGAGCCTCTTCTCGTCAAAACACCAGATCGTTCCATCCCGTCCTTGCGTGAATTTCGCGTACGTTCCGATCCGGTCTCCGGGGATCCGTTCCGCGATTCCGTCCGCAAAACGATAGATGCCGTCATCGGTCGCACACCATAACGATCCGTTGTCCCCTTCCACAAGAGAGTTGATCCGATTGGAGCCGGGTTGTTGACCAAGCGAATACGGAAAGAACCGTCCTCCCTGGAATCGCAACAGTCCGCCGCCGTTCGTGGCAATCCACATCGTTCCCGGTTGATGCCGGCTTTCGATGATCTCATTGACGTATCCCCAAATGGTGGAGTCATCGAATCGGAGATTTTTAAACTTGTCGCCGTCGAAAATGCTGATCCCTTCATCCGTACCGATCCACAAATACCCGCGGGAGTCCTGATAAATTTCGGTGATAAAGTTCGATGCCAGTCCGTCCCTCGTCGTATAGGTCTGCACCGGAAGACGTTGGGCACCAGAATGCTGTAAGATCGCAGCGCAAAAAACGAACAAAAGCAGAAGACGATACATGCGCTTATAGTAAAGATTATCCCGCGAAAAATCAAAAAAAGCTTGAATTTTCTTATAAGAGTGGTTATCTTAAATCGTGCATATCGTGCTAATCATTCAATAAAGGCATTTGATGAAATCCGGACTCTTATCGACCGCGGATGTCTCGGCGATGTTAAAAGTTAATGAATCGACCGTAAAACGGTGGACGGACAAAGGTTCGCTGCGATGCATCAAAACACCCGGCGGGCACCGGAAATACAAAATGAAGGATGTCGTGGAGTTTATGGACACCTTCGACTACAACGTCACTGATTTACTCGTACCGTCCAAAGACAAACACGCGCCGGTGAGTGTCTCCACCGATTATGCACTGTTAACGAAAGATTTTGCCACGCTGAGCGATCTGTTCTACAATTCCATACTCGAAGGGAACCGGGAACACACCTTTCAATTTCTCCATCTCTTATATGCGAACCGGATCGCGCCGGTCGAACTGTACGACAAGATCGTCTTCCCGGCATTTTCGAAGATCGGTATGAAGTGGAACAGCGGCGAGTTGGGGGTGGAGCAGGAACATCTTGCGTCGAACACGGCGATGCACGCCATCCTGAAACTGCAGGATCAACTTTCCAAAAAACCGAAACACGGCGGCGTGGCACTGTGCGGATGTTTGGAGAACGAATACCACGAGATCGGCATCACCTGCGTCAACAACATCCTGGATCTGAACGGATGGACCACGTATTATCTCGGTCCGAACCTGCCGGTCGAATCGTTCGTTGATGCCGTGGAAAAATATGTTCCCGACCTCATCTGCGTCTCCGCCACCACACCCCCCTCCCAGCGGCAGCTTCTCCGCGATTGCTCCGCGCTGTACGAAACGGCGCAGATCATCAACGCAAAAATGATCGTCGGCGGATTCGCCGTGACGGCATCGAACAAAAAAAAGATCCCGGCCGATTTCCTTCCCTCGTCGGTCGCAGATCTCATGACCTACGTCTCCGCACTCCCGGTAAAAACGGCAGCGCCATGACCGACGGTCATGGCGCTGTTGGATCTTCCGATATCCGATCCGGAATTACTTCAATAACATCATCTTTTTCACGATCGCCGTCGAACCGGCTTCCAACCGGTAGAAGTACACACCGCTCGAAAGCGACGACGCATTAAACGCCGCGCGATATTCTCCCGCCGCATGGACGCCGTTCACCAGTGTCGCCACTTCCTGTCCGACAATGTTGTAGACTTTCAGCGAAACATTCCCGGCTGCCGGCACGGAGTAGGTGATCGATGTCGACGGATTGAACGGGTTCGGGAAGTTCTGTGAAAGAGAATATTCCGTCGGCTGTACAGATCCTTTCGGCTGCACCGACATCGTTGTGGAGTTCATGGTAAAGTTGACGGTCGCACCGGTCGGACTTCCGGTCACATCATACCCGACATTAACCTCGAGCGCTGTCGTTTCGTTGAATCCGATCTTATCGGCAAATACCAAAAAATATCCCGGGGACAGGCCGCTTATGGTATAATTTCCATTCACATCGGTCATGGCATATCCGGCGATTTCATTGTTGCGGTAGGCATATACCAAAACACCCGATCTGCCCGCAGAGGCTCCGGGACCGGTCATGGAAACCGTCCCGTTGATATTGGTATAGCCGCTGTTGAACGGACCGAGCTTCCGGACATAAATATTGATATTGTCGACAGTGTTACCGTTGACCACCACCTTACCGGCACGATTCCAGCGATAGATCGAAACGTTTTCCGATACGTAAAATGACGGGGCGTAATCACCGAGCGGTACCGCCATAACCACGTACGTTCCGGGAAGGAGATCCGAAAAACTATACGCACCGGTGGAATCGGTATCGGTCACATACACGCGAGCCGAAGGATGCGGATCGAGATATCGCCAGCCGTCGCGGATTGCCATGACACGCGCCGGAACCGGCACATCATTCACCGAATCGCTGACAGAACCACTGATCCCCCCTAAGACCACCGGAGGAAGCGGTGCGAGCGAAAATTGTATGCCGCTGGTGTCTTTGTGGATTCGGATAACATCGGCGGAGAGCAAGTCTGCCTTCTGATTGAAAAATTCCACCGAATATCCGGCCGACCGCGCGAACGCGATATATGCTCCCGGGTGAAGTTTTACGGAGTATGCACCGTTGGAATCGACCAGCGCTTTCACGACATGTTCGGAATTCCCTTCAAGGCGGAGATCGCCGTGCATATACATTTCGAACAGGCGGCGGAAATTTTCGGTTGTGATGTTGCCTCCCGGACCGACATTCAACGCAAATTCCGCCCGCACGAACACGACCCGTGTCGTGCCGTTATTGATCGACAAGCCAAGCGTATCCGTCACCGAACCGGAAACGGTCACTTTGGGGAAGTTCGCCGCACCGCCGCGCAGAGTGACGTTCGCAATTGCCACCGCCGGCGAGTCCTGCACGGTGATGATATTGGCCTGAGAGGGATCCCGTTTTCCGTCGTACCACTGGCTTTGATATTTTGCGGAAGGAGAGTTCACTTTCAGTTTGTAATTGCCCGGATCGACGCGGCCGATCTTATAGTTTCCGTTCATATCGGTCTTTACCGCGTACGAATAGGAAGTGAAAAAATCGTTCTGCGTCTTAAAAAGTTCCACAATGGCATTGGGGATCGGATTATTCAGAGTGTCGGTCACTTTTCCTTGAATGACACCGTTTCCGTTCACGACCGCAACGGCAAATTCCTGTTTGATCATTCCGCCTTTGTTCGATCTTGCAATGATGGCGACCCGGAAAATACCTTTGGCGTTTGGAGTCCAATTCACCGTACCGGTAACAGAATCGACGCTGAACGAGAAACCGAGGGTTTGTGTCGCCGGGAACGACCACGAGTACCGTATCACTGCAGTCGGATCGGAGGAAACTGCTTTTGCCGTATACTCATATTTTTTTCCGAGTTGTCCGTACAACGGCGGAATCGAGACAAATTTCAGCTGATCGCGGTTTGAATGTCCGTGGAGGGTGATCTGCAGCGTGGTGCTGACGAGTATTTCACCAGTTGTCAGTTTCGCTTTTACATAGAAGACAAACGATACGGGATGGTCCGGATTGAACACTTGGGGCGCATCCGTGATCGACCATTGATTCGTCGTTGAGTCGATCTGTTGATGCGTCGGACCGTTGTCGCCCGCGATACCTCTGAACACCAAATAATAACTCACGGTACCGACCGGGGGTTTCTGCCAGAGCAGATTCACTTTCTGTTGTTCCTTTTTTCCTTCCAATCGGAATGACCCGATGAGGGGAACGTTCGGGACCGAAACAAAAATGGTATTGGAAAGCTCGACGACCGCACCGGTTTTTGCCACAACTCGATAGGCGAACGACCGCACAACCGAATTGAACTGCGTCGGCACCTGATCGACAAAAAAGGTATCAGAGGTGGTGTGGATCTTCACTGCCGAATCGGGAAGGAACGACCGATACAGTTCATATTGCGTGGTATTGTTCGCTCCGGCCGGCTTTGTCCAGACGAGTTTTACCGTTCCGGACAATTCCACTTTTGTCGCGAACAGTTTGAATTCCGCTTGGGATTGGCTGGGCAATATCAGCAGTGTGCCAAAGATGGCCAAGAGAAAGATCGTAAGGTGTTTTTTCATATCTCCTCCAATGAAAAACGTGAGAATTAGTGATGGTGTTGATTCAAAACATTCGATCGTCCGCTGGCCCGGACGCTGAGTAGTCTTCCTGCGCTGCCGGACAGAACCGTCATCCGCAGGAATGTAACGGTGAATGTGAGAACGACACCAAAAAGTCTGCAATCATCGTACCATCGAATTAGTGCTTAAATTCGTCGAATTTTGCCGTTTTTTGCCGTCTCGCCATGCACAATTTGCACGGCAAGCGCATTTTCTGCGTCACAAAGTGTGATTACCAGAGAACCGAAAACCGTAACTGCGTCCCGTCGGAATAATGATGGGGAGAGACGAGAGAAATGTTCACGGAGTTGAAGACATCCGTTTGGGAAGTAAAATATATCAGTCCGAAAGCAATAAACGAATAGATCTCCCCTTTGCGATACGTATTGTACGTATCATATCGTGAAGAAATATCGGACGGTGTCCGTGCATTCAAATATTGAGTCCGGGCATCGGCGCGAAGGAATTCACACACCAAACCCGAGGTCAGCGCCGCCGCTCCGGCGCCGAGAAAAAGATATCCGGCGGTCGTGCGACCGTGATGCAGTTGTTCCCAACCGGGAAACAACATCGTGCGGAATGTAACGCTTTGGCGAACGGTGACATTCGACAGCATTGTGCTATCGGGAACTACGGCTTTCCGCGCAGCGGAATATTTCGCTTTCGCATCGTTGAACACCGAAAGGATCTTTGGTGAGGTGAGGATCGGATCCAACATGAATCCCTCGTCAATCCGAAGGATGGCGATGAATCGATCCCGGGCGGAAGGAATTTTGCCTTGTGCGATGAGAGAAAAGGCGATCCACCGCTCCAATTCCACAATGATGCTGTCCGTCCAACCGGACTGTTCCCGCATTCGGCGCGCTTCGAGTTCGGCGGAGAGATATTGTCCGCTTACATACAGCGATTCGATTGCCGCGATCGTCCGGGGCTCTTCGGGCGGTTGTTGCGCCAACAAACGGCCGGCGCAGAGAATCACGAAGAAGATGGCAGTGAGTGTTTTCATTTCGTCCAATTGATCGATACCACGGTGGTTTCTTTCGGCGTTACGGTGATCTCCCGGACCACATCGTCGAAGGAACTGTTTTTCAAACGGAGAGAATATTTTCCTGCCGTCAGCATGATCGGTTTCGTCAGTGGCGTCGTGTCTTTGTACTGTTCGTTAACGTACACTTCCGCCCACGGCGTCACGACGCACATCAAAAATCCGGCATAGTCATAAAAATTTCCCGCAACGGTTTTCTCCCGGTTCGGTTCCACCTCTACAGTGGTGAGGATCGGTTCGAACGACGGATGGGAGAACATCACCGTATGCGTCCCGGCCGGCAGCATCACCGGTTTTGCGATCGGCGTCTCTCCGATCAGCCGGTTGTTCACGTACACTTTCGCCCACGGCGAGCTGGTGAAATACACCGTTGCCGATTCCGGAACGGCCGTTGTGACGGTTGGACGCTCCGCCGTCGGAATCGATTCTGCCGCTCCGGTCTCCTGCGGCCGCTGACGTTCCGGTTCTTTTACCGGCGGTGATTCTTGCGGCGCCGGTTTAATGGAATCGGCTGTCTGCTGTGCAACAGAATCCGAAACCGATGGATTATTCCCCCCGCGCGGGGAAACCGCGTACCAGCCGACAAGGATCAACACGATCAGCGCCAAGGAAAATGCCGCCTCCGGAACGGTTCTCGTGCGGCCGATCGGGATCGGGCGGACGAATACCGAGGATTTTTTTTCATCGATCGCATTCAGCGCTTCGCGGGCGGTGCCGAACCGTTTCTCCTTGTCCGGCTGCAACAGCCGTTGGAGCAGCGTTTCCACGTCCGGCGTCACCAGCGGTGCAAACCGATGTAACTGGTCCACCCGGAACGCCAGCACTTTTTTCATGCATTCGCTGTAGGTGGAACCTTCAAAAATCCTTTCTCCGCTGAGCGTTTCCACCAGCGTTACGCCAAGGGCGAACAGATCGGTTCGTCCGTCAATTTCTTCTCCCCGCACCTGCTCCGGCGCCATGTACGCGGGTGTTCCCAGGACCATTCCGTCCATCGTCACGGTGGGAGAAAGTGCAACGGCGGCAAGTCCGAAATCGGTCACTTTGATCGTCCCGGCTTCGGAAACGAGAATATTCCCCGGTTTGATGTCCCGGTGGATGATGCCGCGATCATGGGCGAGTGAGACCGCGCGCAACACATGCACCGCCACCCGGCGTGCGAAATCGGGATTCCGGTGCATACCGGCGGCGATGACCTCCTTTAACGATTTCCCTTCCACAAATTCCATCACGATCGCCGGCGCACCGTCGATCTCCGTCAGGTCGTAAATTTGTACGATGTGCTCGCTCCGGAGCGCGGCACAGGCGCGCGCTTCGCGCACAAACCGCGTCCGCAGGTCCGCATCGTTCGCCAGATGTTTGTGCAACACCTTCAGCAGCACGGTCCGGTGCAACACCTCATCGAACGCACGGTAGACGACGGTCGTGGCGCTTTCGCTTAACTTTTGTTCTATTTTAAACTGATCGTCGTTCATCAAACAATATTCACGCAAAGCCGCAAAGAAAACAAATCAATCATCGATACCATTGGCAATTCGATGGATGCCGTCTTTGATCAATGCCGAGCCAAAATTAATCAATAAACCTAATTTTATATTACTTAAACGAAGATATGTTAATACTTGTTTTTTATGAACGGACAGTATTGTCTCCACAGATTTTAATTCCACAATCACTTTTCGTTCGACAAGTATATCAATTCGATAATTCGAACCGTATGTTTTTCCTTCGAAAATGACGGGAAGCTGGACTTCCGTCTCTACCGAAAGACCGCGTTCTTTCATCTTATCAACAAAAATTTCCTGATACACCGATTCCAACAAACCGGGACCTAATGTTGAATGTAGGCGATAGGCGACATCAACAACGATTTTTGATATTTCATTTTCCGTCATTGAACTTTGTGTCTTTGCGGCTTTGCCCCTTCGGGGCTTTGCGTGAAATTATTCAGTACTCCATTCTTTAATACGGTATTGCAGCCATCGCAGCGAGACGCCGAGACGTTCGGCGGTGCGGGTTTTGTTCCCGTTCATCTCCTTTAAAGTTGCTTCGATTAATTGACGTTCGAAATCCGCCAGTGTCATGCCGCTTTTCTGCAGGGCCGAATGGTCGGAGGAATCGAAGAGAAAATCGTCCTTTGTCAGCTGGGTGCCGCGGCAGAGCACGACCGCCCGTTCGATCACATTCTGGAATTCGCGGACGTTGCCGCTCCATCGGTTGGTCAGCAACAGCGTCATCGCTTCGGGATGAATGCTGTTGACCGGCCGCTGATAATTCGCGGCAGCCCGTTTGACGAAAAAGGCGGCGAGCAGCGGGATATCGTCTTTCCGTTCGCGCAGCGGCGGAAGATGGATGCCGACGACGTTCAGGCGGAAATAGAGGTCCTCGCGGAAACGATTCGCCCGCACCTCCTCTTTTAAATCTTTGTTCGTTGCGGCAATAATGCGGATGTCGGCCGTCCGGTTGGCCGTGTCGCCGACGCGGCGATATTCTTTTTCCTGAATCAACCGCAGGATTTTGGATTGCAGCGGAAGCGGAAGGTCGCCGATCTCATCGAGAAACAATGTGCCGCCGTTCGCCACTTCGACCAGTCCTTTTTTATCCCCGGCCGCTCCGGTAAACGAACCTTTCACGTATCCGAACAGTTCGCTCTCCATCAACTGTTCCGGCAGTGCGGAGCTGTTCACGGCCACGAAGGCTTTCCCCTTCCGTGTGCCGTTTTCATGGATGGCGCGCGCGATCACTTCCTTCCCCGTCCCGCTTTCGCCGGTAAGAAGCACCGCCACGTCCACATCCAGCACGCGCTGGGAGATTTCCAGGACTTTTCGCCACGGAGCGCTGGTGCCGATAATATCGCGGAAGAGATGCGCCGGCTCCGCTTCGTTTTTCAGGCGAATATTCTGGGATTCGAGCAGCGCATACCGCTGCGCATTGTCAATGGCGATCGCGGCAAGGCTGCCGAAGACGGTCAAAAATTTTACCGCCTCTTCCGTAAACGCCTTCCGCGAGCGGCTGCTGTCCAGATACACCGCGCCGGAGATCCGCTCCCCCGCCCGGAGCGGGATGCAGATGATCGAAAGAATCTTCTGCGCCATGATGCTGACGGAGGATTCGAACCGTTCGTCGCTCATTGCATCGAATGTGAGGACCGCCTCCCCGCTCTGCAGCACGGAAGTGACGACCGAGGAGGAGGCGGCATATTCTTTTCCCGCCTTCGCGGAATTGAAATTTTTCATGGTGACGACGGTGTACCCGCTTTCGCTGTTGTCGTCCGCCAGCATCACGAATCCCCGTTCGGCGGAGAGATGGGACATGGCGATCTCGAGCACTTTGTCCAGCAGCGCCGCCGGCTCGAGGATGGAATTGATCGTCCGGGTGATTTCGAACAGGGCGTTAAAATTGTCTTTTTCGGCGGTCATGGCATTCATGGGATGACGGTAAAGGGATATTCCTTTGAGCGGGATGAATTCCCGAATTCATCGACAATGAAGACGGACCAGACGTAATTTCCGGGACTCAGGACGATGCTGCCGTCGTTCGGAAATTTCAGCGGCTGATCGGTGGCGTTTAATCCGGTTTTCGTCCAGACCGACGTCGTCGTACCGCTGACGACGATGGAAACATTCACGCTGTAGGTAAAATTGAACGTGACATCGGGTTCGGACCAGGAAAAATAGATCGAATCCTGTTTTAACGATTCGTTGTTGGTGGGGGATTGCGGAACGGCGGCGTTTTCGATCACGCGGGTGACGTAAAACGGCGCGCCGGCATTTTCGGCGCCGAGCGTATCGCGCGCGACGATCGACAACGGTTTCCCGACCAGCCATTGAATGGTATTCGTCGGAAATGATCCTTTATCCAGCGTGCGCGTGAATTTTTTCGTCAACACATTATACGACAACGGATACCGGAACGTGTCGACGGCGAACGAAACGGAGACAAGTTCATTATCGTTGTTCGGATCGGTCACCGCCGCCTCCACCTCCACCGAATACATCGTACTCGGGAAAAACTGGTCGACCTTTCGAGTGAGGATCCGTTGAAAGGTCACCGACGGCGGTCCATTGAGTGAGCGGAGAACATTCGCCGTGGCACCGGATTGGACCGTCACGGAAAACGTATCGCTCGTAAAATTGCTTTTCGAAACGATAAATGTGTGCGTTCCGGCGGAACGGTGAGGAAAAAGAAAATATCCCGACGAATCGGTGGACACGGTCGTGGCTTCGGTGAGATCCGTTATCGTTGCACCGGCGATCCCTGTCGATCGTTTCGCCGTCACAACTTGTCCCGTCACCGTCCCCCGCGAAGAAAAACCGGGAGAAAGCGGATCGAGCGGATTATCGCGCGGAGCATCCCCGACGCAGCCGGACAGGAGAAAAAGCACAATGAAGGGAAAGTGTAATCGCATATCTACCGGTGAATTTACAATATTTTCGCCAAAAAACCGCTTTATTCACCCGGTAGACACTTGGGAAGGTGGGAAAGTTACAACCGCATTAATAGTCGTGTGTCACTCGTCAACCAGCAAGGAATATCCTTTTCCGTGCACATTCGCGATGGAAATGCGTGGATCGCTGCGGAGATATTTCCGCAATTTGGAGATATATACATCCATACTGCGGGCGGAGTAGATCGAGTCATCCTCCCACACGGTGCGAAGAATCTGTTCTCGTTCGACAACGGAATTTTTGTGCGCGCACAACACCGCCAGCAGCGCCGATTCTTTCGTGGTGAGTTTGACCGGCTTTTTTCCGCCGACAGACAATTCCCCTTTTTTCACACGGAAACGGAGCGAGCCGATGACAAATTCGGACGGTTCCGCCGCTGCAGCGTGGGGCAATCCCGCCGATCGTTTTAAAACGGCGGCGATGCGGAGCAGCAGCTCTTCCATGCTGAACGGCTTGGTGACATAATCATCCGCGCCGATCTTCAATCCTTCGATGCGATCTTCCTTCAACGACTTCGCCGTCAAAAAGATGACCGGCGTCCGCTCGTCCTTCATCCGGATCTCCTTTACGAAGGAGAATCCGTCTTTTTTCGGCATCATCACATCCACCAGGCAGAGATCGAACGTCGATTTTCGGAAGGCGTGAATTCCGTCCGCGCCGTTGGCGCACATCTGCACCGCAAATCCGTTCATCTCCAGATGTTCGGTGAGTATGAAGCCGAGATTGGCGTCATCTTCGAGGAGCAATATTTTTTTCTTGCGTAACGCCATACCGTCATCGGGCTGCGGTGGAAGTGCGGAGCGGAAGTGCGATGGTGACCGTCGTACCGGCGCCGGGCGTACTGGCGAGGGAAACCGTTCCGCCGTGCGCGCGGACGATCAACTGCACGTAGCGGAGTCCGAGCCCGAACCCTTTTACGTCGTGCGTATTCCCGGTGGAGACGCGGAAATATTTTTCGAAGACGCGGTCCAGATCCTGCGCCGGTATGCCGATGCCGTTGTCCGAAACGCGAATGAGAAGATCGGAACCGCTGATTTCGGACGTTACGGTGATCGCCGGGACCGTCGGAGTGTATTTGATCGCATTGTCCAGGACGTTATAGATGATGTTCGCGAGATGAACGGCGTCGCCGGAGACGACGGCGCGATCCGCGGTCAACCGCACGGTGATTTTTCCGTTTTTCTGTTCCGCCTGCATCGACACGTGCTGCACCGCCTGCGTAATGACGGCATGCATATCCACGTCGGACCGTTTCCATTCGAATTCCCCCTCCTCCAACACCGCAAGCTGCAGGATCTTGTCGACCTGATGTTTCATCCTGTTGTTTTCCGCCGCGATGAGCGTATTGTACCGCAGCACTTTCGGCTTGCTTTTGACCACATCCGGCTTGGCGATCGCTTCCGCAGCCAATGCGATAGTGGAGATCGGTGTTTTGAACTCGTGCGTCATATTATTGATAAAGTCAATCACCGAAACAGAGAACCGTTTTTGGTACATGATGATTCTGATCGTGTGGACGAAACTGGCGATGATCAGCAGCATGAACAACAGCGACAGCACCAGCACCGCGGTGATCTGCCGGAACAGGTACGCCGGCTTGTCGGGAAGGAACAGCAGAAGTTCGTATCGCGGCGAAAGAAGGTCGTTCGGGAACAACCGGGCGGAGAACGGTTCGCCGGTAAGAGAAACACCGGAATCGGGGGGCGCCAATTTCACCGAATCATGATGACCGGAAACAATGCGGAACGTATACGGCAGCGCGATTCCCACCGCCGAAAGTTGTTCGCCGATCAACGAATCGAGCGTTTCCGGATGCACCCGTTTTTCCAGCGGCAGCGTTTCCACGAGGAACAATTTGTCCACCACCTGCGACACGATCTCTCCGCGCCGCCGTTTGGAGGAGTCACGGAGGAATATCCGCTGGGAATCGTTGGACGTGGTATTGATGCGGATCCGACGGTCGTCGGTCGAATAACTGTATCCGAACGAACTCCCGGGCGCTTTCATCGAAATGAGCGTATCCACTCCCGACGAATGGAACACTTCCACCCGCATCTGGTTTCCCTTCTTATCCGGGAGCGTATCGGTGATGATCCAGGAAAAACTTTCCGAGACTGATGAACCCTTCTTCCCCGAATCCTTCGGAACGAACCGTTGAAGCTTTTTGACGGCACCGGGGCGCGGTGCGGAGGGCATTTCCATCGCCACGGTGAAGATCTTCGATGCCGCTTCATTTTTTTCAAGTTGTTGCGATACGGCGGTCAGGGCGTTGACCACGTTCCGGTCGAACGCCTGTTCTTTTTCGTTGTACGTTACGATCAACAAATACACCTGCACGGAGATCAATCCGATCAGCGCCACAACGACGGCGGAAAC
>CAZRWF010000034.1:16846-29386 GCA_964603685.1 uncultured Chitinophagaceae bacterium
CAGGAGCCGAAAATGGTCTCCCGTTCCTTTTCTATGGATGACGCCGTGATCATCCGCGAAATCGGCGCCGTGATCGTCCCGAAAAAAGAGGGACTTGCGGTCGACATCATCCTCGGCAACCATGAAAAAGCGGCAGCGGATGTCCAAAAGGATGACGCAGTGCTGATGGCCAACGGAAAAAAGGTGAAGTCCGTAAAGGAACTGCGCGAACAGTATGCAAGCGCGGCTGTCGGCGAGGAGTTCAAACTCGGCCTCAAACGGGGGGACAATCTGTTGATCGCCCGGTTCGTCAAAAAGAGCGAAGAAGAGTTAAATAAAGAAGGGAACAGCGGCGGCATGGTGATGCGGATGGAACGAAAAGAAGGCGAAGAAGTTCTGCCGGCGCTCGGATTGATCGTCGGCACGGAAAAATCATCGGCGGTCGTGAAAGGAACACTGCCGACCGTTTCCAACAATTTTAAATCGTTTGAACCGCAGAAAGGGGATGTCATCGTCTCCCTGAACGGAAAAAAGATGGCAACGGCTGAAGATTTTGTTTCGGCGTACGACGAACTGAAAGAGGGGGACAACGTCACAATCGTCGTTGCCCGCAACGGGAAAGAGATGAAAGAATCATTTCACAAACCGAAACCGATGGGACGTATGATGATCCGCAAATAACGGCGGACATTCCGTCCCGTTCCGGAATTTATGAAAGAGACTATGAAATTTTACGTGTATTGCTTTGCCATTCTCTTGCTGCTCTCCGGCGCCGCGGCCGAACTCTCCGCGCAGGCAAATCCCTATTTTAATCAGCGAGACGATAAATACCGGCTGCTCGGATTAAAACGGGCGAAAGAAGCGTACGAATTCAGCAAGAAGGAGTTCGACCGGCAGCAGGACCTGTACAAAAAGGGGCTTCTGTCGCAAGCGGAGCTGGACCGGGCGAAGGTGTCATTCTCGGATGCCGAAGTGAATTATCAGCAATCGCTGCTCGCTGTGTTGTTCGAAACGCAGTTCATCTCGGTGGAAAAGGCGGTGAAATATCAAACGCGCGACGGAAAAAAACATGTCCGCCTGACGCTCATCAACACCTCCGGCGGCAACGCCGAATTCCAGAAACTGGTGAAGATGGAGGACCAGCTCTTCCGTTCGCTGCAGCCCGACGTGATCCCGAATATCTATGTATCGATCGCCAATACGGACAATTCCATCATCAGCCAGCCGTACGAAGCGAAAATCGACGAACTCCGTTTCGGCAAGCCGCAGGAGCTGGACTTCGTGCTTCTGCAGGACCTCGATGCGGTGGTGGTGAACCTGATTTACGGAAACGGCTCGTCCCGCACGATGAAAATTTTCCTGCAGAAGGATGCATCGCAGAATAAAGTGATCGTGCAGTCCCAGCAATTCTCACAGGAGGCGGAACTCGGCAAAACGGCGACGTACGACCTGACGCTGGAGCTGTTCAGCGGAACGACGAACACCTTCGCTCTGGAAGTGGTGAATCTTCCGCAGCAATTGAACCGGTATTTTAAGGATCCGCAGACGCAAGCGCGGCTCAGCCAGTTCAAATTTTTGGAGAATGCCAATACCCGCCGTGCCGCGCTCGATGTATCGCTTCCCGACCGGCCGACGGGAGAGATCCCGATGGACAAACCGATTCCGTTTTTCGTGCTGGTGATACCGCGGGACCGGCTGGAGGAATTCAAAAATGCCGGTGCGCGGAACTGGACGCTGGAAGAGATCGAAAAGCTGCAGATCGGATTCGTCAAACTGGAGTTGGTGCCGCGCGGAAAAGGCCGGCTGCTGGTCCGCGCCCAGCAGCTGTTCCACTCCATCAAACCGGACGGGACCGTTCAATTGAACATCGAACTGGTGAACGAAGGGACCCGTCGGCTGGATAACGTGAAGATCGAAGCGGATGTGCCGCTCAATTGGACGAAAAAGATCGATCCGATGGTGATCTCGTCGCTGGATATTTCGGAAGAAAAACGGGTACAACTGGAATTTACCCCTCCCGACGGCATCGCAACAGGAAGGTACGAAATCCGCCTGCGCACCACGGCGCTCTCCGACAATCAGCCGGTGAACGGCGAAGACAAAACGATCACCGCCGAAGTGCAAGCGGAAGCAAACGTCTTCGGAACGATCGTCATTGTGCTGTTGATTCTCGGCGTGGTGCTCGGCATCGTCTGGTACGGAATGCGACTGTCAAAAAAATAACCATCACCATCATCGTTCCTCCTTTCGCCCCCTCGCCGTACAACGGCCCGGTCGGTCCGGAGGAACAGGAAGGAAAAGAACCATGGACCATCAACCGCTTTTGGAAGCCGTCGATTTGACGAAACGATATGAGGACGGCGCGCTGGCCGTCAACAATGTTTCCTTCTCCGTCCAACCCGGGGAGATTTACGCCATGCTCGGCGGGAACGGCGCCGGAAAAACGACGACGATCAACATCTTCCTCAACTTTCTCGATCCGACATCGGGAGAAGCGCGTATCGCCGGCATTCCGACGCATGTGGAACCGTTGAAGGCCAAACAGCATGTGGCGTTCGTTTCGGAGAATGTGATGCTGTATACAAATTTCACCGCGATCCAGAATCTCGATTATTTCGTCCGCCTCGGCGGCAAAACGAACTACACGAAGGATGATTACCGGAACGTTCTCCTTCGTGTCGGGCTTCAGGAAGAGGCGCACTACAAAAAATTGAAGGGATTTTCCAAAGGAATGCGGCAAAAATGCGGCATTGCCATTGCGATCCTGAAAGATGCGCCGGCGATCCTGCTGGATGAGCCGACATCGGGCCTCGATCCGAAATCGGGATTCGAATTTATGCAGCTGCTCACTTCGCTCCGGGACGAAGGAAAAGCGATCCTCATGTCCACACACGACATTTTCCGCGCCAAAGAATCGGCCGATACGATCGGCATCATGCGGCAGGGAAATTTGGTGATGCAAAAGAAGCGGAGCGAATTGTCGGGCGAAGACCTCGAAAAACTGTACATGAATTATATGGCCGGGGTGAATGAGTGAGCGGTTTTTCTCCGAAGGAGCCCTTCGGGCCTTCGACGCGTTCCGCACAAAACGCGGGACTTGTTCAGGATGAACGATGCGTCCCGGCGCAGAATGTCGGGACTTCTCCCGATGACACAACACTAGCAGACAGGACATCATATGCTGACATTGATTATTGAAAAAGAGTTGCGCGACATCATCGGTTCCACCAAATTTGCGATCACCTTCAGCATCTGTTCGGTGCTGATTCTTCTCTCCTTCTACATCGGGGTGAAAAATTTTCAGATCGCACAATCGCAATACGAGGCTTCCAAGACCGCGAACGTGCGACAATATGAAGGGATCACCGACTGGATGCGGGTGCAGGGATATAAAATTTTCCTTCCGCCGCAGCCGCTCGCCACGCTGGTCAACGGCGTTTCGAACGACATCGGGCGGACGATTGAAGTTCGCGGCCGGGGGGAACTCCGGTCGCAGGACAGCCGGTACGGCGACGATCCGATTTTCGCCATGTTCCGGTTTCTCGACCTGGACTTCATCTTTTCGATCGTTCTTTCGTTGTTCGCCATTCTTTTCGGGTACGACGCGGTGAACGGCGAAAAAGAACGGGGAACGCTCCGACTGACCTTTTCCAATGCGGTTCCCCGCGCCCGATATATCATCGCCAAATTCGCCGGATCTTTTCTTGCGCTGGCGGTGCCGTTGCTCATCCCGATTCTGATCGGCGTGCTGCTGCTACCGCTTTTTTCCGTCGTCCTCTCGGGCGACGAGTGGATACGGCTGACGCTGATCATCCTCGCAGGATTGATTTCGATCGGGGTATTCCTCTCCCTTTCGCTGTTTGTCTCCGCAAAAACAGAACGGTCGTCCACCTCCTTTCTTGTATTGCTCTCCGTGTGGATTTTGGCGGTGATGATCATTCCGCGTTTGTCGGTGATCGGAGCGGACTTGTTCGTGAACGTGCCGAGCGTGGATGAGATCAACTCGCAAAAAAGCCGGTTTATGTCGCAGATCTGGAACGAAGACAGGACAAAAATGAACAACTTTGTCCCGCCGAAAACGGAAAACATGCAGGAAGTGATGACGGCGTTTAACAAGTTCATGCAATCGTTGGCGGACGAGCGGGAGAAAAAATTCAATGAATTGGCGGCGCGTCTGAACGAAGACCGGCAAAACCGTCAAGCGGAACAGCAGCAACTGGCGCTCCTCTTTTCCGCCGTTTCCCCGTCCGCCTTGTTTACGCTCGCCGCATCGGAAATCACCGGCACTTCCCTCCGGCTGGAGCAACACTATTTGTCCGCCGCCAAGAACTATCAGCAGGAATATGCGAAGTTCATGAAGGAGAAGACCGGAATGAACACCGGCGGATTCGCGATGGTCTTCCGGATGGTGACGGACGATAATGCGGAAAAACCGAAGCCGATCAATATCGGCGAGCTGCCGCAGTTCCAGTTCACGCCGCCGCCGGTCGAATCCGGCATCGGGGCGTATGCGGGTTCCGTCGGCGTACTGGCGCTTTTTAATCTGCTCTTCTTCGCCGGGGCGTTCGTCTCGTTCAAAAAGTATGACGTGAGATAACATCGTCGGTTTTTTTTGCGGGAAGTTTCGTCCCGCAACGACGTACGGATTTTAAATAACGGAGGAATACCCATGCTTTCCACATTGATCACCCATGAATTGAAGAACATTTTTTTCAGCCCGAAGTTTTCACTCACCTTCGGCATCGTTTCCGTGCTGCTGATCCTGAGCGTGATCGTCGGAATCAACCAATACGAGAACAACATGCGGCAATACGAGACGACCACACAGCTGGTGCAGCAGGAAATGCGCGAAGCGCGCGGTTGGATGTCGCTGAACAACAAAATTCTCCGGAAGCCGGACCCGATGCAGATTTTTGTGTCGGGCGTAAACAACGACATCGGCCGGATCTCCGGCATCAACACGTTTCAGGGGGTAAAACTGACCCACAGCACCTATTCGGACGATCCGATCTACGCCGTTTTCCGCTTCGTCGATTTTGCGTTCATCGTCACGGTCGTATTTTCCTTGCTGGCCATTCTCTTCACCTATGACGCGGTGAATGGTGAAGCGGAGCGGGGAACGCTGCAATTGATCTTCTCGAATGCCGTACCGCGGGCGCAGTACATCACTGCAAAATTTATCGGCTCCTGGCTCGGATTGACCGTGCCGCTGCTCGTACCGATCCTCCTTTCGGTGTTGCTTCTGCTCATCGGAAACGTGCCGATGACGCCGGATCACTGGCTGGCGCTCGGGGCGTTGTTCGGCGCGTCCTTCCTCTATCTCACGTTTTTCATTGCCCTCGGCATGTTTCTCTCCACGCTCACCAAACGGTCGTCCGTCTCCTTCTTATTCGCCCTCGTCACCTGGGTGTGCCTTGTCTTCATCGTCCCCCGCGCCGGTGCAACACTCGCCGGCCAGATCATCAATATTCCGACCGTCGCGGAGATCGAATCGCAGCGGGATGCTTTTTCGAAGGACCGGTGGATGAAATACGAACAGGTGATGCAGGAAAAATGGAAAGCCCGCAACGACCCGATGCAGGGGTTAAGCAAAGAAGAACGCGAAGCGTACCGGGAAGAAAAAATGTGGGAATGGATGGAGGAGGATGACCGTGACCGGAAGCAGGTGCAGAAGGACATCGACGCGTACGGATTAAAGGTGAATGAAGATCAGCGGAATAAAAAAGGGGAACAGGAACGGCTGGCCTTCACTCTTTCCCGTCTCTCACCGGCCTCGGCCTTCCAACTGGCAGCGATGAATCTTGCCGGGACCGACATCACATTAAAAACGCGCTACGAAGATGCGTTGAACGAATACCGACCCCTCTTTACCTCCTATAAAGACAAAAAACAAAAAGAGAACGGCGGCATGGGGGGAATCCGGATCGAAATGAATACGGACACCGGCGTGAAGATCGACACGGGCCGGGAAAAAGGGGTGTTGGATCTTTCCGACATGCCGCAATTCGAACATCCGGCCCATTCGTTCCGCGAGGCGGTTACGCCGGCGATCGTCGATTTCGGGTTATTGGGGATCTTTTCGATCGGCGTGTTCGCCGGGGCGTTTGTGCGGTTTTTGCGGTATGACGTGCGGTGATGGGGAATAATTATTGTCGTCGTCGTCGTAGTCGCGGACTGGCGTCCGCGACTACGATTTGCGACGACGATTTGCGACGACGACTGGTGTCCGCGACGACGATTTGCGACGACGACGATCTACGATCCATTGAATCAACATGATTTTTTGACAACATTTTTGGATTGTTGGCAATATAATTTCGGATGTTTTGCAGGGATTGTTCGTTACGAATGATATGATCGTAAAATCTGTTTTGCCAAACGACGATCGCGGGATCGGTCTTTCTCGCTTGTGCGACCACGGCTGACTTAAAATTTCGAATAACGATCGACAACGAACGTTTTTGCGGTTTAAATGCCTTTTCACTGATACTGTTTTTCTCTTCAGGATTATTGATATACACGATCCCGTGAAAATGATCGGGCATGATGACTGACGCATCGATGATGGCATACGGTGCACTGGTCGGAATATATTTCCAACAACGATCGACGATCTCACCGATCCAGCTCAATTCGACTATTCCGTCGACGATGGAACCAAACAATGGAACACGATTTTTTGTGCAGATCGTGATAAAATAGTAGGCACTGCTGGCGTAATTATAATACGGCAATCGAATTTGTTTATGGGTTGTATAACGCATAAATGACTATCTCTGAACCATTCACGATATCTTTGCATCAATCAATTCATAAAATAAAAAAGGGTGATCGAATGATCACCCTTTGAGAATTGCTCTTTTAGGCACGGACGGGAGTCCGTGCCGAGATTTTTGAAATCCGTTCCAAATAAATTACGAAAGTGCCGGCATTTATTTTACAAGAAGCATTTTTTTCAGGGACGAAAATTCTCCTGACCGAAGATGATAGAGATATGTTCCGCTGGCAAGAAACGATGCGTTGAATGTGACCGACTGGTTCCCGGCAGGACGATCTCCGTCGATGAGCGTGGCGACCTCCCGTCCGGCAATGTCATAAATTTTCAGCGTCGTCCATGCGCTGCGAGGAAGGGAAAAACTGATTGTCGTGGAAGGGTTAAACGGATTCGGATAATTCTGATGCAGCGTGAATTCGTGCGGAACACTCTTCTCTTTTCCGACGCTCGTCGTGACATTGAAGAAGGCGAGTATCTTCCCCATCAACTGGTCGCGGACACTTTGTGTATAGATCGCTTCAAACGGAAACCCCATCGAAACGATTTTTCCCGCCGTCGTTCCGGAAGGAAACATCCCTTCGAAATATACGCCGCTGACGCCGCCGGACGTGTCGAGCGTCGTATATTTCGCAAAACCGATCCCCCCGCCTGATCCTTTCACCACGTCGGGCCAGAGCACGTTGAACGAACCGTTCGTGCCGTTATCGTAGGAGATGCGCGGAACTCCGCTGAACGGATTGCCGGAGAGAACATCCGATGCATAGGTGACGCCGGATGTTCCGTTCGGCGCGTCGGCGATATATTTCATCTTCAGGAAATTGTTGCAGAAATCGCGATCGGCGGCCGTCGGCCCGGTCGGCCGGTCGAGATCCCACGCAATTTCGCAGCCGGAGACGAACAGTTTCCCGCCGTTCTGCAAAAACGATTTCACTTTTGTTTGCTCCGCGGTATTGAACGATTCGTCCGCCGTACTTTCATCCCCCAGGATGTAATCTGCCGCCTGATAATTGTTGAGCAAGAAAAGATTGTCGATCACCGCATCGTTTGTCGCAGAGGCAAAGGTCTGTCCGTTCGCTTTCATGGCGGAGCCGTGCATCCGGATGAAATTGAACGTATTTCCGGATGATCCGCGGTCGAATCCGTTCACAATGAGGATCTTTTCCGGAAGAGCGCTCGGGATACCCGCGAGAAGTTCAGACGGGACGGAAACGCCGGCGTTGTTCGACGCCTGAATTTTTATATAATAGAGCGTGTTTTCCTGCAGTCCGGTGATGAGCGGATTCGCGGCGGAAACGGCGACCGTGTCGTAGAACGCCGTGCCGTTCGCGCTGAGATGAACGAGATATTCCGTCGCATTTGTGTCTGGCTTCACCACGAGACGGAGCGAAGTCGCATTCTCCGCTTTTACGCCGAACGATTTCGGAACCGACGGCGCATTGCTTTCTTTGAAATAACTCGGCTGCGTCATTGCTCCGGTTTCGTTGCTCAACAGTTTGTAGAGCGTCGCGTCGGTGAGCATTTGTTTTACGTTCATCGTCACGCTGTCCACCAGCACTTCCACATTCATCAGCCGGACGCCGTGGCTGTAATCGACATAACTGCCGCTGTGGACGTTGGAGATCGGCTGGATCGCCGTTCCGTTCAACTGATGCCAGCCGTAAATGACGACATATCCCGGGCGCGTCGGATCGACGATCTTGTTGCTGATGACGATATCCTTTTTTGTTCCTCCCATTAATGTGCCGAGGGGTTGTCCGGACGCAATACGCTGCTGTTCGATGGCGGTATTGTGTTCGATAAACTTCGTCACTTTTTCATTTTCGTTTCCGACCGGCGCATACGTCACCGGCGCCACTTTGATCGGCGCTTTGGAATAGATATCATCCACCAGTTTCGGCGTCGGCATCGTGGCGCCGTAGAGGTTCGCGATCTTCTGCGCCGAGACCGGTCCCATCGGCACGCGGCAGAAATCATCATTGGATCCGATGCAGAGATAATCCGGCATCACTTCATAAATCACTGTACGCGAAACGCCGTTGTTATCCTGAAACGTTGTCTGCAGTTTTTTGAGCGTGCGCATAAAATCCGGAACATTGCCTTTGGCGAATTCATTGTAGATCGCATTCTCCCGGTCGTTGAACGACATATTGGCAATGCTCGTCATAAACTGCGAACCGGTCATCGAACCGGCGGGACGCGCCGGTATCTGCACCGGTTTCGGAAGGATATTTCCGGTCTGAACAAGGAAAGAATACGCGCGCGAACCGTAATACACGTAACCGCTCCCTTCCCACGGCGTACCGGAAAGCATGGTCTGGATATATCCGTTTAATTCCACCTGCACCGTATGGAGAATCGCCTGCGTCGGATTATGTTTCAGAATAATTTTCACTCTTCCGTTGAGCGCGGAGTGGACAATGAACGAAGAATTTTCCGTCGTCGTAAAACTCATAAAGCCGGAGAGATACGAGACCATCTGCCGCGTGCGGTACCAGGTGCCGCCGGTCGGGCTGACAATCGGCTGTCCGTTGAGCAACGCGATACTGTCGTTGTATGCCAGAACGCTCAGATGGTTCTGATCGGACGCCAGAAGCCAATCTTTAATTTTAACTCCGTAAGAGTTGTCGTAATTATAAGTGGCGTCGAGGAACGTAATCCGCTTCACTTCGGCGGGAATTGTCGTTACCGCGTTGAAGTAACTGAAGGTGAATCCTCCCCCGCCGCTGTGGCTGGAAAAAACGATGTACGGCAGATACGCGGCAAACATATTTTTCACCGAATCGACGATCCCTTTAATCAGCGTCGCATTGTTCGCGTATTTGCTTCGCCAGGTCGGCCAGCTGAGAGGGACGGAAGCGGCATTTGCTTCCAGATAAATGGTGACGAAGTTCGTGTCCTTCATCTTCGTCCGGATGAACCGCGTCTGCGCGCCGATATGCTGAATGTCGTAATGCCAATCATCCCCCGCCTTCAATTTTTTCCCGACGGTCATTTCGATGGTATTACCGTTCGGCAACGCGAAAAAGGAGAGCGCGGTCGGTTTTGACGGGTCGAACGAATCAATAGAAGGGGCATTGATATGAATGCGGACTTCCGGCGTGAAAACGAAGGTTTTGATCTGTTCGTTAAAATACGGACTGACGGAAAATCCCGGGATGGCCGATGCGGAGTGTTGCTCCCCGCCAACGAGGAGAGCGCAAAAACAAAGAGTCAGTATGGATATTATTTTCACAACACCCGCCTTCGATCAATGGGAATGAATAACGTTCACAGACAAAGTGTACCGTAAAATTGGGATTTTTACAAGCAGCGGGTGAATATCCGGACAGATGTTCAGGTGAATCGAATTATTGCAGCAGATTACGCAACGCCGGTTCCAATCGGCTGAAGGAGAAGTGATATCCCGCTTCGAGAAGTTTTTTCGGCACTGCTTTTTGTCCCGAAAGGATCACTTTCGCCCCTTCTCCATATAATATTTTCAAGGCAAGGTCGGGAACGGGAATCCATGACGGGCGGTGAAGAACGTTACCGAATGTATCAGCAAATTCATTCATGGACACAGGATGAGGTGACACGAGATTATACACGCCGCGAACATTGTTGTTTTGCAGAGGATAGAGAAGTCCCCGCACAACATCATCCATATGGATCCACGGCAGGAATTGGTGTCCGCTGCCGATCGGTCCGCCGGCAAACAGCCGGAACGGCAGCAGCATTTTTCCGATCATGCCGCCGCTTTTTTCCAGCACCAATCCGATGCGCGGGGTGGCGACGCGCACTCCGAACCGTTCAGCTTCATACGCCGCTCCCTCCCATTCCCGCACCACCTCTGCAAGAAAATCATCCCCTCCCGAACTCTCTTCGGTGATCGTTTCATCGTGCCGATTCCCGTAAAAACCGACGGCGGATGCGGAGACGAACAAGGACGGTTTGGCAGCGGCGCGGCCGATCGCTTCGGTCAACAGCCGTGTCGGAACGATGCGGCTGTCGCGGATCTCGGACTTCACCGCCGCATTCCAGCGCTGTTCGAAGACGTTCTTTCCGACCAGATTGATCACGACATCGGCGCCATCCACTTCGTTCGTCCAGGCGCCGTGTGAGCGGGAATCCCACGGAACGTACCGGACCCGTGCGCGGCCGAGGGTAACGGTCCGCGCTTTGCCGCGTGTGAGAAGAATGATCTCGTGCGCCTCGGAGGAGAGAGCGGTGAGAAGGCGGGTGCCGATGAATCCGGTGCCGCCGGTAATCACAATGTTCATAAACTATTCCGCGATTCGTGGGATGAATATCCACTCAGAACACGGCAACGGGGGGAAATGTTCACGTGGGGACCGGGATTATTCGGCGTCGATCACGCGGCGAACCGTGGAGAAGATCTGGTCGAAGCGATACGGTTTCGTCAGGACATCTTTGATCCCCCGGCGGAGCAATTCCGATTTCGTGGAGCTGTCCAAAAATCCCGACGACACGATCACTTTCACCTTATCGTTCATCGCATATAATTTTGCGAACAGTTCTTCGCCCCCCATGTTGGGCATGCCGAGATCGGTGATGACGAGCGAAATATTCTCCTTGTGCGCGGCATAGGTTTTGAGCGCTTCAATCCCGTCCGATGCGGCAAGGACGGTGTAACCTTCGTCCTTCAGACTCTCCAGCAATATCTCCCGAAGCATCTCTTCGTCGTCCACGATAAGGATTGTTTCAAAATTGTTGGCATCCATACGTTTTTCGAATGATTGTTCCCCTGTTGTTTCAATGGCGATGGAGGGATAATACATGGTAAATGTGGTTCCCGCCCCTTTGGTGCTTTTGACGTCGATATATCCTTGGTGCAGCTGCACGATGCCGTGCACGATCGCCAGTCCGAGCCCCGTTCCTTTTCCCCGTGCTTTGGTGGAGAAAAACGGTTCGAAGATCCGCTGCTGGATCTCCTGTTCCATTCCGGATCCGGTATCCTGCACCGCGATGCAGATATATTCGTGTTCGTCCGCATCGGGAAATTGCGCCCGCAACGACTTCCCTTCCACCGTCCGTACACCGATCGTCAGCACACCGCCGTTCGGCATGGCGTCGCGCGCATTGATGGAAAGATTCAGGATAGCTTGATGCAGGTGTCCGGCATCCCCCATAACGATGGCGGAAGGTTCGTCGATGTCGCACCGAATGGTAATGGTTTTCGGGAGAAAATGCGAGAGAAATTCCGTCACTTGTTCCACCACACCGGTGACCGAGACCGGCTGCAGTTCCGCTTGTTCGGGCCGGGCAAACAGCAGCAGCTGTTTGGAGATGGAAGAGCCGCGTTCAGAAGCTTCGATGATCCGGTTGATATACGATTGGATGGAGGGATTTTCCTTGGCGTGCCGTTTGATCAGTTCGGCGGTGCCGAGAATCATGGCCAGCAAATTGTTAAAATCGTGCGCGATGCCGCCGGCGAGCGTGCCGATGCTTTCCATCTTCTGCGCCTGCATCAATTGCTGTTCCAGCTGTTTTTTCTCGGAGATGTCGCGCATCGATCCGTTAAAATAGACCGGCCGACCCTTGTCGTCGCGCACCACCACCGTGGTGACCAGCACATGCGTTTTGTTGGAATCACGTTTGCGCAGGACCACTTCGAAATCCTTCACAAAATCCTTCGTCTCAAATTCCTTAAGGAATTTGGACCGGTCGTTCGGATAATAATAGAAATCCTTCACATTGTGCCGCAATAATTCTGTTTTATCGGAGAAGCCGAGCATTTCCAGCATCGCCGAGTTCACATCCACGATGGTGCCGTCGATCATCGTGAT
>CAZRWF010000035.1:0-4345 GCA_964603685.1 uncultured Chitinophagaceae bacterium
TTTCACCGGGATTAAGTATTCATACTGATTTGGGTTTTACAAAAATCGGTTTACAATATAAATACTTCAGCGCAAAAAATAATACGTTTTCTGGTTTGTATCTTTTAATTGGTCAATAATACCGTCAAAGCAGTCGCTCGGACTGACTCCGGTCACACAATTGCGGGTCAGAAAAATTTTCGCGCTATTTGGCCGGCATCCATTTGAAATTGATGGAAATATTGGAGAAGTATTGATAGACAATCATAGTTTCCCATTCATTACTAGATATTTGAGGAAAAAAATGACATATCGAAATCAATTTTTCTTTTTTGTTGTTTTGTTGGTTTCAATTGTTTGTGTTTCATGTAACGACGAACCAAATCTTTCCGGTGAATGGCAATGCGTAACTCGTTCACATTCCGCAATCATTACCCAAGAAGGTGATAAATATCTCATTAATATGCATTTTCATGTTGGAAACGGATTATTTAATGATCAAAAATTATCCGGCACATATGAAAATGGTGAAATTAAAATCGATCCGACATTTGGAACACTGAAGTACTCACCAAAAGCTGATAGACTGTATTTCCATGGCGATGAATTCGTCAGAGTCGTTCGGCCAAACAAAATGTGAACCAATGTATCGCTGCTAATTGCATTCACACCGATCGCACATACTGATCTCGCCCAAACAACGTTGGGCCGGGAGTACAATCCGGCTGCGCGGTGATCCCATTCGATTGCCGGCATATCTCATCAACATATATCAACTTTTTTTCAGCGAGGGATAAATGCAAAATAGTATGACAATATCTCAAAACGGTGTGTATTCGCTTTCGATAGTAAAAAAATGGTCGAAGGTTTTATCCATCTGCGGATTTATATTATCGGGTTTATCCGTTTTGTTCGGCTTTTTGATGATGGTATTTTTAAACAAAATCCCGCAAGCGCAAGGTGAAGCGCCATTCCCAACGTTTATTTTTTTGGTTTTGTATGCAACGGTCGGTGTCATCTACTATTTTCCGTCGTATTATCTCTTTAAATTTTCCTCACATCTCCACAATGCCATCGAGTCCGGATTAGAGTCGAATATTGATGATTCACTAAAACATTTGAGGTCATTTTTCACCTATATCGGAATTCTCACGCTTATTTCCCTGGGATTTGCTGTTTTATTTTTGATTATCGGGATATCCGTTTCACTTTTTATGCCTCTTCCGACAAACGGGATCAACACCTAAAAGACTCATAGCGGTGTTCCAAATACGGTCGGGCAGAGAACAAGCGGCATCAAACTTTTTCAGCGCCACCATTTCACAACAATTTCAGAGAGGGGTTTCTTATGAGTTATGTCGATGGATTTGTAATTCCGGTTCCGAAACGTAATATGGCTTTGTACAAAAAAATGGCGAAGCTGGGTGCAAAGTTATGGATGGAATATGGCGCGGTGGCCTATTATGAATGCGTGGGGGATGAACTGAATATCCCGGGTGTTATGCCGTTCGCAAAGTTTGCCAAAGCGAAACCGAATGAAATGGTCATATTTTCGTGGATCGTCTTCAAGTCCAAAGCACATCGCAATCGTGTCAACAAAAAAGTATTCCAGGATCCGCGGATGAATTTATACACGCAAATGCCGTTCGATCCGAAAAGAATGACCGTCGGTGGTTTTACCGTGCTTGTCAAGCGATGATCGCCGTTAACGAGGTTCGGTATGATGTATTCGCGGTGCCGCACCGTAATCAACACCGTTGCGTTCATAACAGTAAAAGAATGCGATGACGTATCAGAAAAAAATGTTCTTCATTTTGTGGCTTGCGGGGATGGCGGGGGTCGCTTCTTTTTTATTGGTTGATTTGTCTCGGTTGATTGATCTTTTTCCACTTCCTCCGGAGGTGGAAAAGCCGGCGGTCACAACGCTTTTGAAGTTTGGGAGCCTTCTTCAGCCTGCTCTGCTTCTGATGATTGCGGTTCTCACGGGCACGACACTTGCCCGAAAAGTGGGATTATCTTCACCCGCGGCGGAAGCACTTGCCGGGGGCGGGGACGTCGTTCAGGCACTTCGACCGCAGTGGATTCCGGGTATCGCGGGTGGTGTCGCCGGAGGATTCGCCATTGTGGCAATTGCCGCGATCTGGAAACCATTTCTGCCTCCCGCGGTGGTCACACAAATCACAGAAATGGGAAATCTGCTGCCTGTTCTGACGCGCGTATTGTACGGCGGATTTACGGAGGAGTTGTTGCTTCGATGGGGATGGATGACATTTTTGGTCTGGATTCCGTGGCGCATCTTTCAACAACAACATGAGTTGCCCAAGCCGCAATTTGTGATCGGCGCGATCGTGATCTCCTCATTACTTTTTGCCGTCGGCCATCTTCCCATTGCGTCACTGCTTGTTCCGAATCTTACATTTGCGCTCACATCGTATGTTATCGCGGCAAACTCCGCGTTCGGATTTATTGCAGGGTATCTGTATTGGAAAAAAGGACTGGAATCGGCTATTCTGGCCCATAGTATTGCTCATATCGTCATGATCGCCGCATCCATGTTCGGAGCATATTTTTAGAAAAGCTCAACGGAACGATGGTGACGTCCACAACACTCCATGCTGAACCGCCAATGTCCGTCGAATAGTTCAGTTGATCTTGTTCCATTGTTTGTCCCCTCACCAGCCACGCGCGCCGACGCCGGACTCTCCCGCGTTCGGGAATTGTCCGTACGGCACCATGATAGGAGAAATTTCAGCACCAGCGATACTTTAAAATCATGATTCTGCGCCGGGACCGCCGTAACGCAGCGTGGCCGCCATCCGTGAGAACACACGAACGCATCGTGTTATCGTTGTTGATAGGAAAGTAGTATTGACCGTCAAAACGAAACGGAGGGTACCATGTCACAGCAAACCAACATTTCCACGAAAAGTCTGGTGATCAAAAGTATTGTGCGTTTTCTTTTGGGTTTGATCAGCATCGCCGGCATTCTTTTTCTTTCCGCCGGAACATTTCAGTACCGGAATGCCTGGATTTTTCTTGCCGCTATCTTTGTTCCGATGTTTTTTAGTTTGATATATCTTGTTGTAAAAGATCCCGAATTATTGCAGAAACGATTGAAGATGAAAGAAAAGGAGGAGCGGCAAAAATTCGTTCAGAAAATCGGTTCTGTCGTTATTGTTGCCGGACTTGTTCTGCCCGGCATCGATTACCGATACGCGTGGTCACATGTTCCGTCATGGCTTGTTGCGATCTCCACGGTGATTATCGTTGCCGGGTATGTGTTGACGATAGTCGTCCTGAAGCAGAACAGTTATGCTTCCAGAGTGATTGAAATACAGGAGAACCAGAAAGTGATCGATGACGGACTATACTCCGTTGTACGGCACCCGATGTATCTTTTCTCCTCGATAATATTCATATTCACACCTTTGGTGCTCGGATCATTTTACGCCCTCATTCCGCAGGTATTTTATCCCGCGATATTAATCATTCGTTTGTTGAATGAGGAAGAGGTGCTGCAAAAGGATTTGCCGGGGTATACAGAGTATATGAAAAAAGTACCGTATCGTTTGATTCCTTATATTTGGTAGTACGGAAAAAAAGGCGACGTTGTTTTGGGTGGGAAGTGTTCCCGTGGTTCTGTTTTCACGGATAAAAAATTTGATAAAACGAAACATCGCTTATCAATAACAGACAAGGAATGCCTTATGCCACCATTTCAACGTCGGTTTGTCCAGTGGATCTCATCGTTTTTGATCGGGTCTCTCTTGACATCCTGCACCGCCTCATCGCATCTGGGAACGACCACCATCGAAAGGCCGTCCAGCGATGAAACGAGAGAGCAGGCGTGGTTCAGTTACTACCAGGACCAATTTGACGGAACCGGTGGAAACGTTGCCGCCCCCGGCGAAAATGATCCCGCCGCCGCTCATCGAGCGTATCAAAAAGCACTCGACGAGTGGAATTTAAAAACGGAAGACGCCCGAAATCGAAATCAAGCGATCGCGATTTTTCTTGTGGGCGCAATCATTGCCGGAATTGTGTTGACAGATTGGACCTCTCCGGGGGACGGTTTTTCGATGTCGTGGCGTTGATTTATTTTCGCGCCACCCGTGATGTGCACTACCCTGATCACCCGCACCGCAACAAATGAGAAAAAAACCATTCACACGGCGCAACCTGAAGCCGAAAACTCCGGATGCCGCCGTTGTTTCGCTGATCAAAAAGATCCGTCCTCACCAATCGACACCGTATCCGATCAGATTTTTCTTCTATTTTTCCTCCAAAAAAAATGCAACGGAAGCAGCGACGGAATTACGTCGACGGGGTTTCGAAGGTGACATTTTTCCTCCGAGCGGCTCGTCGA
>CAZRWF010000035.1:4445-10215 GCA_964603685.1 uncultured Chitinophagaceae bacterium
CCGGCCGGACGATGAACAGTCATAATTTTACAGGAGGCTCCCATGCATAAAAATACGGTCTGTCTTTGGTACGAACGGGGCGCGGAAGATGCCGCCCGGTTTTATACCAGTCTTTTTCCTCAAAGCACCATGGGTGCCGTACACCGGGCCCCGTCGGACTATCCGCAAGGAAAGGCCGGCGATGTGTTAACAGTGGATTTCGTCGTTGCCGGAATTCCGTGTATGGGATTAAACGGCGGTCCGCATTTCAAACAGAGCGAAGCATTTTCATTTCAGATCTCCACCGAAAATCAGGAAGAAACCGACCGGTATTGGAACGCCATCGTCAACAACGGAGGAGAAGAGAGCCAATGCGGCTGGTGTAAGGATAAATGGGGCGTCAGCTGGCAGATCACGCCGCGGATTCTGTCGGAAGCGATGGCCAAAGGGGGCGCTGTTGCCAAGCGGGCGTTTGACGCGATGATGCCGATGAAAAAAATCGACATCGCCGTCATCGAAGCGGCGATGCGCGGTTGATCAAGCGGACGGAGGCGTGACATTAAATATCATGGAGATGTATGCGGAAGGTTGTATTTGGGATTAATATCACCGCCGACGGTTATTGCGGACACACGGAGGGGATCGCCGACGAAGAATTACATTCATACTATGCCGATTTTTTGCGCACGATGGATATAATGCTTCTGGGGCGGATCACGTATCAATTGATGGTGCCGTATTGGCCCGATGCGGAAAAGAATCCGTCGGGATCCCCGGGGACGAATGACTTTGCCCGGGTCTTCAACCGGATGGAAAAGATCGTCTGCTCCACCACATTGACACAGGCGGACGGGAACAACACCAGAATCATTCGCGCAAACGTTGCGGAAGAAGTGCGTCATTTAAAACGGCAACAGGGCAAGGCCATCGGCGTGGGAGGATTAAGCCTCGTGTCGCAACTGTCGGCGCACGGTTTGATCGATGAATATCGTTTTGTAGTCCATCCGGTGATCGCCGGAAAAGGGCCCCGGCTCTTTGCATCCATATCACCCCAGGAAACGTTGATGCTGGAATTTGTCGAATCACATCAATTTCAATCGGGAGTGATAGCATTGCACTACAAAAAAAAGGAGTGATGAAATAATAGTAATCCTCCGGCGCCGTTATTTTCCGTACACGCTTGCCACCGGCGTTGGGAAAAGAAAATAGAATTCCGAACGAAGTATTGCAGCGTTCAATTTCCATTGATACTGTGCCACAGCAAAAAAAAATCGTCGGACAGCTGCTCTATTTCGCACCGTCAGTAAAATATCTTTCTTCGATCATTCTATGACACCAAATATATCGCCGATTATCGCTGCCGCCGCAGCAGCAAAAAAACGCCGTGAACTTTTCGACGCCTTTCGCAAGGCCGCCGCACTCACGCCGGATCGGGGCAGGACGATGCAGGAGCTTGGCGTCACCGACTCGAGCCAATTTCAAAATCAAATCCGGCGAGGTGCCATCATACCCCTCCCGGACAACCGATATTATCTCGACGAGGAGTCACTGAAAAAGGCCGATCGATTGCAGTACGGAGGAATGTTCATCGCTCTGGCCATTGTTGCCTTGGTCATAGCGTGGATGCAATAGATTTCGGAAGCTAGTGTCGGGTAATGATGTTTGTTACAACGATCGATTGTATCTTTGTGAAAACCGTTGATGATACTGCGGTTAAATATTCCTCGCGACCGTATCATCACAGAGAGAATGGTGCACGGTGATTGAAAATTATCCCAGGTTCGTTCCATTAAATTTTCACAGTGAGAAACGGAGTAACGTATGTCGGACGATCAAAAAAATGTACCGCGGTGGATTCTCGCACTATCATGGTTTTTTGCCCTCCTTGAAATGAGCGTCAGCGTAATGTTGGTTATGGACCCGCAATCGGTAGTCGAAAGGCTCGACCGAACTGCATTGGGAGTCGATTATGTTGTTTCCATGTGGGCCGCGCGGCAGTTTGCGTTAGGATGTATCTTTGCGTTTGCGGCGTTTCGGCGATCCGTACCGATGCTGACAATCGCGTATCTGTTTTTTCTCGTCATGTTTCTCGGCGATCTGGCGATCGGGATCGTTCACCACGAGAACGGCTTGATCGCAGGAGCGATCGTCATGTCCCTTCTCTCCGCATTTTGTCTCTATTTTATGAACAAAAAACCATCTGCCTGAGGCAAACGGACCTTTGTGGTTCGCACACACTCAACACGGAGTGCCGTTGTTACAGATGAAACGAGGGGAATTCGACAGTAGTGCCACCGCGCATCGATTCCGGGGAACCGTCTGGCGGTATCCGGGAAAAGGGGGATGGCATTTTGTGACGCTGCCGGTCCGGCTCGCATCGACGATCCGGGCAGTTTATGGCGGCCGCGCCCGGCCGTACGGTTCTCTCGCCGTCAGCGTTACGATCGGTGCAACCACATGGAAGACGTCGATTTTCCCCGACAAAAAATCCTCTTCGTACGTTCTAGCGATCAAAGAAAACGTACGGGAAGAGGAAAATATCGGCGAAGGAGACCGAATTTTCATCCGTTTGACGGTGATCTGAAACCGATGTGAGCGCGCGTCAGTTGTCGTGAATTGCACGTCTGTTTCATCAATTAAGTCCGGTGGAATTTCCTCCTCGCGGCATATTGCTGTCAACGATTCTAATTCATACCTTCCACCTCATCCGTATATCCGTTAAACGAGGATCACCCGGAATTGCGCGGCATCCATACAATTACCTCGGGCTGAAAAAAATCATCAACGAAGAAGACAAACATCGTTTCTTTCACCATTGATCCGTCTGAAGGTCTGTGTGACAGAATTGTTGAGTATTAAAGGAATTAAATTGAAAATTCACAAGACGGGGATCCTATGAAACAATTTCGTTTCGTCGCCGGTGCGGTGATTGCGGCGTTGCTGTTCCAGGGTTGTATGGCTGTGTCTTTCGATGCGTCCGGTTATGACAAAACCGCGTCGATGACCAGCGCGGACAAAAAGTTCACCATCATGAAACACTTCCGCCGGGAAGTGAAATGTTGGTATACGCTCGTCAATCTGATCCCGTTGACCGAGCCGGACATTGCGAAGATCCTTCAGGAGGAGACCGCGTCCTCCCGCGGCGACGCCGTGATCAATCTGCGGATCACGGGCGAAACGACCCTGATCGACGCACTGGTGCCGGTCGCACTCGGTGTTTTCGGTTCGATCGTTTCGCCGCAGCGCGGGGCTTTTGCCGGCCTGCTCGTCGGCGTGCGTACGTACACCATTGAGGGGGATGTGATCCAATATCGTGAATAACGGCGGACGGGAGAGTACAGCGTTGTCGATACGATACGGTATGGGTAATTGCATCACCCGTTGGCGGATGTTCGGTCGTGCAGCGGTTTTTCTGGGACTGCTCCATTGTTTCCCGTTGTTCTCGGCCGCACAGTCCGATCTGTCGCTGCATCTCTTTCCGGATTCGTTATTCGTCGATCCGTTCACGGCAGATGTGACGGCGCATTCCACCGGTGTTGAAAACATTCTCCTGACAAAAAATGTCAAAGCGAAACTCGGTTTTTCGTCTGTGGTTGCGGACATCCAATTGCGCGGAGTGACGATACAGGCGGGGATCGGTGCATCGGTCCGATTCGAACTTCATCCGACGGGACAGGCGCAAATTGTTTCGAACGAATATGCGGTCGATTTTGTCACACTGGATATTTCTGCCGGCGGTGGTTTTGTTTTCCGGCTTGTTTCCGGTCATACCAGTCACCACCTGAGCGATAATTGGTATGAGCGTCTTGGAATGACATCAACTATGCGGTATTCGCGCGATTATCTGCGGCTGATGGTGGTCCATCGGGAATACGAACGTTGGCAATGGTATGCCGGTGCCGATTATGCCTACATTTTAACGATCGGCACACGACGAACGACCCCCTGGGTGTTTCAATCGGGAGGAACATATACTTTTTCGGAAGTGATGCCCGGTATTTATCCGTATTCGGCGGTGGATATGAAAATCCGGCAAGAGACGGAATTTTCCGCCACCCATACCGTGCAGATCGGCGCGCGGTTCGACATTCGACAAAACGAACAGGTCCGGATCGGTTATACTTTTGTTACCGGGGCCGATGACCGGGGACAATTTTTCCCGCACCATCGGACGACCCATACGATCGGAATCTTTTTTGATCGATAAACTGCCGGTCCTAGCATTAACATTTTCGACGTAACATCGGAATAAACACATGATGAAAAAATCCATTCCCGCCCCCGATCCGAAATCCTACCTCGCCGCGTTGGACGGGTGGCGGCTGGTGACGGTGAAAAAATTGCGGAAGGCGGTCTTGTCTGCGGCGCCGTTTGTGGAAACGATAAAATGGGGGCATCTCGTTTATTTTTCGAACGGACCGGCGTTGTTGATCCGGGCTGAAGAAGAGCGGGTATTGTTCGGATTTTGGAGAGGGAAGCGGATGATGTCGCTGGAACCGCGGTTGAAGCCGGGGGGAAAATTTGAGATGGCGACGATCGTGTTAACGCCACAGACAAAAATAACCGCAGCCGATGCAGCCGCCCTTGCCAAAAAAAGTGCCGCATTGAATGTCCGGTTCGGTGATCCGACCAACGGAGTGATCCGGGCGGTTCCTGCGTGCAGTGGAGAGATCCGACGTCGGGAAAAAAAACAGTGATAAATCACCAAGCGGCAGGATCGTGATCCTGCCGCTGACAAGTAAAAAATTTGAACAAATCCATCGAACTTCTGCGGACATATGTATGGCAACAAAATCAACAACACGAAATTTAAAAGAGGGGGAGAGATGTACGGTTATCGGAGGAACACATGCCGGCAAGTCTGGTATCGTGAGAGATATCCACACCAGTAAAACAGGCCATGTTACCATCACCGTCGTGCAGGCCAACGGGGTGCGGTTCAAAACGTTGGGGAAAAATGTGGAGTTAGGAAAAAAGAGCGGGAAATAACTGTACGTCACGATATTTTTCATCGCGTGGTGTAACGTACATGCACCCTGCGTACGACTGGTTTATGATCAAAAACAAAATCGGAGGTCGACAATGTCAAAAAAACTGTTGAAGACCGGAATCGTTCTTTCATTGATATTATTTGCCGGCTGCCCCGCGCGATTTTTGCAGCCGTTGTTCACCGATCAGCAGCTGACCTTTGAACCCGGAATCGTCGGTGCATGGTCCGATGCGGCGGAAGGAACAACCTATTATTTTCACCAGCGGGAAGGGAAAAAGTACGCCATCATTCTCTGCGGTCCGGAGGGGGACACCGCCCGGTATGTGGGATCATTGGGAAGGTTGGACGGGAAGCGGTATTTGGATACGTATCCGGATTCCGGTCCCGACGATTTTCATTTTTTACCCATCCATATTTTCTCCGCATTGTCCTTGCGCGGGGATACCATGACAATGGCAACGGTGAACAGCCGTCATATTCAGCGATTGATCGAATCGAAAAAAATTTCGGTGCCGCATTCGATGTCAGACGGCGAGGTGATCCTCACCGGTTCGACGGCGGAACTTCAGCAGTTGATCCGCCGGATTGCGCCCGATTCGGGGGCATTTTCGACGCCGAATGTTCTTGTGAGGATCAAAGAATGATCGCGCACGAAGGGGCGAAGAAGGAGGTGTCGTGAAACATCTTCTGGTTCTTCTGATCGTTTCGGCCTGTTCAAGTCCGGCGCAATATCATTTTCCGCTGGAGGTCGGCAACACCTGGCAATATTATTCCAAACAAAACCGCAACGGTCAGATCGTG
>CAZRWF010000035.1:10315-28378 GCA_964603685.1 uncultured Chitinophagaceae bacterium
GCCGGGCCGGTTCCGGGAAACGATTTGACCGGGGCGATCATCAACGGTGCGGTCTACGGATCGATCACCGCGGTTTCGGAAGGGAACACAGACGACGGTATTCCGTCGTACATCCTCCGACAAAATTATCCCAATCCGTTCAATTCCTCCACCGCCATCCCATTTTTCCTCCCTGCCGCCGCGACGGTGTCGTTCACCGTGTGGACAACACTTGGTCAGGAAATATCGCGGATGGAGGGACGTCACTATCCGGCCGGCGAGCAGTCGATCCGGTGGGAGGGGAACGGACATCCTTCCGGCGTCTATTTTTACAAGATGACGGCAGCCGGTTTTTCTTCGGTCAAAAAATTCACACTTCTCCGATGACTTCCATCATTTTTTCCGGCCAATGACGTTTTCCATTCTTCGGCACATTCTTTCGGATCACCGCATCGGATCGATTTTCACGGCTTCAATCGCAGCGGTCATTTTGTTCCTCGGAACATACTATTCCGTGAGTCTCGGCGAACGATTGCTCTATGCGGATGAAGGGGAGTATCTCTCGATTGGCCGTAATGTTGCGGAGAAGGGGGTCTATTCCCTTGACGGACTTCATCCGACCGCATATCGTCCGCCGGGGTATCCGTTGGTACTGGCACTGTTCATTGCAGCGGGATTCGACATTGTTCAGCTTCGCATCGTCAACGTACTGTTTCTTCTCTGTGCGATGTACTTGTTGCAGATGTTGTTGCGGCGGCATGTTTCCTCTGCGGCGGGAATGATCGGTTCCGTGGTGTTTCTCTGTTATCCTGTCTATCTCTATACTGCCGGAACATTGTATCCGCAGACCTTCGGGATGATGTTGTTGATCCTGTTTATCACCATCGTGTTTTTTCGTGAGAAGGTTTCGGTTTTACGGGGTGCAGCTGCCGGTGCCGTTGCAGGAATAATGCTCTTGACCATCCCCGCATGTATTGTCGCACTATTGACGGCGTTCTATTTTCTGATGGTGCGATGGAAACGTCCGGCCGCAGCGGCAGTGATGCTGCTGACGGCGGCGGCAGTGATGAGTCCTTGGATCATCCGGAATTACGCTGCATTCGATCGATTCATTCCGTTCTCCACGAATTCCGGAATCAATTTATTGATCGGCAACTCTCCCGGTACAACGCCGAACGCCGGGGTGAATGTCGACCTCGGGCCGTATGTTTCAGCCGTGCAGGGAAAAAACGAAGCGGAAAAAGACGAATATTACCGCATCGAAGCAGTCCGGTACATTACCGAACATCCGGCAGAGGCCGCGTGGTTATATCTTCGCAAAACGGTGCACTATTTTCATTTCCGGAACGACCTTGCCACCGCCGCCGAAGGTTCGGTTGCACGGGATGTGCTGATGGCTCTCACATACCTACCACTGTTATTGTTGGGGATTTTCCGTATCGGATGGAGAAAAAAATATCAGTTCACCGACATGGAACTGTTGTTCATCACGATATATCTGGCGAGCGCTCTGTTCCATGCAATATTTTTCACCCGCATCCGGTTTCGCCTGCCGTTCGATCTTCTGTTAATCGGAATAGCGGCCTCTCTTCTGTCGCACTGGTTCCATCGAGCGGTCGGATCGAAAATCCCTGCCGTCGATCGATCCCCGGAACGATAAGGCCTTTTTGTTTCACCGAATATCTTCCGATATTGTTCCCGCCATGAAACAACAGATAAAAAATTTCTTGCTGTCCTTGGGATTGCTCGACGCTGCGAAAGCGGTCCACTCCATTTTCTCCCGGCTTTCCCTACACTCGCTCCGGCGGGAGTGGACGGTCCGATCGGACGGACTTCCGGACGGATACCCGGCACCGCCTCCGCGGCTGATTTTTTTGGTGATCCGTTCGGTGTGGGGGTGGGAATATTGGGAGTCGGGGAAAAAAATCGTGGAGGAGCTGGCAGCGTTACTGCAACGAAAGAACATTCCCGCCGATTCGCTGACAGCGATTTTGGATTTCGGCTGCGGTTGCGGACGAATGACGCGGCATTTGCGGCGGTTTCCGAAAGCAACATTGTTCGGTACGGATTACAATCGGGAATTGATCGAGTGGAGCTCCGGCGCACTCCCGTTTATTTCTTTCGGTGTCAACACGCTGCATCCTCCGCTCTCTTCCGTGGACGGGAAGTACGATTTGATCATCGCCCGATCCGTCTTTACACATTTAGACGAGCCGCTTCAGCGGGCATGGATGAAGGAATGGAACCGCGTGCTTCGACCGGGAGGGTATCTTTATTTTACGACGCACAGCGGGAGTTCCACGCACGGATTTGCCGATGATTTTGTCCGGCGATTGTCCACTGACGGTTTTGTGACTTATCATTCTACCGTGCAAGGGGATAATAAATGTGCGACGTATCAAACCAAAGAATGGGTGCTCGCCCATTTGACGGAGGGGTACGATGTGATGGACCATCAGCCCGGGACCGGCGCTGAACATCGAGGACAGGATATCTTTCTTTTTCGCAAACGTTGACGGTTACCGCAGAAGGCGTTGCAGGGTGGAATAAATCTGCGGAAGATATCCCTCACCGAAGAGATTGAGGTGGTTCAGTAAATGGTACAGTTTGTATAATTCCATTCTCCGTTCCCATTCCTCATGTAACGGAAATGCCTCATGATACGCCGATAAAAATCGCTCCTCAAATCCCCCGAACAATAATGTCATCGCAAGATCCGCTTCGCGGTGTCCGTAATAGACCGCCGGATCGATCACCGCCGGACGATCCCCCTCCAATACAAGAACATTGCCGCTCCACAGATCGCCGTGCAGCAGCGCCGGCGGTTCGCCGTCGTTGGGGATCAGCACGTCGATCGTTCGTTCCACGGCATAGAATTTCGCCGTGATCTCTTTATCGCGGTATCCGTTTTGTTCCGACAGCCGAATTTGGAATTCCAGCCGGTTCGCCACAAAAAAATCTTTCCATGCGTCATGGTTCGGAAGGTTGATCTGCGGCGTCGATCCGATATAATTATTTTCCGTAAATCCGAATCGTTTTCCCGTCTTCCGGTGCAGCGCCGCCATGGACCGGCCGAGACGTTCGAAGAAGAGCGTCCGGTCGGCAACGGGTGCAGCCGGCAGAAATTCCAGCAGAAGAAGTTGATCGTCCGCCATGATCACTTCCGGAACGCGGATGGATCCGGCTTTTGATAATTCGTGCAGTCCGTTTGCTTCCTTCTCGAACATATCGGGAAATTGCGGAGCGGTCTTCGCGAACAAGGTTTCGCTGCCGCCGCACTCCACGCGGTACGACGAAGCGATCGATCCGCCGTGCAGCGGAGTGATGCTCCGGACCGGAGAATGTATGCGATCGCGGATGATCTGTTCGTGGGAGATTTTATTCACGGTCGTTCTGCAGGAGGTGCGATTGTCGGTGCCAAAGTTTTTAACAATCCGCCGCAGGCATCTTCCAGAATATCGAGCACATGTTCGAATCCTTCCGGTCCGCCGTAGTATGGATCGGGGACGCCGCGGACCTTCATGGAGGTATTATAATCGGTCATCAAGGACAATTTTGCGCGGTATTGTTTCGACCGGTCCATCGCTTGCAGATCGCGCAGGTTTTGTTCATCCATCGCAATGATCATATCGTACGCGGCGAAGTCCTTTGCGGGATCGAACTGCCGAGCGCGGCTGACCAGCTCGTATCCCCGCTTCCGCGCATGCGAGCGCATTCGGCTGTCCGGCAGTTCGCCGATGTGGTAACCGGCGGTTCCGGCGGAGGCGATCTCCAGCGGCAATCCGTCGGAGAGTTTCCGCATTACCCCTTCGGCGGCGGGGGAGCGGCAGATATTTCCAAGACAAACAAAAAGGATCTTCTTCGGTTTCATACAGTTCGGTGAATTTGGTGTAAAATGACGTGAAAAAATACGGAGTTTTTACCGCGGAACAAACCGATTCTTCCGCAGCAGCGTTTGTTGTTCCGCGTCAACCGGTGTGCGTGCTGACACATTCATTCCTTGACTATTCCATCGGTTCGTTCTATTTTCTTCAGTGAATTCCTCCCTTTCAGTCTGATTTTAGCGGCTTTCGATCGCGTACGGGGGTATCTATTCTACGCGAAATTGTGCATCTGTTCAGGATCATTGATGAATCGTTTTTCTACGATCGTTTTGCTCTCCGTTCTATTTGTCGGAAATCTCTTCGGTCAAACGTTTTATTATTCCCAAGACGGACAAACCAATCCTACCAACGCCAACAGTTGGAACACAAATCCAAGCGGCGGCGGCGGAACACCTCCCGATTTTAGTTCTGCGAATTTTGTTTTTGTGATTCAAGAAGGTGACAGCATGAACCTTCCCGGTGGTTCATGGACGATCAACGGTACCAATTCCGAATTGAGAATCGACGGGAAATTTGTTCTTTCGGCATCGACGTCGGTCACGGTCGAACGGTGTACCACATACGCCGGCGACACACTCACCATTAACACCGGCGCGATCTTTACGGTGAACAACGGAAATACCGGCGGTGTCGATCTGGTGGTGCAGGGGATAATTTTCAATTATGGAACATTGTCCTACGGTGCCAGCGCCACCGGCGAAGTGCAAAATACCGGATGGTATTACCATCGAGTCGACGGGGGCACGATCCCGCCGTTCACGTGGATCTCAAATGCCAAACTGATCGTCGATAACATTGTTTCCGGAAGCTCACTCAATGGCTTGAATCAAAGTTTTCGTGAAGTTCGTTTCAACAATACTTCTCAAACGTCCGCACTCAATCTCAACTCTCAGCTTCTCACCGTGAACTCACTTTTCTGGGTCCAATCGACCGGTTCCGGAAGCATCGTACTGTTCAATACCACCGCACATGCCAACATCTCGTACTTTGACATGACCGGCGGAACAGTGGATTTTGCCACGGTTGGATCGATCCATCCGACGGTCACCGTCAACTCCTCAGGGACAGCACTCGGGATCGGTTCCGGTGCGACGGTCAAAACAACCGGCGGCGGAAGCAGCGGAACGTTCAAGATCGGTGCGGATGTCAACAATATTTTGACGGAGGGAACGGTTGGCGGCGGTTCCGGCGTCGTCAATATTCAGATAATGCCCGGTGCGTATGTTGATCCATCGTCGAACATTTCTGTTAATGGTACCTTCACGATCGATTCCGGCGCACATTTCGCTTACAACAATTACTCGAACAATTATAAAGTTGTCGGCACGGGCGGAAATTTTGAACTGCGCAAAGGCGGGCATTTTTACATCGCGGATCCCGGCGGTATCACCACCTCTCCGACATTGTCAGGTTCAGTTCAAGTGACCGGATCTCGGATCTTCAGCAATGAGGCGAACTATTATTTCTGGGGAAACGCGCCGATGACCGGCGGGAATGCCGTACCGGATACGATCAAAGCGTACGCCGAGATCTGGCCGAATACGTCGTTCACCTTCTCCAAAACAATGGTGGTTGCCGGCACATTGGCGGTGATGCAAGTTCCGATGAACATGAACGGATTTTCGATGACGGTGAACGGAACGTTGATCGACTCCGTCGGTTCCGCCGGCTGGTATGCGAATTTTTACGGATCGGGAAACTTCACGCTCAACAGCGGCGCCAACATCACCATCAAACATCCGGACGGGATTGCGGCGTCCGGCAGTACGGGTTTGGTGCAAGTCTCCGGAAGCAGGACATTCAACACAGGGGCGAATTATACGTATGATGGATACGCTGCGCAGATCACCGGATCGGCTCTCCCGGCATCGGTCAACAATTTTATCCTGAAAACCGGTACTGGCACCACGCTCACCAATTCCCTTACGGTCAACGGAAAGTTTAATCCGGACTCCGGTTCGTTTGCGATCGGTACGAATACGCTCACGCTCAATTCCGTCGTGGACAGCACCGGTGTCGGCGATATCCAATCCGGCGTGACCGGAACGGTCCAATATAATAGTACAACGCCCGGACAATTTGTCCTTTCCGGATCGTACGGCAATCTCACGCTCAATAATACCGCCAAAAGTTTCGATGTTGTCACTATCGGAATCGCGGGAAATTTTACGCCGGGAACGGCGTCCCACTCCGTGGAGAACAGCGAAATCGACTACAACGGCAGCGGTGCGCAGACGATTCAGCCATTCACATACGACGATCTGACGATCAGCGGATCGCGCGGCGCGAGTACGATAACGCTCGGAAGCTCCGATACGATCGTGGTGAACGGCATCCTTTCGAACGGGACGGAATTTTCCGGAGGCGGATTTTCGGTGACCGGGTCGACCATTCAGTTGAACGGAAGCGATGACACCGATATCCCCGGGCTTCCGTTTTATAATCTGGTAATCAATTCTCCGTCACTCCTCTCCACATTCGGCAACGTGACCGTCGCCGGATTGTTGGATGTGACCGGCGCTGGAGTGAACATCACGGGGGAAAATACGTTAACGGCGTCGACGATGAGAATCCGTTCGGGTACACTGGTGGAACTCGTCAACCCCGGTACGACATTATCCATCGGGAACGGGAACGGAACAGGATACGATCTTATCGTGGAAGGGACGCTGAAAAGCCTCAGCCTTGTTCAATTCACCGGTGGGGGCACCGGACAAGTTGCTTCCGGCGGGATCTACCAACATACAAAAGATGGCGGAACGATCCCCACCCTGAATTGGGCGAACGGCTCCAATTGTAACATCACCGGCATTCAAACCTCCGGAACGACCTTGCTCGGATTGGATCAGCAGTTTTACCATGTCCGGTTCGACAACCCATCGCAATCCACCGCACTGGATTTGCAGTCCGGCCTCGACACCGTCAACGGCAATTTTACCGTGGTCACCACCGGATCCGGTTCGCTGGTGCTGTTTAACTCCAGCGCAACGTTGACCGTGGGCGGCTCGGTGGAAATCCTCGGCGGCACCGTTAATTTCAGTTCCACGCCTTCCGTCACCGACACGATCGTGCTGATCTCCAATGCCGCGAATGTGACGAACAATGGCACCGTGATGATGAGCGGCGGCAGCGGCGGTTACGGGATATTCAAATTCGCGGGGACGAATCAAAATTATTTCTCTACCGCTTCCTCCATCGGGAACAATGTCGGGATATCCGTGACCGGAAGCGTGACGCTCAATCCGGACAGTACTCTCGTGTCGCACAGCTTTACGGTGGAGAACGGCGGCAGTGTCGCCGTTTCCGCTGCAGCCAATTTTATCAGTTATCCCCACGCCTACGGTGCGGCTTTCGAAGCGAAATCGGGAAGTACGCTGCGGATCAGGCATACGGATGGAATTACGGCCGTGCCGTCATTGTCGGGGTTCGTGCGGACCTCCTCGCGCACATACGGCACCGGCGCCTCCTACGAATATCTCGGCACGGCAGCGCAGTTCACCGGCAACGGATTGCCGGCCACCGTAAACAATTTAACGATCAACAATAGTGCCGGCGTGTCGCAGTCCAACAGCAATGTCACTGTCCAAAACCTGCTCACTATGACCGCCGGAACGTACCATCTCACCGGAACGAACAATCTCACCATCAACGGGGATGTCGCGGCAGCCGGTACCGGGTTTGTGAATTCCTCCGCGACCGGTACCGTTTCGTACAACAAATCGGCCGCCGGTCAATCGGTGCTGACGCGGAATTCGCAGTACGGCAATCTGACGTTGAACAATTTTTCCAAGACGTTCGACAATAATTCGTTGAAAATTTCCGGCACGTTCACCACGGGAACGGCGGCACACTCCGTCAGCGGAACGAACACGATCGACTTCAACGGAACCGGGTCGCAATCGATCCCCTCCTTTACCTATGCGCATCTGACGATTTCCAATTCCCGCACCATCTACAGCGTCACGCTCTCGAATATCGATACGATATATATCGGCGGCACATTCACACCATCCCTCACGTTCTCCACCGGGGGATTGATCACCACCGGTTCGAACATATCGTTCAACGGAACATCCGGACAAACCTTACCGGTGCTTCCCGGCACCGCGTCGTATGCGAACGTGGCGGTAAATAAAAATTCCGGCGTGTTGACGGCATCGGGAGATGAAACGATCACCGGAAATCTTGCGCTGCTGAACGGTACGCTGAACGATAACGGATACATTCTGACAGTAAACGGAAATATCCATGGTTCGGACGGAATGCATGTGACCGGATCGGAAGGCGGAAAGATACTCCTGACCGGCGGAACGGCAGCGCACTCCATCGGCGGCGTCGATCTTGGTGTGGTCGAACTTGATGATGCCGTCTACGGCGCATACACGATGGCCGCGCCGGGGATTCTGGAGATCGTTCTTGTGAACGGTGAATTTGATATCACGAACGGACTCTATATTCTTGACGGAGGAACACTCTACGGTGCAGGGGGTTCGCTGAGTGAATCGGGTTTCGTAGTATTCAATGGAAACGCCACCGTCAACGGTGCGCATACGTTTGCCACGATTTTTCTGAACGATACCGTTTCGTTTGCTTCGGGATCCAACGTGTTTGAAAATCTGCAGATCAATAACACGGGGAGGATCATCGGCAATCCGTTGACGTATGACAACGGATCGACGCTGCGATATATGACCGGCGGAACATATCCTCGCGGAATGGAATGGAGTGCACTGACCGGTCCGGGGGCGCCGTTTAATGTGGAAATCGGAGCGAACACCGCACTCAATCTGGGCAACGGGGGAACGACAACGGAACGGAATGTGAGGGGATCGCTGCTGATTGCTGCGGGATCGTCGCTTCGCATGAACGTCGGCGGATCGCAAATGACGGCGCCGCTGACCGTCGACGGAACAATCGCGAACAACGGAACGATCGAACTTTCATCGCAGCCCGGCGGATACTTAAACGTCAAAGGGAATTTCGACCAGAGCGGTACGCTGACCAGCAACGCATCATCGGTCCGGTTCATCGGTACCGGGGCACAGTTATTGTCCAAATCGGGGGGCGGATATGTGAACTTCGACAGTCTGGTGATCAATAAGAGCGATACGCTGCGGTTGATGGCCTCGCCGATCGGGCATCTTGCCGTCTCGAATGTGCTGCTGTTCCAATCCGGCGTCCTCAAAGTCGAAGGGGGATCGGTCGACATCTCCAACGGCGGATCGATCGTGCGGACAGGAGGAACGATCGTTCCCTCCAATCACGGGATCGTTTTTCAAGGAAGTGGTTCTGTCAACGGTACGATCTCGTTCTGGGGAGTGCGGCTGAACGGCGCGGTCGATTTCGGTACCGGCACAACCATCGTGAACGAGTTGGATATTGCCAACAACGGTTCGGTCGTCGGCAATGCACCCAGTTATGCTTTCGGTTCCACATTGGTGTACAGCGATTCTGCTCTCTATCATCGGTCGCTTGAATGGAGCTCCACCAGCGGTGCCGGTTACCCGTACAATGTCACCGTCACGAACTTTACGCAGCTGAACCTCGGCAACGGGGGAACATCCACCGGACGGAGGATCGGGGGAACCCTGTTGATTAATTCCGGTTCGGAGCTGACGATGAACCATACCGGGAACCAGATGACGGCGCCCCTTACCGTTGAGGGTAATGTGAACATCAACGGAACGTTGACCCTCTCTTCGCAGAGCGGCGGCGGGTTAATTCTCCGCGGCGGTTTCAACCGATCGGGAACGTTCCAGCCCAACGGCCGGGCGGTGACCCTGAATGGTTCCGGTCCGCAGTTGATCAGCGGCGAACTGACATTCGATTCTTTGACGATCGACAATACGAACAATATCACGCTGCAGAGCAATGTCACCGTTGCGGGACCGCTTTCTCTGATCAATGGTATTGTGCACACGAACGGCAACACCCTTTCGATCTCTTCGACCGGCTCCGCGGTACGGACCAACGGCCACGTGAACGGTACTTTGGAGCGTCATGTGGCGACCGGCGTGTCGGTGTCACGGCAGTTCCCGATCGGCGACGGAACCGCCTATGCTCCGGTGGAATTCACCTTCAATAACGTCACCGCTTCCGGCACCGTCACCGCCCGAACCTCTCCGACCGGCCAGGACCTCACCGGAACGTTCATCAACACGAACAAAAATGTGAACCGGTATTGGATCCTTGGTTACAATACATCACCGATATACGCCGGTTATTCTGCACTCTTCAATTTTTCCGGCGGTGATGTGGACGGCGGAGCTGTTAGCTCCAAATTTGTGATCAAACGATATCACGACGGAACCTGGAACGATGTGACAGAGGGGGCACTCACTCCCACGTCGTCCGAAGCGACAGGATTGACCGGGTTCGGCGAGTTCACGATCGGTGAATTGATGGAATACGGATTGACGATCAATGCGACGAACGGATCGGTGGCGAAATCGCCGAACCTCGCGACATATCCGCACGGTACAAAAGTACAATTGACGGCGACGCCAAACCTGCATTATGCATTCAATAACTGGTCGGGCGATCTTACGGGATCAACCAACCCGGACTCCATCCTGATGACGGAGCCTAAAACGGTCACGGGAAATTTTTCCATCCTACCGCAATATAATATCAGTGCAACAGCCGGCGCTGGCGGTACCATTTCGCCGAACGGAACGGTCCCGGTCTATCAAGGCGAAAACCAGGCGTTCACCATCACACCAAATACCGGATTTCATATCGCGGATGTGGTCGTGAATTCCGTCAGCCAGGGAGCAATCTCCAATTATACGTTTACGAATGTCGTTGCCGCCAACAGCATCAGCGCCACGTTTGCAATCAATACCTATACGGTAACGACCGGGGTGACCGGATCCGGCGGCATCTCGCCCGCCAATCCGACTTTAAATCACGGCAGTGCGGTTACCTTCAATTTTAATCCCACCATCGGACATCACATCGACAGTGTGGTGGTGAACGGCATCAATCAAGGAATTATCGGCTCATATACGATTGCTTCGCTTGTTGCGGCACAGTCGATCCAAGTCTATTATAGTGCGAACGTGCAGGGCCTTGGAGAATATGCGGCGGACGGAACGACAACGCTGTTGCTGCATTTAAACGAAACTTCGGGTGCCGTGGCGAACGATTTTTCCCCCGCGGCCAATGTCGGCACCGTTACCGGAGCGCCGGTGGCGGCAGGAAAAATCGGCAATGCCCGTCATTTCTCCAGCAGCACACATTATGTGACCGTACCGCATGCTCCGGAGTTTTCCTTCGGCACGTCGAATTTCACCGTGGAAGCGTGGGTGAAGCTCGACTCGTTGTCCACGTTCGTGCAGCAGATTTTCGACAAGCGGACGGGCAATTCGACGTTCCCCGGCATCGCCATGAACGTGCAACCCTCCGGCGCGATCGCCTTCTTTGCGTGGAACCACTCCAACGTCCTGAAGAGCATGTCGTCGGACATCAAACTGCAACCCGGGAAATGGTATCATGTCGCCGCCGTCCGCTTTAATGATACCGTGCGGGTATATGTGAACGGTACGGCCAGCACCGGATTTTTAAGCGTGATCAACGATTCGTTGGGGAACACTGCACCTCTCCGCATCGGTGTCCGAACGGATTTGGAAGCGTCGCGGTACATGCGCGGCACGATCGACGAGTTCCGCATCTCGTCCGGTCCCCGCGCACCGCAAGATTTTCAATTGCAGATCACCCCCGGTTCATTCGCGGCAACGGAGCAGAGTCCCACCAGCGTTCAACTGAACTGGCAAAATGCGGGGGGCGGAGTGGGATTGCAGACGTACCGGATCTACCGCGGCAATTCCGCCGCATCGATGGCATTGATCGATTCCACCGTCGCGACGACATATTCCCAAGGAGGATTGTCGCCCGAAACGCCGTATTTTTACGCCGTCACGGCGGTGGACAGTACGTTCTTTGAATCGTTGCCGACATACTCCGGATTTTATTCGAAGACGCCGGTGACCGGCCAATACGCAACGGACGGAACGACGCGGCTCCTGTTACGTATGGACGAAACCTCCGGCACCGATGTGAATGACGCGAGCGGTCTCGGAAACTTCGGAAAAGCGATCGGCAGCACGGCGACTGGTGCCGGAAAGGTGAACAATGCCCGAAGTTTTAGCGGGAACGGACAATATATTGAAGTGGAGAATAAACCGAGTCTCAACACCGGAACGGGTAACTTCACGATCGAAATGTGGGTGAAGCTCGATTCGATCAACAAGGTCCATTTCCTCGCGCAGAAAAAAGGGGCGGGGATCAACGGATTTAATTTTAACGTCGATACCACCAATGCACTTTCATTTGTGGTGGTCAATAGCTCCGAATCTCCTTCCGGCGTCATGAGCAGCACCCGCACACTGCAGGCGGGAAAATGGTATCATGTCGCCGGCGTGAGAGAGGGAGATGTATTGTCCGTCTATATTAACGGACAGCTGAGCGGGTCCGGCGCCATTCCGACGAATATCAATCTGACCAATCCTTTCCCGATGCGGTTCGGCACCGGGTACGGATTTGTGGCGGCGCGCTATCTCCGCGGATCGCTGGATGAGATCCGGTTCTCCTCCACGGCGAAATCCCCCTCCGAATTTAATCTGCAACTGCCCCCCAAAAATGTTTCAGCCGGACTTGCCGGCGGGAACGCCGTGCTGAATTGGAATGCCGGCGGCGGTTCCGTGAATCCGCAAAAATATTACCTCTATCGCGGTGTGGATTCGAGTTCGATGACATTGATCGATTCGACAACATTCACCTCGTTCACCAACGGCGGACTTTCTTCCTTCACCAATTATTATTACCGCGTGGTGACGCTCGACGAAACGGGATATCAAAGTGAAAAAAGTTTTGCCGCCGTGTTGTCCACCGGCGATATTCAACCGCCGGCCACACCGGCCAATCTCACCGCCTCGGCCTCCGACGGAACGGTGCAGATCCGCTGGAATCCCGTATTCGACGGCGATTTTGCGAAGTATTACATCTACCGCGGCACCGCGCCGAATCCCGTCACGGTGATCGATTCGGCCGCATCCAACGTCGACACGCTGCGGACTTATTCCGGTTTGACGAACTATCAACCGTACTATTTCCGCGTTGCGGCGCGAGACGCGTCCGGAAACGTGAGCGCCTTCAGCAATGAAGTGACGGCGATGCCGTTCGACCAGACTCCGCTGCCGCTCTCTGCGCCGCTGGTTGTCATTGATTCGATGCAGACGAACTTTACGCTCCGCTGGAACGCGACCACCGGAGGAGATTTCCGTGCGTACTATCTGTACGGCGGAACGACGCCGAATCCTTCAACGATCATCGACTCGTCCAATGTCATTTCCGATACGACGTCGACCTTCACCGGGTTGAATGTCGGGATACCGTATTATTTTTCCGTGTCGGCGATCGATACCAACGGGAATGAAAATATCGGTACGCCCGATCTGATGGTGACACCCGACGCCCCGGCGCCGATGGCGGGAGAGTATTCGGCCGATCCTTCCACGAAAGTGCTGCTGCGTTTTAATGAAGTCTCCGGCGGCACGGCGTTCGATTACAGCGGCTATGCCAACAATGCGATTTCCGCCAACACCTTCCCGCAAGCAGCCGGCCGGTTTAATTCCGCACGAAGCACGTACGGCGGCGAATTGCAAATCGCGGGACATTCCACTCTCAATATCATTGACTCGGCCTACACGGTGGATCTGTGGGTGAAGATGGGCAATCCGGCGACTAATCTGATCCTTTTTGAAAAGAGGACCGGTTCCACCGGTGTGCTGGCCGAAGTGCTCTCCGGTTCCGGCGGAGTGGTTCGTGTATCGGTCCAGGATCATCTCGCCAATTCCGCCATTGTCCTCAGCACGTCGACAGTGTCGGACGGTAACTGGCATCATGTGGCATTTTTGCATCATCCCGGTGCCGGAACAATTTCGCTGGCGATTGACGGTGTGGTGGAACAGACGGTGAGCCGTTCATCGCTTACCGGATTGATCGAAACGGGAGCGACGCTGCGTATCGGTCCGAACAGCGGTCCTTCCGGCACCACACTGATCGATGAATTCCGGCTCTCCTCATCAGTGCGGTCACCTTCCGAATGGAATGTGTCGTCGGCTCCGAAATTGCTCACCGCTTCACCGTCCGGCACGACCGTACAATTGAATTGGACGGCCGGTACCGGAACGGTCGGTATCGACAAATATTATCTCTACCGCGGTTCGGATTCCACAACGATGACGGTCATCGATTCGACCACCGGCACATCGTTCAGCGATGTCACCGGCGCCTCGCAGACGACGTTTTTCTACCGGATTGCCGTTCTGGACCAATCGGGTTATGTCTCCCGACGATCCTTCGCCGCGATGGCCACTACGGCCGATGTGTTAGCGCCGCTCGCGCCGCAGAACCTCTCCGCCGTTGCACAGGAAGGACAAGTGCAAATCCGCTGGACTCCGAATACGGAAGGGGATTTCTACCAATATTACATCTATCGCGGAACATCGCCGAATCCGACCACGGTCATCGATTCAACGACGAACATCTACGACACACTGAAAACATACGGCGGATTGACGAACTTTCAACCGTACTATTTCCGGTTAACCGCACGCGACGTCACCGGCAATCTCAGTCCTTTCTCGACCGAAATTTCCGTCACACCGACCGATCTCACTGCACCGGGTCCCGTCACCGTTCTGCGGGCAACGGGAGGCCGGGATTCGGCGCTCGTCGTCTGGACGAAAAATTTTACGCCGGACTTCGGCTCCTACCGCATCTATTATGGGACGACGAGTCCCGCAACGATCCTCGGGAAAGTGGTGACGCATCGGGATTCCACTTCCGGCCGGATCGACGGACTGACGAACGGTACGCCGTATTATTTCCGCGTGACGGTCGTCGACACGTTGAACAACGAAAGCACCGGCAGCGAAAAATTCGCCACACCGGCGGAAAAACTGCCGGCGAATTACGGTGACGATGATTATACACGATCGCTTTTTCACTTCGATGAAACCGCGGGGATCGAAGCGGCGGATTATTCCAAATTCACCAATAACGGCATCGCTGCGGGGACGACGATTGTTCCGGGGAAATCGGGAAAAGCCCGACACTTTGCCGCAACCACCGATCAAGTGGTGATCGGAAATCCGTTTGCCGGCGTGCTGAACACGTTCACGGTCGAATCGTGGGTAAAGGTGTCAACGCACAAGAACAACAACACCGTCTTCCGGAAGCGCGGATTGAACAACGATGTTGCTCTGGAGTTGTTATCCGACGGCCGCGTGAGTTTTACGGTATGGGAAACCGAAGAAATGGCCCGCAGCGTCGTATCGAATTCGTCAATAGCGATAAATGCGTGGACGCATGTTGCGGGAACGTTCGACGGAACAGTGTTGACCGTGTTCATCAACGGCTCTCCGGATAATCAGTCCGTCTTCGCGCCGTTCAACCATGATTGGTCCCTCAATTTTACGGCCGCCACCATCGGGAACAGTACGTCCGGAGGTACAGGGTATGAGTTCCAAGGGGCGATCGACGAAGTCCGTTTCACGGACCGTGTGCGGTACAATTATGAGTTCAATCTGCCGATTCCGCCGTACTATTTAAGTAAAACCACCGTCGTTCCCGGCACGGTCGGATTGAACTGGGTCTTTGACGGCGGTTACACGCCGCTGCGGCAATTTTTCATCTATCGCGGAAGCGACAGCACGGCGCTGCCGCTCTACGACTCGACGCAGAATACGTACTACGACGACACCGGGTTGACGGAATTTTCGAGCTATCTCTACCGTGTGTCGGCCGTCGATTCTACGGGATTTGAATCCAAAACAACGTACGCTGCCGGCGTGACCGTGCCGGACCTGACGTCACCGGTGACACCGCAGATCCTTTCCGGCGTTGCCGGCGACGGAACGTTCTCCATCGTCTGGAGTGCCAGCTCCGCCGATGTGGTGAAGTATCATATCTTTATTGACGACGTGCTTGCCGATTCGACGATGAGCCGGACCGATACTGTCCGTTCGTTTGCCGGGGTGGCAAACGGAGCGCCGCTGCGGATCAGCGTTTCCGCCATCGACGCCTCCGGCAATATCGGCGGTCCATCGCCGTACCGGTATGTCACACCGAACAGTGTGATCGCCGGAGCGTACACTCCGGATGTGTATACGAGAGTGCTTCTCAGTTTTGACGAATCCTCCGGCACGGCCGTCTCCGACCGGTCCGGCAACAATAATTATGGCAGCACCTCCGCGACGGTGGTACCGGGGAAATTCGGCTTTGCCCGGAATGTCGTTAACGGTTACATCATGATCGGCGATAATGCTCTTGTCAATAATGCCGATAGTTCCTTCACACTGGATCTGTGGATCAACGCCGATGATTCTTCGAAGGAATTTATCATTGCAGACAAATTCAACGGCACCAGCGGATATTTGATTGAAATGGTGCAGGACACCGGCAATATTTCTGTGCTCCTTTCCGACCATCTCTTGAATGCGGTTTTTGTCTCCGGCTCCCGTTTTATCGCGGACGGGGAATGGCATCATATCGCGGTCACCCACAATCGTGCGGCATCGGTGTTGACGCTTACGGTGGACGGATCGCTCGATGCGTGGATTTCCACAGCAGCGTTGACGGGACAAATATCGAATACGACAAATCTCCGGATCGGTCCGGAGCCGCTGCTCGACGAAATCGCTGCCGCTCCCGCTTCCCGAAAAGAGGGGCGACAGAAAGGGGCCGCTTCGGCTTTCGCCGCTACGTCACATCGCACGGTCGTTGATGAATTGCGGCTTTCGTCGAACGTTCGGCAGCCGGGAGAGTTTATGCTGCAACTTCCGCCGAAAAACGTTACGGCGAATGTTTCCGGATCGAACGTCACCTTGAATTGGGTGAACGGCGGGGGATTGTCAAATCTGTATCGATACGTCGTGTATAAAGGTTCCGATTCCACGTCCATGACGGCCATTGATTCGACAATCGCGACCACGTTTGTCGATCCTTCCAACGCCGAATTGACCACAGTCTATTATCGCATCGCCGCCTTGGATGTGAACGATTTTCTGAGCGGCACCAGCGCCGCCGCTGTTGCCGCGATCGGTGACGTGACACCGCCGGGTATTCCGACGTTGCTAACCGCTCAACCCGGGAACGGATCGGTCACTCTTACCTGGAACGCGGTTGCCGACAATGACTTCCGCCGGTATGTTATCTTTAGCGATACCGTTTCCAATCCGTCGATCGTCACTGATTCCACGACGGGACGTCTCGATACGGTCGTGACGGTTACCGGATTACAGAATGCGAAACAATATTATTTCCGATTGACGGCGGTGGACAGTTCCGGAAATTCAAGTGCGTACAGCGCGGAGCTGTCCGCCATTCCGTTTGCTTCGTTCGTCATTACTCCCGTCGTCACCGGCGGAGGAACAATCAATCCTTCCACGGCGCAGACAGTGAATCAAGGGGAGTCCCGAGAGTTTTTTATTACACCGTCCGCCGGATACCATCTGGACAGCCTCGTTGTGGATGGGATCAACGTCGACTCGACCGTCCGGTACACGTTCTTCAACGTCCAAGCAGATCACTCGATCGAGGCATATTTCAGTCAGAATCCCTTGCATCATTTTATCGTCCTCGCAGGGGACGGATCGCCGATCGGTGATCAAACCGCAGGACAAACATTTCAGGTGTTGACGAAAGCAGTCGACTCGCTCGGAAACGTGTTGACGGGTTATACGGGACAGGTGTGGTATTCCTCGAACGATTCCACCATGAACGTCTTCGGCGGGAATTTTTCGATTCCGTTTACAGCGGGGGAACATGGACCGCAGGATGTGACGATCTATCGGGCCGGAGCGATGACGGTGAACGTGTACGATTCAATCACGCACAAAAGCGGCAGCAGTCCGGCGTTTACTGTCTTCCCCTCGGACCTGAATTCCATTACGGTGAAAGATACATCGGGTAATGATTTGCCGACGCAATTCACCGAGACGCCGTTCCCGATCCGGATCACGGTCTATGATGCTTACAACAACGTAAAAACGAATTTCCCGCGGTCGCTCACCGTTTCCGTTCCGGGTGCGACCGTTCTGTCCGGCGCGGGACTGACACCATCTTTGAGTAATGGCGTTTTGGACGCTCATTGGATCTCCATCGCCGATGCCGGCACGTGGGTGATCACGGCCGA